>NZ_JDTH01000002.1:324853-649707 GCF_000710615.1 Haladaptatus cibarius D43 | reverse complement strand
GCCGCTCCCGCCTGTTCGATTGCGAGTGCCATCAGAAACAGCCCGTCGTAGGCGTGCTGTGTGTAGGCCGCGAGCGGCGCGATGTCGCGGAGTTTCTGTTCGAGTTCGATAGCGCCGGTCGTGTTCGTCGCGGCCACCGACGCGCTGTACATGCCATCCATGTGCGGCGGAATTTCCCCCGGAAGGAGTCCTTCGCTAAGGACGTATTCGCCATCGTACGAACTCTCGGTGAGTGCTTCGAGAACCGTCGTATTACCGGGTTCGCTGGCGAATGCGACCACGTCCGCGCCGGAGTCTTCGATTTGCTTGAGTTCTCTCGCGTACGTTTCTCGACCCGTCGGAAACGGGATGGAGGCGACTACGTCACCGGAAACGTTGGCTTCGATGGTGTCCGCGAGTCCCGCGCCGAAACTGTTGTCTACGTACAAGGTGGCGACGTTTTCCGCACCGACGTAGCGATCACTGTTGAGAACTTTCGCCATCACGAGCGCTTGCTGAATGTCGTTGGCGGCAGTACGTCCGAAGAATTTCGTGCCGTTTGACCGTCCCGCCGTCGCAAGTGCCGGATGCGTACTCGACGGACTCACCGCGAAGATGTCTTTGTTTGGCAGTTCTTCCGCGAGAACCATCGAAATGTCGGTGACAACCGGGCCGACGAATCCGACGGCACCCGCATTGGAAAGCGTTGCCAGTGCCGTTTTCGCCTGCTCCGGGTCGAGCGCGGTGTCTTCGACCGTGAGTTCGATTTCGCGGCCGAGTGGTCCGCCCGCCTGATTCACGTCGACGACCGCCTGTTCGACCGCCCGTCGATGGTGTTTGGCGACAGTTCCGAGAAAGCCCTCGGCCGAAAGCGGAAGCACCGCGCCGAGTTGAATCGGCGAACGGCCGAGTTTCCCACCCAGACAACCGGCGAGTGCGCCGGTCGCTGGAAGCGTGCTGGCGAGACGGAGGTATCCTCGTCTCGACACATCAGTATTCATATACACACAAGAGTCGGCAAATCGAGGATAATCCTTTCGATTCACATATCAGTCGTGATAATTGGCGGGATATTTGTTGACATTCTAATAGCGAAACGAGACAACGAACAAAAGTTGCAAGGAGATGGTGATGATAGTCAGCGCAAATCAACCACCCGACGAAGTTGTGCGATTATCTTCCGGAACCGGCGTCGCCTGTGGTTTCGATTCGAGATTCGTACTTCGAAATCGCTTCGTTCAACGCGTTGCTTGCGTCGATGTCCAACGATTCGGCGAGCGAGAGCAGGGCAAACAGTGTATCACCGATTTCGTCTTCGTTCACCGAAATCGACTCCGGCGACGCGCCGTAGTCGGTCGATTCGTTCGCATCTTTCGCCAGTTCGCCGATTTCGGCCGTGAGGTCGAGCAGTCGGTACGCGGGCGGGGCATCCATGTCGTGCTCCGCGAGGAATTTTGCGACAGTTTGTTGTTCTTTCATAGAGGTACACTTTCGAGGTGATGGTTTAGAACCCACGGGTCGAAGTGAAAGCATGGAGTTCGAAATCAGCACCTCGGAGCGAGTGGCCGTCGTGGATATTACTGAACAGGTAGAGCGGCGTGTTTTTTCGGACGCCGAAACCTGCACCGTTTTCGTCCCGCACACGACCGCAGGCGTGGTCGTGAACGAAGACGAATCCCGACTGCTTTCCGACCTCGAAACCGCGCTTTCCGCGCTCGTTCCTGAAGACGACGGCTATCGACACGACGAAATCGACGACAACGCGGACGCTCATCTCCGTTCGATGCTTCTCGGTTCCAGCGTCACGATTCCAGTTTCGGATGGCGGCCTGGCTCTCGGGACGTGGCAATCGGTTCTGTTCGTGGACTGCGATGGCCCGCGAACGCGCCGGGTTATCGTCAGATAAGTCGCGCGCCGCAGTTCCGACACTCGACTTTCTTTTTCCCGGTGGCGGTTCGCTCCACGGAGAGCGAACCGCCGGAACTGCACTCCGGACAGACGCTTTTTCCGGTTTCGCTGGCTTGGTGTTGTGCCATCCACCGTAGGTTTTTCTCGGCGTGATGGAGGCGGTTTTTCGTCGTTTCGAGTTCGTCGCGGAGGGCTTTGACTTGTGCTTGGAGGTCGTCTTCTCGCAGCTCGTCGGTCGTCTGTTGGTCGTCCGAGGTGCTCGTCGTGGTTTCCGATTCGTTTGCCGTCATTGCTATCTATCCTTGTTGCGTGCTATCTCTACTCACTCTCGGGGAGAGCAAAAACTTGTGGGCGAAAATTGCGAGAGACTGTCGCGTGGAAAAACAAATTAAAAAACGAGTTAGTCCGCCTTCGTCGGGTCGGAACCGCGACCGGAACCGAGTCGGTCGATTGCACTCTCGAAGTCGCTCTCGTCCTCTGTAATGGCGTCCCATGCTTCGAGGCCGCGTTCCTCGCGTGTTCCTTCGACCGTGTTGTCGAGGAAGAACGCGACGAAACCGCCGACTGCCATTCCGGTTCCGAGGATGACGTACAGCGTATTCGCAACGAGGTCGGTGCCCAAGGCCGGGCCGAGCACCGCGACGTTCGCCAACCCCTCTTGGAACAGTTCCGCACCGGACTGTTCCGTTCCTGCGCCGAGGCCGCCGATGTACGCCGGAATTGCGAGTCCGGCGAACATGGCGAAGCCGACGATGAACAGGTTGCGCTGGGAGTCCAAATCGACGTATTTCAGGTTTGATAGGCCGACCGCGGCGATTTGCCCGAACATGGCGATGAACAGGCCGCCGACGATTGGACTCGGAATAGTTGCGACGAGTTGGCCGAAGTAGCCGACGAAACCGACGACGAGCATCAAGATAGCCCCAATCTGAACCACGTGGCGCGAGGCGACTCCAGTCAGACCGATTGCTCCGATGTTTTCCGAATACGAGGTCGAACCGTTTCCGGTGCCCATGATTCCAGCGAAAACGCTGGCGATGCCTTCCATTCCGATGCCGTGGTCGATGCGCTTTCTGCTCGGCGCGCCGACGCCCGACAGTCGGGCGACGGCGTGGTAGTCGCCGAAACTCTCAATCATCGACGCGACGACGCCCGCGAACATGCCGATGATGTAGGGAAGCGTGAAGCGCGGCATTCCCCACTGAAGCGGCATTACTGGCTGAATCGGCTGGGCACTCGCCACTTGCCCGAGCGCGACGTGACCCGGCGCTCCCGGAGAGTAGAATCCGGTCACCGACAGAATCGCGGCGATGAGCCACGCAGAGACGACACCGAGGAGAACGGGAAACAGTCGAAACGCGCGATGGTTGTCGAGATACTGCGAGAAGAGAACGATGAGTCCGACCGTCAGGCCGACGAGCCACCAGTTCTGATTGGTCGCCGTAATCTGCGGAACGTTGAAGAGCGACAGGCCGATGAGTGTGATGGTCGGCGCGATGACGACCGGCGAGAGATACTTTTTCAGTCGGCCCATCAAGCCGAGATAGCCGACCAGCACTTCGACGGCGGCCGCCGCGATGACCGCCCCTTGTAGTTCGAGCAAGGTGACGCGCCATCCACCGCCAATCACGCCAATAATCGCCAACGCGGGTGCGAGCATCGAAAACGTCGCCCCCTGCACGATTGGATACCGATTGCCGACCGTCGTCTGAGCCAGTGTGGCGAGTCCGGAGACGACGAAGAAAGTGCCGACGAACTGCGCCGTCTGGTCTGCGGGCATCTCCATCGCGCCCGCGAGCGCCAACGGAACGGCGATGTTCGCGCCAATCATCGTGAGATAATGTTGGAATCCCAGGAGAACCGATTCCCCCGTTGGTGGTTTGTCCTCGATGCCGTACTCCACGAACGACGCTTCTTCGAGTGCCCCGTCTTCCGGTATTCCCTCTTCCGATGCCCTCTTTTTCACGCCGTTTGCGTCCGCAGACTCCCCATTCGTGTCATCTGTCGTTCCTGTCATGTCTTCTCAGTCGCGGTCTGTTGTTCGGATTCCTCGTAATCGGCATAAAAGTGCCGTTACGAACTTCGTAGGAGAAGTTACGACTTTCGAAGTTGGGTGACGGATGGCCGATTCGGCAGTGCCGTCATCGCTCCCGATTCGGTCGTCGTCAGGGCGGCGACGGCGTTGGCGAACGCGAGCACTTCAGAGAGTGGTTCTCCTTCGGCGAGTGCTGCCATCGCGCCAGCAGTGAACGCATCTCCAGCACCCGTTGTGTCTTCCACTGAAACGTCGTAGCCTGAATGGCTCAAGGAGTTCTCACCCCACGGCGCGTCCTCGGATGCATGAGCATGGGAACCGTCCTCGCCGAGCGTTAGCAGGCAGGTGTGCGGCCCGGCTTCGCAGACATCGACCGCGAGTGTGACCGGATTTTCCGCGTCGAATCCAGCCATGTTGAGGTCTTCTGGAGTCGCCTTCACCACGTCCGAGAGACCGAGCATCTGGTCAACCATGTCGAGATACCCGTTTTCCGGCCACAGTTCGGTGCGGGCGTTCGGGTCGAACACGACCGAACAGCCCGCTTTTTTCGCGCGTTCCGCGAGGTCAAGCGTCGCCCGGCGACCCGGATTCGAGGCCAGCATGACGCCACCGACGTACACCCATTCGATGTCGGCCAGCACGTCGTCCTCCACGCCACCGGGGCGAAGTTGCGTGTCCGCGGTGCCGTCGCGGTAGAAGCTAAACTCTCGGTCGCCGGTTTCGTCGTGGGTGACGAACGCCAGCGTCGTCTTCGCGTCGGAGTCTCGTTCTACGAATCGGTCGGGGAGGGTTTCTGCCAGCGTGTCCGCGAGAAAATCACCGAATGGATCGTCCGCAACACGAGTCCAGAACCACGGCGTTTCGTCCAGTTTGGAGAGCGCGACTGCGACGTTCGCAGGTGCCCCGCCCGGCCTGCGGTCGAACGAAGACACGTTCGAGAGCGTGCCGGGCTGTTCCGGGAGGAAGTCCACGAGCGTTTCCCCGGAGACGAGGATTCGCGGCTTCGGTGTTTCCGTCATGGTTTCCCGTGAGAAGCCCAGCAGGAAAGGGTTTGCTTACTCGATGTGGTTTGTCGCGTGGGTGAGAGTGTTTTCGGTCACGTTGTTTCAAGGGCAGAAAAACCGATTAAAATCACGGGGCAGGCGGGCCGTCGGCCTGCCCGCCCAAATCAAAGCCGATGGCTCGGATACCGATCGTATTCCGAGCTTCCAGTCAAATAAAAACGACACTCGGTTGGCGGGCGAGTGTAGTGCACTCGCCCGCCTGCTTGGTTAGAATACGCACTATCGAGACGAAAATCAAACCGTCTGCTCACGCCTCAGAGCAGTTCATCCAGAGACGTTTTGCTCGTCTCGATGTAGCCGTAATCGAGGGTGAACACCTCAAGCGAGAGCGTTCCGTCCCAATCGTCGGGCAACGCCCCAAAAATCTCGCGGAAGTCGATGGTTCCCGACCCGAACGGGAGATGTTCGTCTCTCGCCAGTCGCGTGTCGTTCAGGTGGAAGTGTGAAATTCGGTCGCCGTGGCTCCCGACGAAGGAAGCCATCCCACCCGAATCCAGTCCGTCGATTCGCGCGTGGCCCGTGTCGAGAGTCATCGAAGCGTTCGTCTCGTCGAAAATTCGGTCGAAATCGTGGATGGTAAACCACCCGCCGGGGATGTTTTCGACGCAGATTTCGAAGCCGAGGTCGTCCGCAAAACCGTCGATTTTCCGTACTGATTCGACGATGTTCGACGCGACGATTTCCGCATCCCACGCGGGCTTCCACGCGCTCGAACTGGCGTGGAGGACACCTTTGGTCGCGCCGAACGCATTCGCCGTTTCGACGGCGGTCTGAACTTCTCGAATTGTTCCCTCCCGAACGTATTCGAAAGGAGAACCGATGTCGAGCGCGAATGGAAGATGAACCGTGAGGTCGATATTGCACTTCTCTGCACGCGCGCGAACAGCATCCGGGTCGAGATGCTGGCGTTCGGTCGCTCCGTCCATCATCAGTTCCACATAGTCGAACCCGAGGTCATCCGCGATTTCGAACGCCTCCTCGTACTCCATCCCGATTTGCGTGACGAATCCCGTCTTCGCATTCATTTCGTTCATTCAATCGTATCTCTGGTGTGGTCGGCGGTCACCGCCAAACTGATTGATTCGACTGATTGCCGCCAGTCAACGAGATGCTCACCGTCTGGTTGCTGTCGAATGCGTACACACCGTGAGAGTACGTTCCCGGTTCGCTCGGGAGCGTCCCCGAACTGACCTCGAAGGTCACCGTTCGTGACTCGTTCGCACCGAGCGTCACGGTTTGCCGTTGGGCGGTGATACCCTCGACCCGATACTGTAGTTCCTCGGTGCCAGTTCTGTTGCCGGGATTTCGAACGGTCGCCGAGACGTTGAACGACTGGCCGACCGGAAGGGATTCCGGCGCGCTGAGGTTCGTCACCTCGAACGGACTTTCCACCGGCCCTGCGACGGCGCGACCCGGTGGAACCGTGGGATTGCCGACGTTCGTATCGATGTTCGTCTCGGTGAACGCGATGCCGTTGGTTTCGACCGACAGCAATCCAGCGGCAAGCCGAGCGTGCGAAACGCCCGACGGTGCCGCGAGTCTCCCGTCTTCGAGGGCTTGTCGCGTCCTGTTCGCCTCGGAGGGAGTCACGTTATCTCCGAGCGCGATTCGCGTGTTCGTCACGACTGCGGTGGTTCTGTCTGCCGTCACCGCGCCGCGTTCCACGAACAGCGTCAACGTCCCGTCTCGGAGCGTTAGCAAGCCTTTTTCGATATTGAGCGGAACACCAGCAAGCGAGACAGTCTCATTCTCGACCAGTGCGGGTTCGAAGGTCGCGTTGGTTTGTTGTGATTGATTGGCTTGCTGTGATTGCTGTTGACCTGTCTGTTGTTGTCCTACCCGCTGTAGTTGCGACTGTTGTGTCCCGTCGGTCGACTGTGCGACACCGGCCATTGGCGCGACGACGAGTGCGACCACCACGAAGACGACGCCGAATCGAAATCCCTGCATTGTGCGCGTTCTACTTCGGTCGGTGCGTTAAACCGTCCAGACCGTTCGTGGTGTTCGTCGGTGATAAATTTTCAATTTTTCAACATTACTGCCGATTACTGCTCCGGTAGGGCGAACAACTGACCGATTACTTCGTGAACAGTCTATAACAGTCGATAATGATTATTCGGTTGCACTGGTCGAACAACGGGGACGAAGATGCCAGAAGAACAACCGGAGACACGATTCGATTTCACGCGACGCTCCTTTCTCGGCCAGTCGGGACTCGCAGGCGGAATAGTGCTGTCGGGGCACGCCGCCGACGTCGCGCGCGGAGAAGTACAACAACAAGACACACAAAATGGCGATACCGGCGTAGACGAGGACGCGCTCGTTCAACTCGACATCAACCAAGCGCGACTGGTACAGGCGATGGCGGAGCGGATTTACCCGTCTGATGAGTTCGGGCCGGGTGCTGTCGAAACCGGCGTCGTCTACTTCATCGACCGCCAACTTGCGGGGGCGTGGGGACAGGGCGAAAACTGGTATATGGAACCGCCGTTCGTCAACCAGTTCGAGGACGCGATTCCGAATCAGGGCTGGCAATCGAACCTCACACCGGTCGAAACCTACGAGTTCGCGCTGGAGTGGACTGAGGAGTACGCAAACAACGAGTTCGGCGGGAGCTTTCTCGACCTATCTACCGACCAGCAAGACGAACTGCTCACGGCGCTCGAAAACGACGAACCCAACAACTTCCGCTCGGTCAAACCGTCGGAGTTTTTCACGCTCTTTCGCACGAACGTTCTGGAGGGCGTCTACTGTGACCCCACCTACGGCGGCAATCGGAATATGGCCGGATGGCGGATGAAGCGTTTCCCCGGGTCGCCCGGCGCGCTCGGCAGTTACAAGGAACTCATCGGCAGGAAGGGATTCATTCGAATCCCGCCGCAAGGCGTCGAGGACGACGTGGAATCCACCGGAATCGAAACCGGCACGGGTTCGTCGGAGTCGTCGAACTCGTCCGAATCGACCGCTCACAGCCACGGCCCGCGGTACGAAATGGAAAGTGAGCAGGACGACGCACAGGAAAACGACGCACACGGAAATTCGGAGGGCGATACCGATGCCTGAAGTGTTAGACCCGGTCGATGTGGTCTGTGTCGGCGTCGGGTGGACGGGCGGAATTATCGGTAAGGAACTCGCGGAGGACGGCAAGCAGGTCGTCGGCATCGAGCGCGGCGGTGAGCGCGGCCCCGAGGATTATCTCACCATGCACAACGAACTGCGCTATGCCCTGCGCTACGAAATGATGCAAGACCTCTCGAAGGGCACTCTGACGTTCCGAAATGAACCGAATCAAAAGGCCCTGCCGATGCGGCAACTGGGGTCGTTTCTCCCCGGCAAGGGCGTCGGCGGAGCGGGCGTTCACTGGAACGGCCAGACGTGGCGATTCCTTCCCTACGACTTCGAAATTCGGTCGCGGACGCTCGACAGATACGGCCCGGAGAAGATTCCGGAGAACATGCAGTTACAGGACTGGGGAATCACCTATGACGAACTCAGGCCGTACTACCAGACGTTCGAGGAGATGACCGGCATTTCGGGTGCGGCGGGCAACCTCAACGGGAACATACAGGACGAAGGCAATCCGTTCGAAGGGCCACGAGAGGAGTATCCGACGCAACCCATGATTACCTCGCCACTTCTGAGTCGGTTCATGGAGGCCTCGGCGAGCGTCGGTTACCATCCATTTATGGCACCTTCGGCGAACCTTTCGGAGGCGTACACGAACCCCGACGGGGTCGCGCGCGGGCCGTGTCAGTACTGCGGCTACTGCGAACGCTTCGGTTGTGAGTGGGGCGCGAAAGCAGACCCGACGGTCACCGTTCTCCCGTCCGCACAGGAAACCGGCAACTTCGAACTGCGAACGCAGTGTGACGCGCGTCGCCTCGTTTACGACGAACAGGAAGGTCGCGTAACCGGCGTAAAGTACGTCGATACGGTGGACAACACGGTGTACATTCAACCGGCGGAGGTCGTCGCGCTCACGGCCTACGCACTCTGGAACGTCAAACTGCTCCTGTTGTCGAACATCGGCGAACCCTACGACCCGGAAACCGGCGAGGGAACCGTTGGAAAGAACTACTGCTATCAGAACTTCGGCGGCGGCGCGGCAGGGTATTTCGACGACGAGGAGTGGAACCTCTACATGGGTGCGGGTGCGCTCGGGGCCGCGGTGGACGACTGGAACGGCGACAACTTCGATCACACCGATCTGGACTTCATTCACGGCGGCAACATTTCCATCAGCCAAACCGGCAAGCGACCGATTGCGAACAACGAATCGCCGCCGAACGTGGAAAAGGAGTGGGGTGGCGAGTTCAAACGCGCCAGCGTCAAATATCACAACAGCACGGCCAGCATCTCAGCACAGGGTGCAGTCATGCCCCACCGCACCAACTACCTCGACTTAGACCCGACCTACACCGACGAGTGGGGCGACCCACTGCTTCGGATGACGTTCAACTGGACGGAACAGGACAGAAAACTCGCCGAGTTCGAAGGACAGCGCTGTGCCGAAATCATCGAAGCGATGGGGCCAACGAAGATGGGCGTCGGAACGGAGGTTATCGGCGAGGGCGGAAACTACGACATTCGACCGTACCAATCGACGCACAACACGGGCGGCGCAATTATGGGTTCTGACCCAAACCAGTCGGTCGTCAACTCCTATCTCCAGTGTTGGGACGCGGAAAATCTGTTCGTGCCCGGAGCCTCGGCGTTCCCGCACAACAGCGGCTACAATCCGACCGGAACGGTCGGCGCGCTAGCGTACCGGGCGGCAGACGGCATCAAGCAGTATTTCAAGCGACCACGGATGCTCGGATAGGACGCAAAAATTAGTTCGGTCGGTTGCGGTGGCGGTGCGGGCGGTTCACGAAACGACTATTTTCGCTTCGTCGGAGTGTTAGTTCCCGCCATCATTGCCTCCACCGCCACCGTTTCCGCCGCCTCCGCCACCGCCACCGTTTCCGCCGCCTCCGCCACCGCCTTGCAGACTAACTTCTCCGACCATCGTCGTCGGATGAATGACACAGATGTACTGCGCCACGTCCTGCGTGGCGACGAAGCGAAGCGTCTGGGTCGCACCCTGCTGTGTAATCGTCTCTGTCACGTCGATTGCGTCATCGGGGGGCGTTACCTGACCGCCGCCACCGCCGCCTTGTCCGCCACCGCCGCCGCCGCCTTGATTACCACCCTGTCCGCCGCCGCCCATGTTCGTCTGCACGTCGGGGAAGATGACGGGAAGGTTCTGCCCGTCCGCGTCCTGCAAGGCGAAGTTGTGCGGTTGGCCGTCGATATTCTCCCACGTCACCTCGTACACGTTTCCCGTCTGTAGCTCAAGCGTCGGGTTCTGCTGGCCCTGAATGGACTGCGGTGAGCGCCCCTGCCACGCTTGTACCTCGCCGCCGAATTCGAAAGACTCCGCGACGTTTTGTCCCTGTGCCAACGAGACTGTAGGGAGTGTGGAGAGTCCGACCAGCGAAGCGCCTGTGGCTCTGAGAAACCGTCTGCGAGTCGTCCGTCTGTGAGGTTTTTGTCCGTGAGCAGCCTGTCCCTGGATTCGGGGTTCGTCGGTTGGTGGGTTTGTCATACCGCAAAAGCGCACAGCGAGCGCATTAATAAACGAGAGTCATCGTTCGAAGCGTTATCCGGCTATCTCGGAACGTTGTACGACTCGTCGGCGCGAGTCAGCCGACGTTTCGGGGAAGTAATGGCGAAAACCGGATTTGTATCGAGGTTTCAGACGTAGCCTTTGACGCTCGTGTGAACGCCCATCGCTTCGAGCGTTTCCTCCAAGGCGTCGAGGACGACCGCGAGGTCTTGCTGGAGGGCATATTCGCGGTACTTCCCGCCCGCGGAGCCTTCGTTGATTTCGGAGACGGAGAGGATACCGAGCATCGAGAGGTCGTCGAGATGCTCGCGGAGCCAGCGCGCAGTGAGGGCTTCGCGTTGGGCGGCGTCTGAAAGCGCTTTATACCGGGAGTAGATTTCGCGCGACCGAGCGGGCGTTTCGCTTTCGGCTTCGAGCGTTGCGAGCGCGTAGACGACCAGTCGTTCGTGGTCGTTCAGGTCGGCGATTCCGCGGGCGACCTGCTCGCGTTCGAGCAAGTCCCGGCCCCGGCGAACGTGCTCCTCCGAAACGCGTGCGGCGTTTTCCTCGCGGGCGAGGTCGCCAGCTTTCAGAAGCAAATCGAGTGCTTTTCGCGCGTCACCGGATTCCTGCGCACCGAACGCGGCGCACAGCGGAATCACGTCGTCCGTCAGCACGTCGTCTTTGAACGCGACTTCTCGACGTTGGTCGAGAACGGCGCGAAGTTCGTTCGCGTCGTAGGTCGAAAACGAAATCGAGCGTTCACAGAGCGACGAGCGAACTTTCGGTGACAGACCGTCTCGGAAAGTGAGGTCGTTGCTGATGCCGATGAGGCCGATTCGGGCCTCGGTGAGGTTTTCGTTCTCGCGCGCACGGGAGAGTTGGTAGAGAATGCTGTCGTCTTTGAGATGGTCGATTTCGTCCAGCACCAACAGGATGATGCCGCCGTGGGTGTCGAGTTCGTCCCACATCAGTTCGTACACCTGCGACCGCGAATAGCCGGTTTCGCTGATGCGGTTGGCCGGGTCACGGAGCGTGTTCACGAGATGGCTGGCCACGCGATAGCTGGAGTTCAAGCCGTCGCAGTTGACGAGTTCCGTGAAGATTTCCAAGTCATCGTAGTCGCCCGCGTTATGTTCAAGTTTATCGAGTAGGAATCGCGTCGCCGCCGTTTTCCCAACACCGGCCTTGCCGTAGAGAAAGATGTTGTCCGGTTGCTCGCCGTAGATGGCGGGCTGGAGCGCACCGTGATACTCGGCCAACTCAGAATCACGCCCGACCAGCGTATCGGGCGTGTAATCGTCAAGCAATGCCTCCCGATGTTTGTACGGAGAGTGTTCGCGGACGAACTCGAATGAACCCATTACTCCACCGCAAACGGAGCAGGGTCATAACGCTTCCGAACCACCTGTTCCTATGTTTCCTGTGTTTCGTGTGAAACGGCTGTGTCTGACGGATAGGGTTTGTAGTCCCGTTTCTCGGGGGTTTGGCGGTTGTTGGGCGTCCATCGATTGTCGGGTAAATCACCCCGAAACCACCCGTTCCGCTGAGTCTTCTGTTTCTTTTGACTCGTTTGTTTAAGTACCACCCCCACCCCTCAGTTCCGCTGTATCTGTGAGAAAGAGGGGTGGGGATGTGACGGAGGACTCTAGAATGGGAAGGTTCAAGTCATCATCACTACAACAATATCCGTAAACCAGACGAAATAGACTATTTCACCGAAATAGTTGATGAATAATTCATTTTCTCGAATTTCTGTCTCACCCCCACCACCCTTTTCGACGAGAAAACAACGGAATCGAGGGGTGGGGGTGTTTATAAACTAAATAAGACAGCGGAAACACAGGAAAGAACGGCACATCCCGTCTCACCCCACGTCTATAGAGAACAACGGAACGATGGGGTGGGTGAGAACCCCCGTGAAAGCAGATAACGATGGAAGCCAGCGAGAACGAGGCTTCCAAAGACAGCGGAACGACGGTGTATGAGGTGTGAGAAACAGTGCCGTATCTTTCTCCGACTGTTTCCATACTGCCCTTCTCACACTAACTTCGTTCCTTCCGAGCGGTAGATAGGCGGGTAAAACTTCTTTAAACGCCCTGAATAGTTCGATGTATTAGCTGATAAACAGCGGAACGATGGGGTACCGCATCACTCCTCACGTCATGAAACCGGTCGATGTTTCGATGGCAACCGACCGAAACGACGCTTATAACAGGCGAATGACGAAACTGGCAGACCGATAGTCGAAAGACAGTGAAACGACGAAAAACAGCGGAACGACGGGGTAATCAATGTACAATAACAGCGAGCGGCACCGACACGGAAGACAGCGGAACGACGGGGTACAATCTGAATCGGTGTTATCCAGAGAAAGTCGTCAGACACAGCGGAACAATGGGGTCGGTCGGGAACCGAGGAATGACACGGGTTGATAGGTACCAAGGAATGGCACGAGGAGGAGGCAAACCGAGGAACAACGCAAAATGTGGTTCCGAGTCCGAGAGGCAGAGGGAGAAGTAGTGCGAGAGATAGATGGGTGTAGAATGAAAGGTAGTGCGAGAGGCAGAGAGTGATATCCTTAGAGGATGATGCTCTTTTTCCGCACCATCTCCTCGATGGTCAGGTGTAATCCCTGCCGACCGATGCCCGAACCCTTGTTCCCGCCGAACGGGATGTCGCCGAGTCCGTGGCTCGGCGCACCGTTGATTCTGACCGCTCCGGCGTCGAGTTTGTCGGCCATCCGCCGCGCGCGGTCGTACTCCGCCGTGAACACTGCGGCGTCGAGCGCCAAGTCGCCGCCGTTCGAGATGTCGAGGGCTTCCTCCTCGGTTTCGAACGTGGTGACCGCCGCGATGGGGCCAAACTGCTCTTCGTGGACGATTCGGGCGTCGTTCGGGACGTTCGCCAGCAGAGTCGGTTCGAAGAACTGGCCGTCGCGATCGCCGCCGCGAATCAGGTCGGCACCTTTCTCCACCGCATCTTCGACGAGTTCTTCGACCCAATCCGCTTGGTCTTCGCTGATGAGTGGCCCCATCTGCGTCTCTTCGTCGAACAAGTCGCCAATGACCCAGTTGTCCATCTCCGCTTCCAGTCGCTCGACCACTTCGTCGTGAACGTCCTCGTGTGCGACGACTCGACTCACGGCCGAACACCGTTGTCCGGCGTACTTGAGCGACCCTTTGGCACAGGCACCGGCTACGTCGGAGAGGTCGGCATCCGGGAAGACGACAGCGGGCGCGTTTCCGCCGAGTTCCATGTGGAGGTTGACCATGCCGCTCTTTCGTGCGACGTGTTTCCCTGCCGGACTGGAACCGGTCATCGTTATCATGTTGATGCGGTCGTCGCCGACGAGCAGGTCACCGATTTCGCTGGCACTGCCGGGCGTGAAGTTGAACGCACCGTTAGGAATGTCCTGCTCGGAAATCACCTCGGCGAGAATCGCCGCGCTCACTGGTGTCTTGCTCGCCGGTTTGAGGATGACGCAGTTGCCCGCCGCGAGCGCGGGGGCGACTTCCAACGCCGTCGTTGCGAGGGGATAGTTGTAGGGCGTGATTGCCAGAATGGTCCCGACCGGTTCCGGCTTGATGATGGCTTCCCAGCCCTCGTGTCCGTCCGTCGTTCCTTCGCGAAACTCGCCGCGGAGGTCGTGGGCTTCTTCTGCGGCGCGGCGGAAGCGTTCGGCGGCGCTTTCGACTTCGCCGCGCGCGCTGGAAATCGGCTTGCCTGCTTCGCGGACGATGACTTCCGCCAACTCCTCTTTTCGGTCGAGAAGGCCGTCAGCGATTTCCTCCATCCACCCCGCTCGCTGTGGAATCGTCGTCTCGCGCATTTCGGCTTCCGCGCGCTGGGCGGCCGCGAGCGCGTTGTCGGCTAGTTCTGCGTCAGCGGCAGCGACTTCGGCGAAGATACCGTCTTCCGCGAGGTCGGTTACCTCAAGCACGTCGTCGGTATCTAGCCATTCGCCATCGATGAACAACTGCTCTCGGCGGTGGAGACGTTTCTGTGTCATAGCTATCCCTTCGCACTCCGTCGGTAAATTATTTACTCACAATTGGATTAATGGCTCTCGTTATTTCCGACGCTTCCCGTGGAAAATGCTACCGAGTCACGTTCGGTACGCTATCGTGCACCGTTCGACAGTTCGACATTTCGCACGTCGGACGGCACTCTTGCAGGAAATCCGCGGCGCAGACGTATTTCTGTATTGGCCGTTCATGAACTGGACAATGTACTGGCCGCATCATTCCTATCCCTTTAGAATTCTACCTTCTTTTCGGACTGATCTTCTACCCTCGGATTATTCCTCGTGATAATTCCACTGAAACATTTATGTCCTCTCGCTCGAACGACACACCAACTATCGTATGGTTTCGAAGGGGTTCTTCCGGGGGTCACAGGAATTAGTCGAACGAAGCGATGGCCGACACCGATTTTTCCACTATCGGGGCGAACGCTGTCTCAGCGCACTCGTGATGACAGGTCGCGGCGTCGCCAGACTCCAATCGCCCGCTACCGAATCAAAAATCGAGTATCTCGACGTGCTGAGTGAACTCAACGACCACTACTTCGAAGCGCGAGCGTTCGAGAGCAACGTGAAGGGGAAGTTCTATCGTTACGACGACGAGACGGAACGACGGTTCCGCTCGTCGGTCACCGAGGAACTGTCCCGGTCGGTCGAACTGCTTCACCGACTGCTGGCGGTTCACCGCGAACTTCTCGAAGCGAACACCGACACTGGCCAGTGCGACCTCGTCAATTCCACTGAAACCGCCAACAGAGAACTGGTTGCGACGGTTTCGAAATACACGGGACACGCGGTTCGTGGCGGTTGGTATCCTATCATCCAATCCTACGACCATTCACTCAACCCCGGCGAACGAATCGCGGAAGGGAACCGACGACGACGGCAACGACTGTTCGGCCAACAGGATATTCCGGGCGTTACGCAACTGCTCGACACGCCGCTGTTCGAACAGATAACCGACGACGACGTCGTTCGTCTCCGGGAATTAGACCGCTTTGCGCCCACGGAAGGGCGGCGAATCGTTACTCGACTGAAAAACCGCCAGCCGTGGCTGCTGTCCGATTGACAATCTACTGAAAACGTCGTAAATCCCGACTCAGAGCGACAGCCAGTCCGTCGTCACGTCCTGTCGCACCAACTGCCATCTGTGTACCGGCTCGCCACCGGCCATGCTAACCTCGACGATGGCGTCGAAAACCGGCGCGAGCGTGTTTACGGTGGCCGAATCCATCTTGGTCGGAAGATGGATATGAATCATGCCGTTGACGTTTCGTACGCGGGCGGCCAAAATGTGCAAGAATCGAAACACCGATTCGTCGCTGTGCTCTCCCAAGAGCGGGACGAGCGAATCGAAACACACGCGCAGTTCACCCGACTGCAAGCCGTCACTTTTCCGTTCGAACTCGTCGATGGCCTCGGAAATCGTGATTCCGAGGCGAGCGAGACTTCCGCTCGTGACGACGGTCGTTTCCGATTCCTCGTCGTGGCTGTGTCCGATGCCGTGGTTACTGCCGTCGTAACCGGTGCTCGACACCGCCGCAGTGCTCCGCGTGTGCGTCGTTCGTTCGATGATTTTCACGTTTTCATCGTTCGAACCGACGCCCACTTCCTCGCATTTTTGTTGTTCGTGGCAAGTCGCCCCATCGGTTTTGACGAATAGTCGGTATCGCGGCTCTGTTTTGGATTCCCCGAGAAACCGCTCGCAGGCGCGCCCCATTGCTGGCTGTGGCCCAACGAGGAGCAACCCGCTTCCACGGCGCTTGAGTCCCGCCAGTGTCCGGGTAAAGACTGCCGCTGTCTCCGACGAGTGGGCACTGTTTTCGCCACGATTCTGCATTGTTTCACATATATCATTTACTGTATTATAAGTTTTCGGGTACCCGCGTCAGAACTATCGGCAAACACGGCAGTGTCTGTAGCTATTTTCACTACGAAATGCGTAGACGAAGGCGATGTCCGACGACCTATTCAGTAGTATCTCGTTTCGGGAGAGTACGGCGCGAAATCGTGTGATGGTGTCCCCGATGTGTCAGTATTCCTGCACAGAGGACGGGCTGGCGACGGATTGGCATCGCGTTCATCTCGGCAGTCGCGCAACCGGCGGCGCGGGAATCGTCATGACGGAGGCGACAGCCGTCGAACCTCGCGGTCGTATCTCGCCCAACGACCTCGGCATCTGGAGCGAGGAACACGCAGATGCGCTCACACCCGTCACGCGCTTCATCCGCGAACAGGGGTCGGTTCCGGCGATTCAGCTCGCGCACGCGGGAAGAAAAGCGAGCAAATCCCGACCGTGGGAGGGAAACACTCCACTACAATCCGACGAAGGCGGCTGGGAAACGGTCGCGCCAAGCGCCGATACGTGGCCCTACGAGTCCGACCCACCAGAAATTCGCGAGATGACGAAGGACGACATTGGAACCGTCGTGGACGCCTTCGCAACCGCGGCACAGCATTCCCTCGATGCCGGATTCGAAATCGCGGAAGTCCACGCCGCCCACGGCTATCTGCTCCACGAATTTCTCTCACCGGCCGCGAACCACCGCGAGGACGAGTACGGCGGAAGTTTCGAAAATCGAACGCGCATCGTCCGCGAGGTGACCGAAACCGTTCGTGAAATCTGGCCGGACGACAAACCCGTGTTCGTCCGCATTTCTGCAACAGACTGGCTTCCGAATCAGGATTCGTGGACAATTGAGGATTCGGTTCGACTCGCAGACCGACTGTCCGACGTGGCCGACTTCATCGATGTGAGTGCAGGCGGTCTACACCCCGAACAACAGATTCCGAGCACCGGCCCGAACTATCAGGTTCCTTACGCCGAGCGAATCCGCGAACAGACCGAAATTCCGGTCGGTGCAGTCGGCGGAATAACCGAACCGACACAGGCCGATGCCCTCATTCGGAACGAACGCGCTGACCTCGCTATCGTCGGACGTGAACACCTCCGCGACCCGTACTTTACGCTTCACGCTGCTGAAGAACTGGGGGCGGAAGACCGAATCGAGTGGCCACAGCAGTACCGGCGGGCAGTGTAGTCCCTTCGGCCTACAGCGACTCACCTTTCGCCGCTTCCACCGACGAACCAGATTCGCTTCCCGTCGTCGGTGATTCGACGGCACTCCACTCATCGGAGGATTCCGTCTGTGCTGACGTTACCAAACTCGCAATTCCAACGGAGGCGACTGCGGTTGCCCCTCCAACTCGAAGAAACTGGCGTCGTGTCTTTTTCGGCATTTGGTCACGCACCGTTTCAATATCTCTAGTATTAATATAAGTTATTCTTTGACCTTACAAAAATAATCTAATTTTACGCTAGTTTCTAATTTCCATTCCGAATACAAAGTACGGATTTCAAACTGTATTTTCTGAATGAAAGTTCGCACAATCTGCCCCGATGATTCTCATTCGTCTCGGTTTCGCTCGTTTTCCGGAAGTGCATCGTCGCGGGCGTTGTACTGCTCGCCGAAAGTTTCGGTCACTTCCGCCTCCTCGTCCCACGCGATGTAGTAGTCGGAGAGTACACCTGCGACTGTTTCGCCCAATTCGTCCAATTCCTCGTTGATTTCGGACACCTGTGACCACGAGTCGAGCGATGGATGCAGTTCCTCCCAGTCGCCTTCGATTTCCGGTGATTCGTACTGCACTTCCTCTGACTCCTCGTCCCAAAAGAAATCGAGGTCGGAAAGTAAATCGAGGTCGAGAAGTATGCGATAGGACTCCTCGGAAAGCGGTGTTTCCGCCGCCCACTCGCTGAACCCCTCTTCCCATGCGTTTTCCTCGCCGTCGAGGTACTCTTGCAAGTCGCCCCGTCTCTCCCCGTCGGGTTCGTACTGGTCTTCGCGCTCTCCGTCGATGGTCGGCGCGCTAGGTGTGCTCACGTCCAGACTCATAGCTAGATGGATGCCGTTCAGAGCGATAAACTCTCACTACACCCGCCGGAACGCAGCTTCTGTTTTGCGAGCAGTTACCTCGTCACTGTTCGAACCGCCGACGAACAGCGTTTTCTCTGGATGTTCGCCGCGTCCCCGAAGTATCGATTTGATTTCTTCTGCGGTTTCCTGCCAATCCACGGCGAGCCAAACTAACGTCCCACAGAAGTCGGACACGACGGCGTCGTATGATCTATCCATCTTTGTAACCATGGAAATCCTGTCTGAATGCTCTCGCCATCCAATGGGTGGAAAATACATCGTTCGACCAGTTTCCATCGTTTGAATGCTCCGCGAATTACCATGCCAATTGCTATCCCGAAGCAGACCGATACCGAAACTATGGGGGACGAACGAATTCCAATTACGGTCGTTACCGGCTGTCTCGGGGCGGGAAAAACGACGCTCATCAACCACGTGCTCGACGACCCCGGCGACCGCAGTGTTGCTGTCGTCGTCAACGACGTTGGGGAAGTGAACGTCGATACCGAATTGATACAAGGCGCGACCGACGACATCGTAGACCTCTCGAACGGCTGTCTCTGCTGTCAGCTTCAGGATGACCTTCGGTCAACGCTCGCGCTGTTGCGCGACAGCCGTGAGTTCGACTGCCTCCTCATCGAAGCGTCAGGCGTGAGCGAACCGATTCCGCTCGCTCGGACGCTCCTCGGGATGGACGACGAGGAAGTAGACCCAACAGACGAGTATCGCTTGGATACGATGGTTTCAGTCGTCGATAGCGTCGGCTTCTCGAAGGCATTCGATACGGAAACCGGTCAGTTACGCGATGCAGGCGGAGGTAGCCAGCGCCCATTGACCGACGTGCTGGTCGAAACCGTCGAGTTTTGCGATTTGCTCCTGTTGAACAAATGTGACGTGCTGCCCGATGATTCGCTGGACGAGGTCGAAGCGCTTATCAGGGAACTCCAGCCGAATGCGGAACTGATTCGGACGATAGATGGCGCCGTCCCGCCCGAAACGATTCTCGAAACCGGCCGATTCGATTTCGAGGAGGCGCGGCGCTCGCCGGGTTGGAAACACGCGCTGGCGAGCGCCGGAAGCACCGACCACAATACCGAGCACGACCACGGGGAACATTCCCATCGAGAACACGGTTCGAAAACCGAATTTGTCGCCGACCGAATCGAAACCGTCGTCTACGAGCGCGAGCGCCCGTTTCATCCGAACCGATTGAATGCATGGTTGGACGATTGGGACGGCAATATCGCCCGGACGAAAGGCGTCTGTTGGATAGCCGGGTGGGACGACGACGCGATGGGATTGAATCAGGCCGGGCCGTCGGTTCGATGCGGTTCACTCGGGGAGTGGAACCCAAGCGAGCGAACGACGCGACTCGTTCTCATCGGTACCGACATCGACGAAGACAGCGTTACAGCCGAACTCGACGGATGTCTCATCGACGCAAACGAAGAGGGGACTTCGTGGAATCCAGAGCGGGGACCGTTTCCGCGGCGCTGACTACGCGAGTTGGTCGCGGAGGTCGTCCCACGATTCGTGGAAACCGTACTCGTCGTCGCCACGGGAACCGACTGCGCGCTGATACACGTCGTCGTAGGTGAGGAGTTTCGTCCAACCGTCTTCGCGCGCGGTACAGTATTGGCACATAGTAGTACGGAATGTCGTGAACGGGAATAATTCTTTGTGAGGCCTTCTTGAGGTCGTACTCCCGTGAGAAAATCTTGATGAGTGTGTCGTGTTCTCGGGTGGAACCGAATTTGGCAGTGCCGAACCAGTTCCGTCGTTTCGCGGTTCGAACCGATATTTTTCGCTCATCTTCGTTAGCGGGTATCCCTGCTATTTCATATAGCGAAATAAAATATATGCGGGCGATACGAACCTATTTCTCATTTCATAACTATCACCAACTATGCCCGAATACCGCTCGATTCCCGCAAAACGCAAGCGGGAGTACGAGGAGTTTTTGCATTACGCCTTCCGTCCGGAAGACGGCCCGAAGTCGGACGAGGATGACGACAAACCGGAACTCGGTGACCGTCGGGGACTCTTTGACGGCGACGACCTTCTCTGTGTCTGCAAACACTACTGGTTCACTACGCACATTCGTGGCGAGTGGCACGAAATGGCCGGACTGTCTACCGTCGCCTCGCCGCCCGAAAGCCGTCGCGGGGGATTGGTACAGCAGATGCTCGCGGATTCGCTCGCCGAGTATCGTGAGAACGAGGTGTACTTTTCCGCCCTCTGGCCGTTCTCTTACGAATTTTATCGAAAGTACGGCTGGGGGACGGTGAACAAGTACACGAAGTACGAGACGACGCCCGACGCTCTCGCGCTGGGTACCGAACCGGCGGGCGAGTTTCGCCGACTCGATGCCGACGAGTGGGAACTGCTCCAATCAGTGTTCGACACACACAGCCAGAAGTACGCGCTTTTTACCGACCGAACGGAAGAGTGGTGGCGACACCGCGTTTTCGAAGGCTGGAAGAAAGACCCCTACGTGTATGCGTGGATGCAGAACGGCGAACAGCCGGAAGACGCTCGCGGCTACGTCGTCTACACCATTGAAGAGAACGATGACGGCGACGGAAAGCGACTCAAAATCTGGGAGATGGCCCACGCAGACGACGAAGCCTACCGCCACCTGCTTCGATTCGTTCAGTATCACGATTCGCAAGTCGAAACCGTCGAACTGTCCTACGAACCAGAAAACACGGGCCTTCTCGACATGGTGGACGACCCCCGAGCTGTGGACTGCGAGATTGGTACCGGCCCGATGTTCCGACTCGTGGACGTTCCCCGCGCCCTCGAAAGCATCCCCTATCCCAACGAAATTTCTGAAACCCTCGTCCTTCGCGTCACCGACCCGCTGGCGGAGTGGAACGACGGCACGTTCGAACTCGACACCGACGACATCGTCCTTTGCGACCGAACCGACGACGACCCGGACGTGACGCTCGACGTGAACACGCTTTCACAGCTGGTCGCAGGCTACTACTCCGTCGAGGACGCCGAACGATTCGGCACCTGTTCAGTCGAATCGGACGACGCCCGTCCCCGTCTCGACTCATTGTTTCCGAAACGGGACGTGTTCCTTCGGGAAGGATTCTGACGGCCACTGTTAGCCAACTACCATTTCGATTAACCACCACTGTTGACCAACCAATATTTTTGTTCTGCGGTGCGAACGTCCGGTTATGCCAGATGACCCGGACGACCTCGAAGACCGAATCGAGGAGTTGGAGACGATGCTGCGCGATTTGCAGACCGAACTCCAACGCCCTCCTCGCGGCCCACTCGGACTCCCGCGTCCGCCGACGCCCCGCGAGATGCTCTCGTTCACCAGCGAATACGCCCTCCCGACGCTCATCACCATGTTGGAGTCGAACATCCGCGCGCTCAAGGCGCTCCAGCAAATCATCCGCCTCGTTGACCCCGAATACGATTCGACCAGCGAAGCGCGCTCCGAACTGAGTTCCCGGGCCGGGCGTGCAAGTCAGGCCACCTTAGACCGCCTTCAATCCACGCTCGAAGATGTCGAAGGTGCGCTCACCGAGGGCGGATTGCCGCAGGAGCCGGGCGCGCGCCGAATCCTCGAAGACGCCCGCCGACTCAGCGACGACATCAAAGGAGAGATTTCTGCCGGAAGAGAGCAGGCCAATAGCAGTCGTGAAACGACAAAGGCGGACGAGGCGGACGAAGAACGCGAAGACGGCGAGGACATCGAAGTGGAGGAGGAAAAACCGCAGGTCGATGTCGATGCCGAACTGCGCTCGATTCGGGACGAACTGGGTGCTCGTGGCAACGGTGATTCCGAGGTAGATTTGGATGAGGGCGATGGTTCCGAGGACGACTCGGAGGATGACTCCGAAGGTGGCGCGAGTGCTGGCGATTCGGACGATTCTGAGAAGTAGATTCTCTTTGATTGCCTGTTCGTTTCTCGTGCTGTATCTTTTACAATGCTAGTCGTGGCTGACTCCACTGAAACTACTACGGCAAATTCATCACTCATCGAGAAATTTTTCCGACCAAGTCGATTGCAAATCACGACAACACACAACTGCAACCGCACCGCGACAGCCACACGCCTCCCCAACCGACTCATGCACTCACTTCGTTCGCGCACTCGTCCCTCGCACGAATAATCAGCAAGCCCTCGGACGACGAGTCCTCGGGCTTGCGAACACGCGCGCCATGAGGTTTGTGTCCGTTCGAATCCCTCGAATTGGCCACATGGCGCGCGCTGGAACCGGCCTGAGGACTTCACGTCCGAAGGTCTGTGCTGACAGCGTGTAAGGGATGACTGAGCGACTGAAAGGAGCGAAGGAATCGGCTGGGGGAGGCGTGTGGGCGGGTGCGGTGGCGGTATGATTGGAGTCGGAAACAGCTAGCTACACCGAATTAAACTAGAGATCAGAAACCGCTAATCAGACAAAAACTTACTCCCGCTGATTCACTTCAGAGGCTCGAATTGATAGCCGTCCCAGTCCTGACTCTCTCTTTCCCGAATTCCCGCATCCAGGTTACGCAGTTCCTCGGCATACACTGCCCGGACTTCGTCGCCAATCTCTACCTCGTCACCACTTGTCACTTGCCCGATTGTCCGCACCGGCTCGCCATCGACATCGAACTCCACGATTGCGAGGTGATTAGGCTGCCGAACCCCCGGCGGTGTCGCGGTGCTGGTCGTCCACGTCACGACCTCGGCGGTTCTGTCGGTCAAATCGACAGTCCCGTTCTGCGGTTCCGCACACTCCGGACAGCGCGGGTGGCCCGGAATCGTAAGGTGGCCGTTCGGACAGCGATGTGCTTCGAGCGGCACGGTTATCGCGCCTCCATAATCGTCGTCGTGACACAATTTCCAAACCCGCCGACGTTGCAGGCCAGCGCGACTTCCGCATCGACCTGTCGCTTTCCGGCCTCGCCGAGCAGTTGTTGGTGCAGTTCGTAGGCCTGTGCGACCCCGCTCGCGCCGAGCGGGTGGCCCTTCGATTTCAGGCCGCCGGAGGTGTTGATGGGGAGTTCTCCCTCGCGGTCGGTGACGCCCTCCTCGACGGCTTTCCAGCCTTCGCCTTGGTCGAAGAAGCCGACCGCCTCGCTCTGGAGAAATTCGAGGATGGTGAACATGTCGTGGAGTTCCGCCACGTCCACGTCGTCCGGGTCGCGTTCGGCCATCTGATAGGCGAGTTCACTGCTTTCGTAGGCCGCGCCCATCACGGTGGGGTCGGCGCGCTGATGCACGACGTGGGTGTCGGTTGCGCCCGCGATGCCCGAAATTACGGTGTAGTCGTCGGTGTACTCCTTCGCCTTCGATTCGGGACAGAACAGGAGCGCCGCGCTCCCGTCCGTAATCGGGCAGAAGTCGTACAGTCGCAGCGGGTCGGCCACGATTGGCGAGTCCATCACCGTCTCCAAATCGACTTCCTTGCGGAACTGGGCATGAGGGTTGTCCACCCCATTTTTGTGATTCTTCACGGCTACTTTCGCCAAACTCTCGCGCGGCGCGTCGTACTCGTGGAGGTACCTGCGGGCGGTCAATCCCGCAAAACTCGGGAGCGTGACGCCGTGTTTGTACTCTACGGGGTGGGTCAGCGAGGCGATTACGTCCGTCGCCTCGGCAGTCGTTTTGTGGGTCATCTTCTCACCGCCGACGAGCAGGGTCATGTTGCTCGCCCCCGACGCGACGGATTGCCACGACGAATAAATTCCTGCTCCGCCGCTCGCGCTCGTTTGGTCTACTCGCTGGGTGTACGCCGGAAGCGCGCCCAAATCGTGTGCCAATGCGTTCGGAATCCCCGTCTGGCCCTCGAACTCGCCGCTCGCCATGTTCGAGACGTAGAGGTGTTCTATATCCAGCGGCGAGACAGAAGCGTCGTCGAGGCAGGCCTGCCCGGCCTCTGCGAGCAGGTCGCGTATCCACCCGTCGCGGTTGCCGAACTCCGTCATCGACGCGCCGATGACTGCGACTCGGTTCATGGCACAGACGACGCGCGGGTGGGTTTAGAATCTTGAGATTCCCGAAGGAGAAGGCATCTGTCACAATTCATGTTTGTGTCAGCTATGCGCCGAAGAGCTTTCGTCACTGCTACCGCCACAGCACCGATTGCTGGTTCCGGTTGCCTTGTGATTCTCGATTCGCCCGAAGCGAGGTTCGGCCATTTCAGCCTCATCAACGACGACCGAAAATTACGGGAGTTTCACATCACGTTCGAACGGGACGGAACCCGTATCCACGAACTCACCCGCCGCGTGCCGAGCGATGACATCGAAGGATTTCGCGTCAATCACGAAGAGTGGGCGAGCAAACTGTCTCGATACACCCTCTCCATAGCAGTGGCCGACGACCGAAATGATGTGACGTACACGGAGGACGGATGTCACGACCTGATACTCAACTACAGACCCGGTCGTATCGGCATCTACTCGCACAACCACGGCGAGGAATGTGAGATGTAGTGTTTGTCAGATTTCTCGAGATATTGTGAGACAGAGCCAAGGTACTGGATATCATAGTTTCGATTGCCGTGGCAAAAGACGACTTCAATTCCATCACGGGACTACCGGAAGAACTCGGCATCGACGAGGATTTGGGGCGAACCGAACAACGCCTCACGATTCGAATCGAAAAACGACGCTACGACAAGCCGGTGACTATCGTGGAAGGGTTCGATACCGATTCGGTTGACCTGAAAGAACTCGCGTCGGAACTCAAGCGAAAGATGGCGACCGGCGGAACGATACAGGACGAAGCAATCGAACTGCAAGGCAATCACCGCGAGCGAGTGGAGGAGGTTCTGCGGGAGAAGGGGTACGCAGTCGAGTAGGTAACCGATGAACCGCCGAATCGAAGCTATCCGAACTTCGCCTGCTCCTTGTCGCGGAGTTCGATACGCCTGATTTTTCCGCTGGAGGTTTTCGGCAGTTCGTCCACGAACTCGATTCTGCGCGGATATTTGTACGGTGCAGTCTCCTCTTTCATGTACTCCTGTAGTTCCTCCACGAGTTCGTCGCTTCCTTCATAGCCATCCGCGAGAATAACGTAGGCCTTGACGACGTTTCCGCGCTCCGTGTGGGGACTGCCGACCGCGGCGGCCTCCGCAACCGCCGAATGGCCGATGAGCGCGTCTTCGACCTCGAACGGGCCGATTCGGTAGCCCGACGAGATGATGATGTCGTCCGCCCGGCCTTCGAAGAAGAAGTAGCCGTCCTCGTCTTCGCTCGCCAAGTCTCCGGTTCGGTAGTACGCACCCGAGAACGTCTTTTTGTCCAGATTCGGCTTCTCGAAGTAGCTGTCGAAAATCGCGGGGCTATCTACGGGAACCGCGATTTCACCGATTTCGCCGGGTTCGACTTCCTCGTCGTCTACGGTGTCGATGATGGTCGTTCCGAGTCCGGGCGTCGGTTTGCCCATGCTTCCCGGTTTCACGTCGATGCCGGGGTAGTTCGTCACCAGCGCGACGGTTTCGGTCTGGCCGTAGCCATCCCGCGGCGTCACGCCGAACGCCTTGTCGAATGCTTGAATCGGTTCGCGGTTCAGCGGTTCGCCCGCCGAAACCACTTCAGTCAGCGAGAGGTCGTACTCTGCCATGTCGTCTTCCTGCGTGAACATTCGATACTGTGTCGGCACCGCACAGAGCCGGGTGACGCCCTCTTCTTCCATTAACGAGAGGAACGTTTCGGAGTCGAAATCGCCCCGATAAATCAACTGCGACGCGCCAGTGGTCAGCGCGACGCCGACCGGACTCCAGAACCATTTCGCCCATCCGGTGCCCGTCGTCGCCCACAGAAGCTCGTCCTCGAAATCCGTTCCCTGTTCGACGCCCCACCAGTACCGTCCGTTGACGCGCTCGAAACAGTGCATCCAGCGATGGCGATGAAGCACTGGTTTCGGCTGGCCAGTCGTCCCGCTGGTATAGTTGATCGACATCGGCGATTGCGCGCCGATGTCCGGCCCGTCGTGCTCGGTCGATTCGCCATCGACCACGGCAGCGAAGGATTCCCAGTTGCCCGTCCGCGACCCGTCCAATACGACCATCGTGTCGAGTGGCGTCTCGTCCAGAATCGGTTCGACCATCTCCGTCAACTCGTCGTGGCAAACGATGGTCGTCGCCTCGCAGTCGTTCGCGCGGAACTGGAGGTCTTTGGGCTTCAGCATGGCCGAACACGGCACCAAAATCGCGCCGCGTTTCAACGCCCCAAGCTGAATCGCAAACACGTCGGGGTGGCGCGGGAGAAGGTGCATCACCCGGTCGCCTTCGCCCACGCCGAGCGATTCGAGGGCGTTGGCGAACCGGTTCATATCGTCCCGCAAGTCGCTATAAGTTCGCGTTTCCTCACCTCCCTCGTCGTCGCGGAATTTGATTGCGAGTCGGTGGCCGAACTCCTTGGCGTGCGACTCGATGACTGCCGGGAGATTGTACGTTTCCGGAATATCCCACTCGAACTCTGCACGTTCGCGCTGGTAGTCGATTTGCATTCATCGAAAAATGGATGGACGGTTATTTGGTTTTGTCGTCTGCTATCATGGTGCGGAGAGGAAATGGGGTTCAGTGCTTTCTAAAACCCGAACGTTATTGGTCACTGTAGTACCCAACTGACTACTGTCGTATATCGGATAGTTCGACGGATGTCGTTACGGGCGCGTTCAGTTTCACGGGGAGATACATCGCAGACCGCCTATTGGATGTGGTGACTCTCACTAATCATCCTAATCGGCGTACTTCGTTCTCCGAACGGATTCGAACCGAACCCTACGCGTTCGACGATTTCGACGCCCTCACCGAAAATTTGACCGGAGTCGACACCCTGTACAACACCTACTGGATTCGGGTTCCACGATGGAATCACGTTCGCGAACGCCATCGACAACAGTCGAACGCTCATCGAGGCGGCAGAGGCCGCAGGTGTCCGCCGCCTCGTTCATTTCAGCGTATCGAATCCATCTCGTTCTGCCCTACCATACTATCGTGGGAAGGCCAAAGTCGAAGAAATCGTCAGGGCCTCCGACCTTTCGACGGCGATTCTCCGCCCGACGCTGATTTTCGGGGTAGAAGATATTCTACTGAACAACATCGCATGGTTCATGCGACGGTTTCCGGTGTTCGGCGTCTTCGGAAACGGCGACTATCGAGTGCAACCAATTTATGCAAGCGACGTTACCGACATCGCAATCGAACACGGCCAGCGAAACGAAGACGTCACTATCGACGTTGCTGGCCCGGATGTGTACTCCTTCGAAGAATTACTCCGTGAATTTGCCGAACTGCTCGACGTTCGCTGTCGGATTCTTCACCTTCCACCCACATTCGCATACGCTGGAGTGAAATTGCTCGAACTGGTCGTCGATGACACGATTCTAACGTGGGACGAAGCGACGGTTCTCATGGACGGCTATTTGGCGACAGATACGCCACCACGAGGAACGACGAAATTCAACGACTGGGTGCGCGAAAATGCGGAATTGCTCGGAAGCGACTACGTTTCGTTTCGAGAACGCCACGGTCAGTGAGAAAAACGACTTCTCGAAGACGAGTTCGACACCGCTTCGGTCACCAGTATCTATTTGCTTTTCTCCGTCGTACGTCCCTCGATGTCCGGAAAGAAACTCCTGATGATTGTCGGCGATTTCGGCGAAGATTACGAAATCATGGTACCGTTCCAAGCACTGCAAGCGGTCGGCCACGAAGTCGATGCAGTGTGCCCCGACAAGGACGGCGGCGACACGGTGAAAACCGCAGTTCACGACTTCCGAGGTGACCAGACGTATTTAGAAACGCGAGGGCACGACTTCGCACTTACAACTGCGTTCGATGACGTAGACCCCGCCGACTACGACGGACTCGTCGTCCCCGGTGGTCGCGCACCTGAATACCTCAGAAGTTACGACGAGGTTATAGAGGTCGTCCAGCACTTCGACGACGAGAACAAGCCCATCGCCGCAATCTGCCACGCCGCCCAGATTCTCGCCGCGGCGGACGTTATCGAAGGCAGAACCTGTTCAGCCTACTCCGCACTAAAAACCGACGTCGAAGACGCCGGTGGTGAGTATTACGACGGTGTGACGACCGACGGAAATCTGGTTACTGGCCGCGATTGGGGCGACCACGTCGAGTGGATTTCCCAATTCCTCGACGTGCTGGGAACGAATATTGAACACGAAGAAGTAGTCACTGCCGACGACTGAGTTCGGTCGCTTTTTCCAACTCCTACTGAATCGCCGAAAAATGAATCGGTTCGGGTGGTTTTGGTAGTCGATTCAGGCGGACGAATTGTTTCCGCCACCGCCGTTTCCTTGCGTCGTGGTCGTGGTGTTGCCGCCACCGCCGCCACCACCCGTCTGGAGGGTGGTGCTCAGCAGATTGAGTTCACTGCTGAAGATGGTGGCGTCTCCCGAAAACTGCCCTTGGTCATCCGCGCTGAGGTTTGCATTCTGCGAGAACATGACCGTGGTAATCGCGGCACCTCCATTGCCGAGGTTGTAGCGGATGACCCATCCGCTGTAGTCGTCGGGCTGGCTGATTTCGGGCACGTTGCCACCGCCCGGTAGTTGGAGCAACTGGATAACCGTCGTCTGTTCTAGCGTGTTCTCGACGCGGAACTGGACGCCCGGGTGGTACGCATAGGTGTAAACCAACGCTTCGTTTTCTTGTGCGGCACTGGTTCCGGCGCTTCCAAGGCCCAGCGCGAGTGCGCCCGTCGCGAGCGCCCCTTTTTTCATGAACGACCGCCGTTCTGTCGATTCGACGTTTTTCGTGTCGTGGTTTTTGTTCTCGGACATCTCTCCCTCGCACACCTGTAGGTCGGACGCTCTGATAAAGCACACAGAACTTTCAAATTTGTAGAGTTATCCTACCGACCCAAAATCGACGGTAATCTTTGTAACTAGGGTGGTAACGACCATTACGCCGCTGTTTTCCCGGATCTCTCGGATTCTGTCGAACGAACTGTTCGCTCCAATTCAGTATAGCGATATAGAATTTATGAGGTGCGTTTCGGACAGCCGTTTCAGTGCGTCTTGGGATACAATGTCGTCTCTCCCGATGAAATTCATGAAAAACACGCCATTCCGTCCTCGTTAGTTTGAAACTCCCCTGCAAATTCCTATTTTTTCTACCCACTCCGCTAGCAGGCATCTGCCCCGTTTTTGCCAATCACATCTACTGCTCGAATTCGATCCACTCGCCCCGACTTTCAACCACTCCACGATGCGGAAATGAATTCAGCAGCACGGACTGATTTATTTCACATTGTTTTTTGCTTCCACATCACAGATGGCACAGCTAAACGGGATGAAAACCGGTATCGAGTGTTTTCACCACAAAGACGTCTCGATAACGTGAAATCCGGTTTATGACAGCGTGTAGATGTTTGCCTCGTACACCTCCCGCACGCGGTCGCCCCAGTTGTGCGTGTAAGTGTCGATGATGTCACTCGCCACGTCGCCGCGGAGATATTTGACGATACCGCGGTCGCCGGTTCGGTCGCGGAGATGCGTCGTGAAAAAATGCCGGAAGTAGTGGGGTGTGACGTTCTCTTCCGCACCGCCGCCGGTTCGATACCATCCGCGTTCGCGGGCGTGGCGCTCCACGATGTTCCGAATCATTTTCGGCGTGAGTCGCGTTCCCCAGTCGCCGCTCGTACTGACGAACAGCGGCTCGGCAGGTGATTGGGCGTCCGGTCGAATTGCAAGCCATCGAACCAACACTCGTCGGAGTTCACCGTCCACCGGAACGATGGTTTCGCGTTTTCGTTTGTTCGAGGCGGTTCGTTCCTCGCCGTTGATGACCTGGCCCCTGACCGCATCCGAGGCGACGAAAATCGAGTCGGGGCGGCCGTCGAGTTGCGGGCGTTCGCCGAGCGAGTAGGCGGCACGCGCGTCTTCGTCGGCGAGGTTAACGTCCCGGAGGTCGAGGTTGCTCACCTCGCCGACACGCATCCCGGTTTTCAACAGAGTGAAGAAAACAGCACGTTCCAGTGGATGTGTCACCGCCGAAACAAACTTTTGCATGCCCATCACCGAAATTTCGCGCCGCATTGGGTCTTTGTCGATTGACTCGTGCATCTCTTCGACCACGAGCGCCATCGGATTCGATTCGAACGCGCCGACTTGGGTCATGTAGCCGTAAAACCGGTGCAGATAGGAGGCGTAGGTGGCGATGGTACTTTCGGCGTGGTCACCGCGGAGAGTGTGAATCCACGCCATGCAGTCGCGCTGTGTCGCCGCTTCGGGCGCGACACTCCGCCCCGAGGGATTCTCGTCGCGGTCGGTGAGAAACGTCTCGAAACGCCGTAGAACGCGCTTGTAGGCGTTTCGGGTTCGTTCGCTTTTCCCGTGGTAAAGCAAATCTTGCAAAAAATATCCAACTGGGTCGTCGGGATTCGGCGTGTCCGGGCTACGGGCGGCCATCGGTACCTCCGACGAGTGTATATCCTCCGTGGCGTCCGCTGTACTGCACTCGGTTCGAAGCCTGTAGTTCGTTCAGCACGTCTTCGAGTCTGTCTTCGAAATCTCCGGCGAGTCGTTCGACCAGTTCGTCCCACGACAAATTTTCCTCTGCCGCGAGGGTTTCGAGCAGGCGTGTTTTCAACTCGTCTCCCCCGGGGTTCGACCCCTCCTCAGGGGCCTGCACGGGGTTCATATCGAAACCGCGTCTTCCGGCCTGCACCATGGCTCTGACGAACTCACTTTGGCTCATGTCGAGTTCGTCGGCATGCGACTGCCATTCTTCTTTCTGATATTTGGGAATGTACGTTTTTACTACAGTTCTCTCCGTCTCCTTGGCCATGATTGCATCTCACAGCCGCGGTATTTCAATCTGTCCCACGTAGAGTGATAAGGGACTTTATCCTCTATTCTAGTACTTTACTTGAGTGGCAAAATACTACTTATCGTCGTAAGTAGTACTGTAGTTGTCCCTACTTTGGGCCTATTCTGGACGATATTATTCCCGGAAGAAATCGGAAAGAGACTGCATATTTACATACTATACCGCCACTCCCGTTTATCCAGAATTTTCGACACAGTAACTCTGATAATTTTCTCTCCTTCCTTCGGGTTCGAGTTCTGATCGAAGGGACAAACTGAGTTTGGAAGCGGTTTTATTCCACATCTTGTGATGGTTCATAAATCTGCACCTGATTCACCGACTGCAGCGAAACGTTGATGCGTTGTCTCTATTTTTCACACAACCCTCAGTTGTTCACCCAACGATCGTCTCGGAAGAACTCGTCTCAAATCAACCACACTTACAGACGTACTCTGCGGTGATTTCATCGTCGATAACAACAGCGCCGTTTGTGAGTACGTCGATAGCTGAAACGTTCGAATTGTGCTTTTCGTCCCTCGTTGGAGTTCGTGATGTGCAAAATCGCACCAATAATCTCGAATCAACGCATCAAAATCACTCGTTTTGATCTCATCGCTGTCGCGCTACCAATTTATATATTGTATTTCGCTATATCGTTCTCCTCCGGGTCGGTTTACACAGATTCTGCGAAAACTCCGTGTGGGATTGAGGTAGTCTACGGAGAAGACAGAGTAAATCGTTGATTATTTGCCGAGTTGATGTAAGTTTGGAGAAGAAGACAGTGAAGCCTCCACAGTGTGTAAACTTCTTCAGTAGCACACCTGACTGAAGTGTATTTCAGGAAACATATTTCACGGGTTTGAACCACTGTCTGACTATGCTATCTGACGAATACGATGCAGTCGTTTACGATCTCGATGGAACGCTAGTTCAACTCATGGTCGATTGGAAATCCACAGCAGAGACTATCTCACCGATTATTACGGAGCATGGCGGTGAAGCAGAAGCCGACGACGCGCTTGATTTGCTGCCTGTCGCCAGCATATGGGATTTCTCCCTAGCACGCGAACCGGTGTCTGATGGGGTATCGAGTTCCGCTGAACACATCGGTAGAGTCGCAGATGACGACCGTATTTGGGCTTCTATTTCCCAAAAATTCTGTCGTTCTACAGTCGTTTAATAAACCCATAACGCGAGGGTTCTATTTATGATTATTTTACAAAAATTAATATGTATTACCGTAATATCCGGCATCTTTTTGGCCTAATAGGCGCGAATATACAGTGTAGGTCCGGTCCGGACGACGCTTCCTTCTCGGGATGCGAATGAACTTCTGACCGAACAGCTTGCTGTTTCTCGCTCGATACGGGCGACCGGGTTGTCCGGCGCGCTCGGCTGTTACGACGTGGATGCAGGCAAAAAGTACGACTACTCCGCGCCGATGGAGAAGACGAGCACGTGGGAGGCCATCGCGGTCAAGGGAAAGCGCGGAAGCGAAGTCCTCCGGATTGCGAACGGTTCCGGCGAAGTGCTCCCGGTCACGACGGACGACGACGGCTGTCCGAAGTGGGGCGAAGTCGTCAAACCCGGAAGTGGTTCGACGATACCCGCGCTCGATTTCGGCGAGAAACGCGCCTTCGCCGTGGACACCAGCGGAAACGCCTTCGAGGAACGGAAGAAAGGCTGGAAGGACATCGGCGTGAAAAACGCGCAGGTGAACTTCTTCGACGTTCACGCCGGAGACGGAAGCCTTCTCATCGCGGGTGGCGGCGGACGAATCTACCGCTACGACCGCGCTTGTGAAAATTGGACGCCGATAGACGCCGGAGAGGGCGCGCTCCACGCAATCGCTGGCGACGACTCGAAACTCGTCGTCGCTGGCGCGAGCGGGCACGTCTACGAGCGCGTTTTCGGCGACGGGCGGCGACGGTCGAACACACCCGCGGAGGCGGACTTGCAAGCCGTGACAGTCGGCGACGTTGACGTCGCTGTGGGCGCTGGCGGAACTATCATCGAACGATGACTGACAACCAATCCCGTGAACTCTACTGGTACGTGCTGGCGGCGTATCTGTTCGCAATCGGCTTCGGTGCTGCCGTCTTCGTCGCAATCGTCGGCCTGACGAACCGGGTGACGCTTATCGGACTCGGCGCGCTGGTCATCCTCGTCGTATTGGGACTTGCGAGTTTCACGACGTTCCCAGCACTGTACAAGGATACACAGTATTTGCAGGAGTCGAGCGAATGGAATCCTCGCTGGTGGCTGTACGCTGGGGGCGGCGCGGCAACGCCCATTCTCGGCTACTTCAGCGGCGGGATTCTATTCGGCCCGCGTATCAACCTCTTTCTGTCGATGCTGTCGTGGCTCGGAAGCGTCGCCACGATGTGCGTGTTCTATCTCTATCGGCGACATCGCGCCGCCGGCGTCCCCTGACGATAGTTTATTTCCCTAATATATCTACAGGAATTTAGTGTCTGGCGGTTCAACTGAGCGCATGGAACGTCACGAGTTCCATGTCGGAGGGGTGTGTCGTAATGGGGTCACACGCATTCTCGAAATTGAGTGGCAAAATCACGGTACGAATGCGGTTTCAGCCGACTTCGAAAACGTCGGCGCTCGTGATTGTGGCTGATTTTTGTCGTCGCCGTTACCGTCGGTTCTGTGATAAACATCCGGGCTTCTGGCCGTCGTGAGTCAGACAAAATCGAAGCGATTCACACGGAGAACAATTACGATGTCCAAAGCAGACCATTCCAACACCGAAGTATCGCATTCCAGTACTGAAGCCTCACACCACTCCCGACCGGCGTGGAACCCCGGCAACGGCGACGAGTCGAGACTCATCGCCTGTCAGAACGAAAACTGCGGCAACAAACATCTCGACCCGAAGTTCGCCCGCATCTTCGGCGGCGAAGATGGCACCGTCTTCGCCTGCCCGGAGTGTACCTCGTGGGCGTCCCTCCGGCAGGGTGCCGCCGCGAACCCAACGTTTATACCGCGGGTTCGATTCGACGGCCGCGGACTCCACCGATGAACTACTCGGACGAATTTCGACGACTACGCGCGCGACTGCGATTCGATTTCAATTTGGAGGAACATAGATGAATACGAATACAGACGGGTTGTATCGCCTCACGAACAAACTGTTCGACGCCAGCATCGACCGCACGACTGCGGTCGTCGTCGGGATGATTGGGTTGGACGCCCTCTGGTGGCTCTTTCTCTACACCGGGAACGTCCCGATGCCGGGGATGATGTGGCTGATGAAACAGGGCGTCCCGATGGCCGCGCCGGGTGCGATGGAACTCGGCGTGTTCCACGTCGGTACGCTCGGCGCAATCGTCGGCTACGTCGTCATGTGGGGCGTAATGATGTGGGCGATGATGTATCCGCCGATGGCGAGATTCACGCGGGATTACGCAGACGTGCTTCGCGGGTCGAACGTCTCGGTCGCCGCAACTGTCGGGACGTTTCTCGCCGGATACAACGCCGTCTGGGCGCTTTCCGCGGTCGTCCCGCTGACCTTCCACGCTGTGCTTCCGGGCGGTATTCACGGATTCACGCAGGCACACATCCATATCGTCATCGGTGGCGTCCTCGCGCTGACGGGTCTCTACCAGCTCTCGACGCTCAAACAGTCCCGCCTTCGAACCTGCTGTGCGCGCGTCGAACCGCAGAAGGCGAACATCTCGGACGGCCTGAAAAAAGGAGTCGAACACGGCGTGAGTTGCATCCTCGTCTGTCTCGGCCCCTTCTTCCTGTTGATGCCCTTCTTCGGCGAGATGAACTACTTCTGGATGGTGGCGCTCACAACGGTCGTCACGGTCGAACGACTCCCTTCAACGTGGGGCAAGGAGTTCTCCATTGCAACCGGCGTCGTCTCCCTCGTTGCTGGCCTCCTCGTCCTCCTGTTCCAGCCATCCTTGCCACTCTCGTTCGTGATGTAACTGCGACTCTCGCCCGCCTTTCGACGCTCTACTCCAAATTCTCCCGAATCGACGTTGCCACCGAACCCATCGCCTCGTCCGCGGTCGAAACCGAATCCGTGAGCGAGAGAAAGCCGTGCGCCATCTCGGCGTAGTGATGGTGTCGAACCGGCACGTCCTCCTCGGCGAGTCGGTCGGCGTAGGCGATTCCCTCGTCCCGAAGCGGGTCGTAGCCGCAGGTGACGACGGTTGCGGGCGGAAGTCCCGACAGGTCGTCCGTGCGAAGCGGCGACGCGAAGGGGTTCGCTCCATCGACCGGACTGCGGAGGTAGCGGTTCCAGAACCACGCCATGTCCGCCCGCGTCAACAGCGGGCCGTCCGCGTTTTCGGCGTAGGAATCGGTGCCGAAATCGTGGTTCGTGATGGGATACAGAAGACACTGATGCGAAATCCTCGGGCCGTCGAACTCGTGGGCGCGGAGCGCGGTAACCGCCGCGAGGTTTCCGCCTGCGCTCGTGCCCGCAACGCCGATTTTCGTCGGGTCGCCGCCGAACGAATCCGCGTGTTCTTCGACCCATTCGAGCGCCGCGTATGCGTCGTCCACGCCCGCCGGAAATGGATGCTCCGGCGCGAGCCGGTAATCGACCGAGACGACGACGCACTCCGACCGTTTCGCCAACTCTCGGCAGACGCCGTCGATTGAGTCGAGCGTTCCCAGCACCCAGCCGCCGCCGTGGTAGAAGACGACGACGGGAACGTCCGCTACGTCGGGCCGATAGACGCGAATCGGGATGTCACCCTCCGGGCCGGGAATCGAGAGGTCGCGGACGAAATGGATTTCTTCCCGTTCGTTCGGAGTGAACACGTCGTCTTCGATTCTGCGGGCGCTCTCGACAGACATCGCGTGCCACGGTGGAACGCCCATCGCCTCGATTCGCTCGACTGCGGCGGCCATTTCGTCGTCCATATTCGTTTCTTGGGAGCGGCTGTGTTATACTTTCAGCAAGCGGTAGGAGAGTTCGTCGGTATCGACAAGGAGAAATCGGTGCTGACAAGCGGACAATCAAGTGTTATCGCCCGAAACGACACGTATGGATACCGGCGAAGCAGACGCCAGACGACGGGACGAAAACGACTCTCTGTCCCATCTGCGCGACCGATTTCACGTTCCGGATGGCGAACTGTACATGGACGGCAACTCTCTCGGTGCGTTTTCCAAGGACGCGGAGGAAGCGTTGTCGAACGCCGTGGACGAATGGCGCGAACAGGGAATCCGCGGGTGGACGGATGCAGACCCCGACTGGTTCCACTACGGCGAGCGTCTTGGCGACCGACTCGCGCCGCTCGTCGGTGCGCGGGAGTCGGAAGTCGTCGTCAGCAACTCCACGACCGTCAACATCCACGCGCTGTTTTCGACGTTTTACGACGGTGGCGAGGTCATCGTCAACGAACTCGACTTCCCGACCGACCATTACGCGATTCGGTCACAGATGCAGAGCCGGGGCGTTGACCCCGAGGAGAACCTCGTCGTGGTGGAAAGCCGAGATGGCAGAACTATCGGGGAAGAAGACGTTATCGACGCCCTTTCCGACGAGACGGCAATTCTGTTCATGCCGTCGGTTCTCTACCGGAGCGGCCAACTGCTCGACATCGAACGTCTCACGGAAGCGGCCCACGAACACGGCGCGTTGGCGGGATTCGACCTCGCGCACTCTGTCGGAGCGGTGCCGCACGAACTGTCGAACTGGAACGTGGATTTCGCCGTCTGGTGCAGTTACAAATATCTGAACGCCGGGCCGGGGGCGATTGCTGGCCTGTACGTCAACGAGCGCCATTTCGGCGAAACGTCCGGATTGGCTGGCTGGTGGGGTCACGACAAGGACACCCAGTTCGAAATGAACGCGACGTTCACACCCGCCGAAAATGCAGGTGCGTGGCAAATCGGGACGATTCCCGTGTTCAGCGCGGCCCCGCTGTTCGGGTCGCTCGAACCATTCTCCGAAATCGGTATCGAGGCAGTTCGAGCGAAATCGCTCGAACTGACCGACTACCTAATCGAGTTGATTGACGACATTCCGGAGTGCGAAGTCGGGACGCCGCGCGACCCGGTACGACGAGGTGGCCACGTCGCGGTCGAACACGAGGAAGCGTATCGAATCAACGAGGCGCTCAAAGCCCGCGGTGTCGTCGTGGATTTCCGACCGCCGAACGTGGTTCGCGTGTGTCCGGCACCCCTCTACGTCGGATTCCACGACGTGTGGCAGGTCGGAGAGCACCTTCGGGAGGTCGTCGAGACGAACGAGTACGAATCGTTCGACACTCGCGGTGGAGGTGTGACGTAGCCACAGCACGTATCACGGATGCAGGCCTTTGAGTCCATATGAGTACCATCGCGGAAATGGAGCTCCCAGCACAGGAGTTCGCACTGAGGAAGACGTTGGAGAACGTACCGGACGCCGAGTTCGACATCGTTCGCGTTGCGGCCCACGACAACGACCGCGTGCTTCCGTATCTCTGGGCGACTGCGGACGACTTCGAGACATTGGACGAGGCCCTTTGTGACGACCCGAGCGTGGACGAGGTGACCCTGCTAGAAGACCTCGGCGACGAGCGACTGTACCGAATGAACTGGGTCGAACAGATTCGCGTCGTCATCCACCTCCTCGTCGAAGAGGAGGCGACGGTGCTGAACCTCCGCGGCAAGGAAAATCGGTGGCGACTTCGCACCCTGTTCCCAAACCGGGACGCTCTCTCGGCGACCTACGAATTTTGCGAAGAAACGGGCCTGACCCTCGACCTGCGGAATATCTACGAAATGAGCGACCAGCGCCACGGGCTGTTCGGCCTGACGGAAGAACAGCACGAAACGCTGATGATGGCGCTCGAATCGGGATACTACGACGTGCCGCGGGATGCGACCGCAGATGACCTCGCCGGTGACCTCCACATCTCGCATCAGGCGGTTTCGGAACGTCTTCGCCGTGGACATCGAAGTCTCGTGAAAAACGCACTCGCGGTCGGTCCCGGTGACGGGCGGAACTGACGGTCGGACCCGAAGTTCTGACTATCGGTCGTTCATTCGCTGACTCGTCTCGTCCCCGCAGACGACACAGGTGCTAATCCGGTACGGCTCCCGCGAAAACGCGCTGTTTTTCGCGCCCTCGTTCTCGGTTCGAATTTCGATACTCACAGCGTGCGGCGTCTCGTTGCCACAGCTATCACATCGTTCCGCCATCTCCGAGCTATCCGGTTTGGATTTCATAGTCGCACCCTCCGGACTGTGGCTCCCTTCTGGTGAGCGAACTGGCTGAAGCCGTCGGTGTTGTCGGAGTAGCCGGTTTGTCTGGATTGTCTGGAGTGGCTGGTGCGGTCAAAGCGACCCGTTCGGTCATCTTCGAACGCGACGTTGTCGAGTCGAAACAGTTCGAAGTCGGGAAGCGACTTGCTCGTCTCGTGTTGTGGTGTTCCGTACAGCGTTTCGTCGGGGTCTTCGGACTCGGGGACTTCGTGTTGCGGCTCGCCGTACAGATGGCGTTCGTCGTCCGGTTCGCCATCCGAATCGGACACCGTATGTGGCGTCATGGCTAGTTTCCTCATCAAATACCAACGTACCTGAAGGCAGGTGACTCCTGCCTGCGCCCGCAAGCGAATAAAAAGGGGTTAGTTACCGCCGAAGACGGAGCCGAGTTGGTCGCGCCATTCGCGGAGTTCGGACAGTTCGCCTTCCAGTTCCGAGATGTCTGACTGGAGTTCCTCGATTTCGTTTAGTTCGCTTTCGACAGCCGAAATATCCGTGCGGAGGCTATCGATTTTGTCGTCCAGTTCGGATTCGGCTTCTGAAACCGAATCGGAGAGGTCGGACACCGTTTCGGTGAGGGTTTCGATTTCGGCGACGCTCTTTTCGAGCGTTTCGATGTCGTTTTCGAGGGCGTCCACGTTGTCGAAATCGTCGCGGAGGTCTTCGATTTCGTCGTCCAGCGCGGACGCCTCCTGTGTGTTCGTTGCGACGAGGTCTTCCAAGTCGTTGAGTTGCGTATCGAGCGTGTCGAGATTGTTGCCGAGGTCGTCCACGCCGTCGAGTTTTCCGTCGAGTTCTTCGAGGTCGGTTTCGAGGTCTGCGACGCGAGCACGCGCTTGTGCGCCTTCGTCTTTCGCGCTCTCGATGTCGTCGTCCATCGCTCCGAGTTCGTCACGGAGGGCTTCCACTTCGCACTCGAACCCGTCGATAACCGTCTGGGCGGTTCCGTTGTCGTCGATGAACTCTTCGAGTGCTTCGGTGTACGCGGAGAGGTCGTCGACGCGCGACTGGAGGTGTCGAATGCGAACGTTCGTGCTTTCGGGCGTGTCGAGGTCGAGTTCCTGCTGGATGAGTTTGAGGTCGGCGTCGCTCACCTCTCCCGCACGAATTTCGTCCGCGAGTGCCGCGGCGACGCTTCCGGGACGTGGTGGCGAAGCGGACTGCTCGACTTCGACAGCCTCGTCTTCGGCAGGCGGTTCGAGGATGTCGGCATCGTCCGGTTCGGCGAGCACGTCGTCCGTCGAATCGGGCGAATCCACGGATTCGTCCGATTCATCCAGTATTTCGCCGTCATCGTCGGCAAACGGCGCTTCCGATTCGGTTTCTTCTTCGCCCATCGTGGACTCCGAAAGCGGGTCGGCGGCGGTTTCAGTACTTGGTTCATCTGCGGCCTCCGCTGCGTCCGCGGACTCCACTGCCTCCGAAACCGGTTCGTCCGCGGTTTCTGCGAGTGGGTCGCTCGATGCCTCCGCAAGTGGGTCACTTGTACTCGCGTCCGCGAGTGGGTCGGTGTTCTCTCCACTGTCGCCAAGTCCCGGCAGCCCGCTGCTGTCGCCCGCAATGACATCGCGGACGACTTGACTGCTGTCTTCCGAGACGATGTCGGTAATCGTGTGTTCTTCCATGCGGCCTTCCGTCTCGGTACTCGCGCCGTTCGTAACCGGCGCGACCTCTTCGAGTTCCGGTTCGATGAGGAAGGATTCCGCATCCTGCCAGTCCGTGAGTCGGATTCCGTACACCGTCGTCAGTTCCTCGCTCGGTTCGAGGGTGCGTTCGAACTGGACGCGGTGGTCTTTGTACGCCGTCCAGTTTTCGTTCTCGTATTCGGGGTGGAACCCGACGTTATCCATCGGGAAATCGTCGGGGATTCGGTCGGTCACTCGCACGGTGACCGCGTCGTCGCAGTCTGAACGGACTTCGAACCGGATTGCTGGCACCGCAAACTCCTCGCCGTCGAACGATTTTTCGATTGTGACGCCGTGGTCGGAACGTGTTATCACTTCATTTCCGCTACTGAAATCACTCATACAGTTCACATCCAAGAAGGGATATATAAAACATGCGCCGACATACTCATCGCATAATTATTTAATATTGGTAAATACTGGAGTAAAAATAGTGTGAACGTCGGTATCGCCGATGAAAACGACTTGATTCACTCGCATGATTAATTTAGACGACAACTTTCGCACAATGAGTCAAATTTCAGTCATACACGCGTAGACGAACGGTAATTCCGTCCGAGTCCGCGGTTTCGATTTCGTCTTCTCCCTCATTCACAGGAATCTCGCGCGCGGCGAACCGCTCCCGAATCGTTTCGAGCGTTTCACGATTCGGAACGTCGAGTTCGAACCACGCCAAACCGCGTCCCTCTGCTGGTTTCCTGCGATTGTTCCAGACGTTGAGTCCGACGTGGTGATGGTAGTCGTCGGCCGCGAGAAACAGCGCGGACGGGCATAAGCCGGTTTCGCCCCGCGTTCGCTCCGGAGCGTCGATATCTTCGACCAGTTCGAGGAGCGCTCCATCTCCCGCGCCGAGAACGGCCGTTCGGTCGTCCTTCGATTGCAGTTCGAGGCCGACGACCTGTTCGTAGAAAGAACTGATTTGGTCGAGGTCGTTCACGCGAAGTGCTACGCGTCCGACTGTCGTCCCGCGTATCGTGTTCGTCTCCGTCATTGTTCGCTTGACTGTTCGACTCGAACGGCCCTGTACGTTGCCTACAAGAGATGGCTTCTGCAATCTCCGACCGCGATGTTCGTATTGCGAAAATCAGATCCCTCCTCGGCCGCGAACTCACTCTTCGTCGGACTTGTCGTTCGTGTCGTCGTCCGTCCCCTCGGTTGTGTCGGGTCCTTCGTCGCTGTCCTCGTGTTCGTCTTCTCCCCTCCCGTCCATATCGTCCGAGATATCCTCCACTTCGATGCTGACGGGTTCAGTTCGAGATTCTTCGTCGTTCAGGTGGCTGTCGAGGTTGAACACCGTATTGAGTTCCCCCTGCACTTGGTCGACGATGCCACCGACGAGTTCGCTCGGCGCGATTGCGGTGTATGCGTAGGGGTTGTTTCCGGCTCCAGCGCTTTCGCGTTTCTCGCGGACGACCTTCTCTTCCTCGTGGAGTTCGGCGAGCGATTCGCGTACCGTACTCGGGTACAAGCCGGTTCCTTCGGCGATTTCCTCGCTCGTGCTTTCCGGCTGCTTGCGGAGATAAACGTAGATTCGCGCGCGGGTTTCGGTGTCGAGCACCCACGAGAGGAGGTCTACGATTCCTTGGTCGAAGCCTTCGACTGCCTTATCGGCTTCCGCTCCGAGTCGCTTCCTCCCCCGGGAAAGCGGTTTTTCGTCGCCCATTTCTTCGGTCGATTCCGCGGCATCGCCCGTGTTGACGGGCACCTCGTCACCAGTGTCTTCCCCGTCGTTTCGGTCATTTCGGCCGTTGTCGATGTCATCCCCAGTCATGTCGTTCCCAGAAGGACAAAAGCCGTTTTCGGGTAAAAAACTTGCTTACAGCAAGAGCGACTCACAGACCGCTTCGAAGCCATCCTCGTCGCGGATGCGTCGTTGACACTCTGCACCGCTTTTCCCGTCGAAGATGTCGCCGATGCCGGAGACGTCGAGGCGGTCACATTCGCGGTCAACGACTTCGCCGAGCGAGATTTCACCGTCGCGGTCACGACGGATGAACGAGGCGTCGTGGCCGTAGCGCATCGCGCGCCACTTGTTTTCGTCCAGCAGTTCCCTGCGGTGGTGATAGCCCGTTTCGCCGTCTTCGTATCGCTCGACGAGGTCGGTGATAAGTGCGTGGGTGTACTCCACGAACGCCAGCACGCGTTCCGGGTCGGCCTGCCCGTCCGGGGTTCGAACTTCGACAGTGCCGTGGGTTGAGTGGGGTCGCACATCGTACCAGAGTTCGCCGCGGTCGTTTATCGACCCGTTTTCGACCATCATGCGCTCGAACTGCGAAAATTCCTCGTATGAATCGAAGTCGGTCGGCATGCCGGTGTTCGGAAGTCCCTCGAAAATCTTGGCCCGCGCGGACTGAAGACCGGTGTCGTAGCCGTCCCAGTACGGCGAGTTGGCGGAGAGCGCCAGCATAACTGGCAGATACCACCGAACTTCGTTCGCCACCCACACCGCGGCGTCGGCGTCGTCAACGCCGACGTGGACGTGCAGCCCCGCGGTCGTATTTCGATGCTGTGGATACTGAATCCGTTCGAGTTGCGCGCGATACCGTTCTTTCTCGGCGTGTTTCAGCTCCCGCCACTTTGCACCCGGATGCAGACCCGCCGCCGCGATACCGAATCCCTGCGACCCCGCGTGTTCCACCAGTGCCTCTCTAACCGCCCGCACGTCGTCATCGACGTCCGAAAGCGTCGTTTTCGGCGTCTGCGTTTCGATAACACATTTAAACAACTCGTGGTCGAGACGGTCTTCGAGGATGTCCGGCGGGTCTGTTTCGTAGACGAGTTCGTCGGTGCCCGCGGTCGGGACGCCTCGCTCGTCAACGACGAAAAACTCCTCTTCGACGCCGAGGGTACCCATCTCCGTGAAATTCTCGGCCGAACCCAACTCCATTTTCCCGAGATTAGCAACCCGACACGTAAATACTTCCGGAGACGGCGACCCCTACCGGGGAACTGCGACGATGCCGAGGTGGTCGGTGTGGAACGGTTCGAGTCGTCGGGTTTCCACGATTTCGAACTCCTCTTTGAGCGATTCGCGTGCGTGGTCGAACACGATTTCCGGGTCGCTCGCCACGTCCTCGCTTCTGGCTTTAATCGCAAGTAGAAGGCGTCCGTCATCTTCGAGAAATTGCCTGTTCTCGCAGGCAACCCGCGCTTGTCCGCGGGTGGCCACGTCTTGAACGATAACGTCCACATCCGATTCGACCACGTGCGCATAGGTCGCCGGTTTTCGGGCGTCCTTCAACAGCGGAAAGAGATTGTCCCGGGATTCAGCCACGTCCAACAGGTCGCGGGTCGGACGCGGCGCGAACTCGACTGCGTAGGTCGGGCCGGAGAAGTCGGCGACGTGGCTTACGGTGGTTCCGCTGGCCGCGCCGAGATAGAGCACCGTCTCGTCACCTTGTAGCCCGGTGTCCATCCCGTGTTCCAGCATCGCGGCCAACTTGGAGCGCCGGGCGTCCCAGCACCGGCAGTCGCCGTCCGTCGGTTCGCCGTAGACGGGTTCTCCCCGCGTGGCCAGTCGGCTTTCGCCGCCGAACTGCCTGCGCTCGACGCCTGTTGGAAGCGCGGAGTCGTCTTCGTTCGAATCGCTCATTCGTCCTCACCCCGCGACTGAATCGTTTCCATTCTCCTGTCGAGTTCTTCTTTCAGCTCGGGATTGTGTTCGCCCGAATAGTGGTCGATTCGCGCGCCGATGACGAGTTTTCCCGACAGCGTGCGGGCCGCAGAACCGCGTTCTTCGGGTGGTGTTTTGCGAACGTCCTCGTGCGTGTAGAGAATCCCGTGTTTCGGCGAAGACGCATGTCCGCGAAGATGCGCGAACAGGGCGTTTTCGGCACCCAACACCTGCACGGTTCCGCCGGGCATCTTCGCCAGCGATTCGAGACCACCCGCCAGCGCGATGAGTCGCGCGGCGAGCACCGGCCCCGCGAGGTCGGCGAGGTTCGGCGCGACTGCCGGGGCCTGTCGCTCGACGAAACCCCGGAGGTCGTCGCGCTCGTCGGCGAGGTCGCTGACCCGCCGGGCTAAGGACACTACCTGCTCTTCGACCGGGGTTTCCGGGTCGGTTTCGGCGAGTTCCTTAGCGTAGTCGATACCCGTGCCCGCATCGGGGTACAGCGTTCCGGCCCACTCGGCGACTCGTTCGGCGAGTTCGTTCGCCTCGGATTCGCAGTCGTTCATCGCGCGAACCGCGTGAACGAGTTGCTGGTCGTCCGCCCGTTCGCGCTCCGTGACGGCCTCGCGGGTCGCTCGGATGCTGGCCGACCTGAGTTTGGCGTAGTAGTCCGATTCGTCCTCCGCAAAGTCGGATTCGATGGCTTCGCCGGGCCAATCCGCCGGAGCGTCCGCGCTCCCCTCGCGGATTGCTCGCGCGCCCGCGTCCGTGTCGTCCGGCGAGACGCCTGCGAACCACCCGTCGGCGTCTGATTCGGTCATGGTCGTGGGTTGTTCGGCTTCTCGTTTAAACCTACGTTTACGCATTGCTCGGTGAGATTCTGGGAAGTGGTATGGTGGTTACTGATTTGTGGACTGAATCGCTCTCCAGCAGATGCTTTGTTTCGTTATTTCTTCGCTCTGTATTGCTTCGATTTTGTTACATAGCCCGAGTTTTCGCTAGAATGCTGTCTGTAAATCACGACTCCAAATAACCGCCACTGCACCGCGATACCACACCCCCCAACCGACTCCTTCACTCACTTCGTTCGCTCAGTCGCCCCTCGCGCGGCTTTGTCTCGGCTTCTCGGAGGTGAACTCCTCGAAGTTTCGTCAGCGCGCGCCACGTCACTTGACCACTCAGCCGAAAGGGTGCGCCAGCGCGTTCGCACGAGTGCCGAACGTAGTGAGTCATGAGTGCAACCCCGCGCTGGCGGTGAGGAGTGGGGAAACTGCGGTTGCGGTGCGGAGGCGGTTTCATTGTAGTCGCGATTCCCTAGCGACACAGTAACAAACGAACTATCGAATCGACCAACCAGAAACGAAATCCGTTGAACGATTCATAGCACAATCTAATCCGCCCGGAACCAATACGAACCACACGACTCCAAAAACAAATACCACAAAACCCCTCATCCAACCATTCTGACCGCGATGACAGTCGTTAAGACCCATCCCCAGAGTTGGCACCTATGGCCGGTCTCTACGCCCATCCTGACTACTACGAAATCGCCTTCGATTTCCGCGACGTATCTGCTGAGGTAGACTTCTTCGAAAGCTGTATCGACCGCTTTGGAAACGGACTCTCGAACACGAGCTCCGTGCTCGAAGTCGCCTGCGGCCCGTCACCCTATCTCTTAGAACTCGACGCTCGGGGCTACGATTTTACAGGACTCGACAACTCCGGGGAGATGGTTTCGCACTCCATCGAAAAGGCTCAGGACAACGACATCGAAGCAACGTTCCTCCGGCGGAATATGGCTGACTTCTACCTTCCCGAGCGCGTCGATTTCGCTTTCTGCGCCCTCGGGTCGCTGTATCTGGACTCCAATGACGCGCTTCGGTCGCACCTCGATTCGGTCGCGGACGCCCTCACTCCGGGGTCGCTCTACTGCATCGATGGCGCAATCGACTTCCCCGGCGGAACAGCGTCACAGCATGAGTGGGAGACGACGTGCGGCGATACGACTGTCGAGTTCTGTATCGAACAAGAACCGACCAACGTCGCGGAGCAGTTGGTTCGCCAGACGATTACGACGAAGGTGACGGACGGCGAACAGATGCGCCGATTCCGCGAGGCGTACGAAATTAAGACCTTCGCACCCCAAGAGTTTCGCATGATCGCCGAAGAGAGCGATTTCGAGCACGTCGGCTGGTTCGACAGTTTCGACCTCTCGAAACCAGTCGCGGAGTGCGAACCGGGAACGCTTCATCGCCCGATGACGATTCTGCGGAAACGAGACTGAAAACCCAGACGAAACAGACGAATCAATGATGCAAACCAAAATGTGGGATTGGCAGGTCGAAATCGACGAGTCGCTCGTTTCGGCATCCCCCGATGAAATCCGAGCACAGATAGCGGAGTACGAACAAGGCAACCGCAAGGAGTTCGACCTCAAAGTCGAGTTTCCCGACTCGTTCACAGGACAGGTCATGGCTGCAATGGCCGAAATTCCGCGTGGCGAGACACGAACCTACGGCGACATCGCAGAAACACTGGACACCGCCGCAATCGCCGTCGGACAGGCGTGCGGGAGAAATCCTGTTCCTGTCGTCATCCCCTGCCATCGCATCGTCGCGGCGGACGGACTGGGCGGCTACTCCGGCGGCAAAGGCGACCGATTGACGCTCAAAAAACGACTACTTGACCTCGAATCCGAATCTAAATCTAAATCGCGGTAGCTACTCCGGCACGACGCTTTTCACTCGCCCGGTGATTCCCGATTCCAGTTCGACTTTGACGCCGCCGGGTTCGGTGTGTTCGTCGGAGAGAATTTTCGCAATGTTCCCCTGAATCGGGCCGGCCTCGTCCGCGTTCTCGGCGTTCGTCTGCTCGATTTCGACGGACATTCCTCTGCGTAGTTCCTCTCGCGTCGGTCTGTCTGCGGACATGCGTGGGCCCTACACCGTTCCGAATAAAGAACGTGATGGCCCGAATTGTTCAGCACGTCACTAACCACGATACGGCATAGCTTACCATCATATTTAATTCACTTACAAAAGAACTATAACAAAGTGGTTCGTAGCGATAGTTGCGGCGCCATCATCTTCCTTTCCCGAACACTGCAACCGGATAGCGACCGCTGTCTGCCGTCTGTCTTTGCTGAAAAACAAATCCGAATACGACACTCCTTACTCGAACTTCTCGAACGGCTGTTCACAGCCGTCGCAAAAGTGCATCGACCGGCAGAGCGACGGCCCTTTCGGATGCTCGCGGTAGGTGTCCGTCGAACCGCAGTAGGGACACTCCGCGCCTTTGTCTTCCCCGCTCGTCGTCACGCTGGGGTCGAGTCGTCTCATATGCTTAGGCCAAAGTCGCGCAGGTCGTTTTTGCCCTGTTCTGTGACCATCTCGATGGACCACGGCGGATTCCAGACGAGTTCGAGGTCGGCATCTTCAACACCGTCAACGTCGGCGACCGCTTCCTCGATTTCCTCGGTCAGCATCTTCCGCGCCGGGCATCCGGTGTAGGTGAGGGTCATGATGACCGTCGCCGAATCTCCCTCCATTTGTACGCCGTAAATCAGTCCCAAATCAACGATGCTGATTGGCATCTCCGGGTCTTCGATATCGTAGAGGGCGTCCCAAACTCGCTTTTCGAGTCCGGTGGCTCCCTCACCCGTCGCAGGCAGCTCCTCCGGAGACTGCCCGCTCTCCGAGTAGTCGGTGTAGGCGCACGCGGTGGGTTCCGACTCGATGTCGTACTTTTCGGAGTCCGTTTCGTATGCTTGTGGTTCGTTGCTCATGGTGTTATTCGATGGTCATTTTGACCAGTTATTCTTCATCGTCGGGGTCTGCCATGATGCGGTGGGCTTCGCTTCGTCCGAGTTCTCGGTACGACCGCGTCATGTCGTTGTGTAGCTCTGCCCAGTCGTCGGTGTGACTTCCGTCGCGTCCGAGATGCTCGGGAAGTAGTTCGTCCGGATTGCCGTCCTCGATTTCCTCCGGAACCTCCACGCCCAATGATGCGAGGAACGGGACGACGGTGTCGAGCCACTGTTCGCGCATCGAGTCGAGCGATTCTGTTCGAATGCCTAAATCGTCGATTTCCGAACTCGCATCGCCGTCTTCGAACAGCGTCAGCGCGTAGGGGAACAGTCGGTCAACCGCCGACTGCACGCGCTTCGTTCCTTCGTCGTCGCTCGTCAGTCGTTCGAGCCAGTTCTGGGCGTGTTCGAGGTGGTAATTCTCCTCGGAGAGGATTTTTGCAACTCTGTCCGCGATTCGCGGATAGGACGTGTCTTCGAGGGCTTCGAGGCGCAGTTTTTCGGCCACGTCGTAGAAGTAACCACGAACGATGGCGTCGGCCCAGTCGCCCGATTCGAACGGCAGTTCCACGAACGTCGCGTGCCGGAAGTCGCTCGGATCGCGCTCGAAGATGAGTTCGGATTCGCTGTAGCCGAAGTCCTGTAGCAGGTCGTACCAGAGGCGGGCGTGCCCGAGTTCGTCCTGTGCGATGTTCGAGATGGCGAGGTCGGATTCGAGCGTCGGCGCGCGAACCTGCCATTCGGTGTAACGCTCCGCGAGGACGAGTTCGTCGTCCGCGAGGCGGTAAAGCAGGGATTCGACTGCGGCCTGCTCCTCGCCGCTCAGGTCATCCGGCCCGGCAAGTTGTGCCGACATTATGCCTTCCCTCGCTCGCGGTCGGCTTTCTCCTGTTCTGCCTCGGAATCCGCGATTTCCTCGGCGAAACTGGAGTCGATGCGGTTGTACGCCATCACCCAGCGGTAGGATTTGTCCGTCGTGCCACCGAACGCGGTGTCGTCGGCGTCAACCTCGGCAATCTCGTCCTTCGGAACGACCCAGATGCTGTTGGTCGGCTTGCGCCGCCCGTGCTGAATCTGGGCGAACATGAGCGCCATGTCGCGGTCGGGCGCGTGGACGTTTCCGCAGTGGGTGTGGTACTTGCCTGCTTCGTCTTGTCGGAACACTTCCCAAATCATGTTAATCGGCCGCCACCGGGGTGTTTGAGTTGCCCGTTTCCCAGTCGTCCATCACGTCACGCACCCATTCGACTGCGTCCTGTGCGTTCTTACGGCCGTTAATCTGGCCGACGCCGGGTTCGTAGCTGTTCTTGGCGATTTGGAAGAACTCGTCCCAATCGAGGTCGTCTTCGCGCACCTTGTAGGTGCTCGTCTCCTCGTCGTACTCGATTCGAGGCTCGTCCGGAATCTCCAATCCGTACTTTTTCGCCTTCGGAATGTAGGCGTTGAGGAACGCGTTTCGGAGGTCGTCGTTCGACATCGTCTTCAGGCCGACGTCGGCGGAGAAGTCGTGGTGGGTACTCTTGTCGTTGGTCGGGCCGAAGAACTGGATGATGCGCGGCCACCATTCTTCGAAGGCGTCCTGCATGAGCTCCTGTTCCTTTTTCGACCCCATTGCGAGTTCGCGCATGATGTCCTCGCCGTGTTTAACGTGGAATCCTTCCTCGAAACACACCTTGTCCATCGCGTGGGCGTAGGGTTCCCAACTCGTGCGTTTCAGGGTCGCCTGTCGGCGCATCGCGGCACCGTCAACGAAAAAGGCAATCATCGGCGTTTCCCACCACTTTTCCATCTTGTAGTGGAAGCAGTTGAGGAACTTGCCCTCTCCGTTCGCCAACTCGTCAAGCATCTGTTCGCGGGTTTTGATGCCGAGCGATTCCGCGGCGCGGTAGAGCAGTTGGCCGTGGCCGATTTCGTCCTGCACCTTCGCACTGCACGCCAGCTTTCGGTCGAGGCTCGGTGCCTGCCGAATGAACGGTCGTTCGAGGTACGCACCCATGATTTCGGAGTTCGCGTGGAACTGAATCATGCGAGTTGCGGCTTTGCGGTACTCCTCCGGCATGTCGTCTTTCGGACTGAACTGCCGGGGGCCCGCCCGCTCTTTGACGGTGTCTAAATCCATACTCGTATCTTATATGGCCCGACCCATACCATTTCACCCGTTCATAGACTGGGTTTAAATACTAGCGGTTCATACGATTCCGCAATGATAGACGAGTGTCTCGTCGTCGAGTTCGTGGTCACGGGAGACGACTGCCCACTCGCAGAGGCATCGCAAACGACTGGCGTCCATATCGACTGCCAACCTCCACAGCACAGAGACGATGGCTATGCCCTCTTGCGATTTAGCACACCAAAGGAAAGCGAAGGTCTTACCGACTTTCTCGATGCAGACAACCGTATTCGGTATCTTCACGTCTCTACGACCGACGGCAGACAGAACTTCAGATGTCTCTCGAAACATCCCTGCGTCGTTCACGAACTCACTAACGTGGGGTTCATGGCGGAATCGCTTCGCTATCGTGACGGCAGTGCCACATTTACGGGTGCGGTCGTGGGCCACGATGTACTCCAAGGTGTCCTCGAAGCGGCAGGAGAAACGGTCGGAATGCAGTTGCAGCGCATCCACCAACTCGGTTCCGAGGACGAACACGTCGTCGCCCAACAGTGGGACGTAACGCCAGCGCAGGAACGTGCGCTGCGAACAGCCTCGGAAATGGGCTATTTCGGCGTTCCCCGCAAAACCACCGCGAGTGATGTTGCCGAAAACCTCGGTATCAGCAAATCGGCATTCTTGGAACGGATTCACCGCGCCGAACGCTCGTTGTTCTCGCAGATGTTCGCCTAACCGTCTTTCGTCTCTCGTTTCTGAATATCACACGAGTTATAAGAAGATACGTAATCCAGCGGAAGTTTATTGGTGAATGGTATCATCGGATTTTTTACCGTGGTCTCTACAGACATCCCTCCGCATCCGGAGATAACTGTCATCGTGTTCGGCTATTTGGCCATCGCGCAGGCCGAGCATCTTCCGGATGGGCTCTCGCTGGTGGGGTACGTTCTCGGATTCTTCCTCCTCGTTTTGATTCCGCTTTTCGCACTCGATGATGAATATTCGATTCCGATGGCCAGTAGGACGAAATAGCTATTCGGCGAAGTCGACGCATGAATCTCGTGGCGGCTCTCTCCGTCGAATCGAGCATGCTCTGTGTCGTCGGAGCGGGCGGGAAGAAATCGACGCTGTACGCACTGGCAGACCATCTCGACCGAGCAGTCGTGACGGCGACGGTTCGTATCCCGATTTTTGACGAACACGTCAACAGTGTGCTCGTCACCGATTCACCTCGAAAGGCACTCGAATCAGTTTCGGAGTGGTCCGTCGGCCTCGTACCGGAACAGGAGCGACCAGACCGCTATCGCGGTTACGACCCAGAAACGGTAGCATCGCTCAAAGGCTGTGATGCCGACTCGATTCTCGTGAAAGCCGACGGTGCCCGCACTCGGTTGTTGAAGGCACCGAATGAACGAGAGCCACAGCTTCCGGCGAACGCGGATATCGTGGTTCCGATAGCGAGTGCTCGTGCGGTCGGGAAACCACTCACGGAGAAGTTCGTCCACCGCCCAGAAAGAGTCGCAGAGCTAACTGACCGACGGATTGGAGAAGAAATCCGCGCGCCCGACGTAGCCACTGTGCTAGCGAGCACACGTGGCGGCATGAAGGACATTCCCGGCGATGCGACTGTAATTCCCGCCGTGAACATGGTGGACGACGATGGATTGGAGACAATCGGGAGAGAAATCGCAGAGATAGTACTAGCGGAGGCGGACGTTCCCCGTGTCGTTCTCACGCAGATGACGGCGCAGAACCCGGTCGTTGCAGCCGTGAAGTAGCCGATTCACTGTTAGCAGGGCGAACAGACGACACGAACGACGAGCAAGAAGTTCGTGAAGCGATGTGTCGTACTCCCGCGGGTCGCTCCACGGTGAACGTCAGCGCATGGCGTCGATGGCCGCGGTTTCCGGTATAAAATTCAGGGTTGAAATCGCTTGGTTGCGGCTTCGAACTCCGCTTTCGTGTTGACGTTTTCGAACGACTTGAGGGAACCGCGCTTTTGCAACGCTTCTTCCTCGACAACGACGTAATCGAGGTCGAACAGCGGTTCGATGATTTTTCGCTTCTCTTCTCGGAGTGCCGCATCGCAGGCTTCGACCATCGGCTTTGGTTCGTACACCGCGTGAGTCGTCTGAAACCAGCCGTCACCGAGTCGTGGTACCGCGGCCTCGTGGCCCTCGGCTCTCTGGAAAAGGAAGTTCACGAGTTCCGAATCGACGAAGGGCATGTCGCAGGCGACGACGAAGGCGTATTCGTCGTCGCAGGCCGCGAGTCCGGTTCGAATGCCTGCCATCGGCCCTTGGTCGGGGTCTGGGTCGATAGCGAACGTCGTCGGATGCGGATAGTCGAGCATCGCCGTTTCGATGGCATCGCGCTGGCCTCTCCGGCAGTTGACCACGAGTTCGTCCACGACGCCCTCGATTCGGTCGGCGACCCGTCTGAGCATCGGCACGCCAGCGAGGTCGGCGACCGCTTTGTCTTGCTCACCGAATCGGGTCGAACGACCGCCCGCGAGGATGACTCCTGCTGGCATCGTTCGGCGCTACGACGTGCGTCGGTAAGTGCCTGTGGCCGCGACTGTTTTTGCCGCCCGGTTCCTCGATTCTAGATGAATGGCGTTCGCCGACAAATTGCTCCGTATCGACCTTTCCGCTCGAACCGTCGAGAGTGAGCAAATCCCCGAATCGTGGCTTCGGCGATTCATCGGCGGAAAGGGACTCTCGGCGCGCTATCTCTACGACGAACTCGCTCCCGGAACAGACCCGCTGGCTCCCGAAAACGCCCTGTTGTTCATGTGCGGCCCACTGACCGGGAGAATCCCCGGCGAGTCGCGGTATTCGGTCGTCACGAAATCGCCGCTGACTGGCACCTTCCTCGATTCGTACACTGGGGGGACGTTCCCGGAATCGCTCGCGGGTGCACTCTCGAACCATCTCGGACTGCTGGTCACCGGTTCCGCTTCCGACCCGGTTACGATTCGAATCGCGGACGGTGACGCAACGATAGAATCCGCGGGCGAGCTGTGGGGAAAGACGGTTCCTGAAACGTGTGAAAACTTCGATTCGCCGACTTCCTGTATCGGCCCTGCCGGTGAACGACTCGTCCGATACGCGACCATCGCGTCCGACGGCGGCGACCATCACGCGGCCCGTGGCGGTTCTGGTGCGGTGATGGGGTCAAAAAACCTCAAAGCGGTCGTCTCCGAGTGGTCGGAATTCGGGGAGGAAACGGGCGGAACTGAAGACCACGACTATCGTTCGACCGACATCGGAAAGTGGCAGGCGGCGAGCGAGACTGTGGAAACGATAGACTTCGCAAACGAGGTCGGTGTTCTGCCGACGAAAGGGTGGCAAGAGAGTTCCTTCGAGGGAGCGGACGACCTCGGAATCGAGTCGATTCGGGAATCGGCAATCGGACGCGAACGCCCGGGAGAAGACGTTTCGGGTGGCTTCCGAATCGAGAGCGAGGAGGGCGAAACGGTTCCGCGCGGCGCGACCAGCATCTCGCTCGGTGCGGGACTGGGCATCGACGATTTCGATGCGGTTGCCGTTCTGGGCGCTCTCTGCGACAGCCTCGGTCTCGACCTCATCAGCGCGGGAAACGCAGTGGCGTGGACGATGCGCGCCGCGGAAAAAGGGTTGATAGAACGAGACATCGAGTTCAGCGACGACGAACCCGCGCGCGCCCTGTTGGAAGAAATCGCCGCTCGTTCGTCACCGTTGGGTGACACTCTCGCGGATGGAATCGACGCGGCGACGGCCCAGTGCGGCGGCGAGGAACTCATTCCGACCGTCAAGGGAATGGACTTGCCGACCTACGACCCGCGGCGTTCGCCGTCGATGGCGCTCGCCTACGCGACCAGCGACCGCGGCGCGTGCCACCGACGGGCGCGTCCGGTTCTCGAAGAGGTGTTCGCCGCAGAGGAGTGGAGCGATGAGCGCCGCGCAGAGGCGGTCATCGCGGAGCAGAATCTCCGGTCGTTCCTCTGGTGTCTGGTCGTGGACGACTTCGCTGGTGAGGCGCTGTGGAAGAACGGTACGGAGGCAGAAGACGGCGGAAACGAATGGCTTCACGAAATCGGCTTCGGACGTTCCCGCGAGGAACTCCTTCGAATTGGCGAGCGCGTGTGGACGATGACGCGGTTGTTCAACGTCAGGGAGGGATTTTCACGGGAAGACGATTTGCTTCCGGTGGCGCTCCAGAAACCGGTTAGTGGAGACGACCGCGACGGCGAACGACTCGAAGACGAGTCGTTCGCCCGCCTGTTGTCGGCCTACTACGAACGCCGCGAGTGGGACGAACAGGGTCGTCCGACCCAAGCACTGCTCTCCCGACTCGAACTAGACAACGTGGTTGACCAGCAGACGCCGATTGGGATGAAACGCCGCTCGGAAGAAAACGGTGGTTAGTCGTCGCCCGTCGTCTGTTCTTCCGGCCTTCCTTCCACTTTGCCGGTCGGCGGTTCGACCGGCAGTGGTTCCTCGTCCGGGTCTGGGCCGAGTGGCTGGATTCTGACGCTCGTCACCTTGTATTCCGGAATATACGACGTCGGGTCGAGTTCGTGCTGGGTGAGTTCGTTGATGGCCCCGTGTGCGAAGTGCATCGGGATGAAGACGACGCCGGGGTCTGAGGTTTCCTCGACGTTCGCCTTCGTCACGATGTCGCCCCGACGGGAGGTAACGCGGACGTATTCGCCATCTTCCACGCCGAGTTGGTCGGCCATTTTCGGGTGAACCGTGACGAAACTCTCCGGCACGTGGTCCATCAGCACGTTCACCCGGCGGGTCATGGTTCCGGTGTGCCAGTGGTAGAGCACGCGCCCGGAGGTGAGCATCAGCGGATACTCCTCGTCCGGGAGTTCCACTGGCCCGGCGTAGTCGGCGGGAACGAACCGAGCCTTGCCGTCGTCGAAGTTGAACTCCTCTTCGTAGAGGTACGGCGTTCCGGAGTCGGATTCGTCCTCGCAGGGCCATTGCAGTCCCTCCGGCGTCGATTCGAGTCGGTCGTAGGTCACGCCGCCGTAAATCGGGACGAGGTCGTTGATTTCGTCCATCACGTCCGCAGGCCCGTCGTAGTCCCATTGGAAGCCGAATTTCCCAGCGAGGTCGGACAGAATTTCCAAATCTGGCTTCGCTTTCCCGGGCGACGAAACGGCGGGTCGAACGCGCTGGATACGCCGCTCGGTGTTCGTGAAGGTTCCGTGTTTTTCCGCGGCGGAGGCGGCGGGCAACACCACGTCGGCGAACTCGGCGGTTTCCGTGAGGAAGATGTCCTGTACGGCGAGGAAGTCCAGCTTTTCGATTGCCTTCTCGGCCCCGCGAATGTCGGGTTCGGAGAGAACGGGATTCTCGCCCATGATGAACATGCCTTTGATGTGGCCTTCCTCCATCGCGTCGTACTGCTCTGGCAATCTGAGGCCGGTTTCGTCCGGCGGGCGAACGCCCCACGACTTTTCGAATTTGTCCAGAATCGCGTCGTCCGTGAGGTCTTGATAGCCCGGTAGGGTGTGCGGTGCTGGCCCCATGTCGCCGCCGCCACCTTGCACGTTGTTCTGGCCGCGGAAGGGCGACAGCCCTGCTCGCGGCTTGCCGAGATTTCCGGTGATTAACGCGAGGTTTGCGACTGCGAGGACGTTTCTAGTTCCGTGGGCGTGTTGAGTCATTCCCATCGCCCAGCCGAAAATGCAGGTGTCGGCCTTCGCAATCGTCTCTGCGGCGTGTGTCAATTCGTCTTCCGAAACGCCGGTCAACTCCTCGACTTTCTCGGGCGTGAACGGTTCGACCTTCTCTTTGAGTTCGTCGAAATGCTTGGTTCGCTCCTTGATGAACTCCCTATCGTGCAGGTCGTTTTCGATGATGTGGTGTACCATCCCGTTCAACCACGCGATGTCCTCGCCGGGTTTGGTGCGAGAGTACTGGGTCGCGTGCTCCGCGAGGCCGATTTTTCTGGGGTCGAAGACGAACAGGTCGGCACCGTCGCGCACGTTCTGCTTGATTCGCGTTGCGAGAACCGGGTGACTCTCTGTCGTGTTCGACCCGGTGATGAGGTAGCAGTCGGTCTTTCCGATGTCCTCGTTGATTCGGTTCGTCATCGCGCCGTAGCCGACGGTCTGTTGCAAGCCGACCACCGTCGAGGAGTGACAGAGTCGGGCGCAGTTATCGACGTGCTTCGTGTGAAGTACCTGCCGGGCGAACTTCTGGGCGAGGAAGTTCTCCTCGTTCGTGCATTTCGAAGAGGAGGTAACCGCAATCGCGTCGTCGCCGTTTTCGTCGCGGATTCGGGCGAGTTCCTCGTGTATCCTATCCAGCGCCTCGTCCCACGTCGCTTCGCGGAACTCGTCGCCTTCCCGAATCAGCGGTGTTTCCAACCGATTCTGACTGTTGACGAAGTCGTAGCCGAACTTGCCCTTCACGCAGGTCGAGAAATCGTTTGCAGGTGTGGCGTCCTCGTCCGCGGGCCGAACGCCGAGGACTTCGCCGTCTTTCCCGTACAGGTCGAACCGACAGCCGACGGCGCAGTAGTTGCAGGTCGTCTCGGCTTTTGTCACGCCCGAAAGGCGGGCGTCGCTCACGACGCCCGCCACGTCGAACATCTGACCGACGTTCATCGTGCTCGCGGCGGTTTCCTCGGCGACGTGCTCGAACTCGGCTAGCGCCTCGTCTTTCACCCGATTCGTGGTGTCTCTAGCTTTCGCTCGCGCCTTCGCCATGAATCGCGCGACACCCGATTTCTCCTCGGCTTCGCGCTCGCCGGGGACGTTTCGGTTCGGCGCGTCGGCCGTGTCCGCGGTTTCCGCGTGCTCGCTCTCTATGGACTTCCCAATCGAATTTTTCTGGGTGAAGCCCGGAATCGGAAGCGTGGCGGAATCGGTCAATCCCTGTTCGACGAGTGAACCAGTCGGGCACACCGTCGCGCAGTGACCACACGAAACGCAGGTGGATTCGCGCATGGTTTCGGCGTCACTTTGGAAACCGATTCGGGTGTCCGCTCCTTGTCCCTCGATTCGGAGAACTCCCTCCACCTGCACGTCGTTACAGGCTTCGACACAGCGATTACAGAGGATGCATTTGTTCCGGTCGATTTGGATGGCCGAGGAGGTATCGTCTATCGGTTCGTATTCGTCGCGGTCTTCCAGCACCCCGTACCGCGGTTCCTCCACGTCGTTGTCGATGGACGCGTCTTGCAGTTCACAGCGACCGTTTTGCCCGCAGGTCGTACATCGCAGGTTGTGATTCGACAGCACCAAATCGAGGTTCACGTCACGCGCTTCCGCAGCTGATTCGGCGTCGGTTCGAATCGAGAGGCCGTCTTCTGCCGGAAAACTACACGACGGAACTAGTCCGTGCTCGTCGGTTTCGACCATACACGTTCGACACTCCGACCGCGGGCCGATGTTGTCGCCCTGCTCTGTGTCGCGGTCATAGTAACAGAGTGCCGGGACGTACTCCTCAGTATCTACGGCCTCCATGGCGTCGATGAGGGTCGCACCCGGTGGCACAGCGACGGGATGGCCATCCACCGTGACGTGGTTCATTCTCTCGCCATCGACACCAACTTCGGGGTCGTTCGCGGTTCCGGTGGCGAAATCTTCGGTCAGCGGCGTACTCGGTCGTGGGTCGTCGATTTCCGGCACGCCGGGTTGCGGCGACGCCGGAGCAGTGTCTTCGATTCCTGATTGCTCGTCTGAACTCATGATTTAATCTCCTCGCACGCACCGCTCGGGCAGCGTCCTTCGGCGTGTGCGTGAAACTCCGGTTCGAACTCGTCCATCGCGGTCGTGACGGGGCGGGACGCCGATTGGCCGAAATAACAGATACTAGATTCGCGCATCGTCCGGGTGAGTTCGCGGAGCGAATCGTCCGCGAACTCGCCGGAATACACGTCACGGAGCATCCCGACCAACTGCTTTGAGCCTTCTCGGCAGGGCACACAGCGCCCGCAGTTTTTCTCCTCGGCGAATCTGGCCCGCGTCCCCGCCGTCGCAACTGCACACCGCGACTGGTTCAGCAGTTCGACCACGCCGTCGGTTCCGAGGCGTGCGCCCGCCAACGCGGGCGCACTCGGCGAGTGGTCAAGCGAGCGAGTGAGTCCGCCGAACTGCCCGCCGACGCAGGCCATCTTGAACTCGCCGTCCACAGAAATCGCGTTCCGACAGTCCGAAAGCGACCCGCCGGTCGGCAGTTCGATTGTCGCGGGTGCCGCCACGTCGCCGGTCACGGTGACGAGTCGGGTACCGGGGTCGGCGTCGTCGGCGTCGAACTTCTCGGGAACCGTCAGCGCCCGACGAACCTGTGCGAAGGTTCTGGGAGTGTGAACCACGGTCGGTCGCCCGTACAGTCCATGCTTCGCTGGACTCGGCGGCCGAAGCCGTGCTTCCAGCCGGTCGTTCCCTTCCAGCGCCTCCAGCGCCATCGTCGGTTCCGACGCGATGTACTGGTCTGGCGATCCGAAACGTTGAATCGTCAGGTTCTCGCCATCGTCGGTTTTCCGAAATGCGCGGACTGCCTCTCGAACGCGCTGTTGGGCTTCGACTGCCGATTCCGGACAGTAGATGATAACATCCTCCGCGCCGACGACGTGCGCGACTGCCGTCGCGCCGTCGAGCACGGAAACCGGGTCGCTTTGCAGCAGGAGTCGGTCGGTTCGGTTTCGGTCGTCGATTTCACCCGCGTTGACGACGACAACGGGGTCGCCCTCGGTTTTGCGTGCGATGTTCCATTCTTCCGCAATCGGTTCGTTCATTCGTGCATCGCCGCGTCCTCGCCCGAGGAGGCCGAACTGCGTGACTTGCGAGAACACGTCTTTGGGGCCGTTTCGCGCGTCCTCGGCGACGAGGGATTCGTTGTCCAGTATTTTCGTCGGGTCAGTCCAGCCACAGCGTGCGAGCACGTCTCTGTGACCGACCGAAAGCGGGCCATCGTCCGGTATCGGCAGTTCGGTTTGTTCGCCTTCGTGCGTGACGACGGCGTGTGCGCCGTCGTCCGGAAGATTTCCCGATTCCAGTTCCGAAACGAGGGCTCTCCCTCGCTCCGGCGTGCAGTTTGCGTGGAAAACGGTCGTATCGCCCTCCGTCACCGAAACGAGGGGTTCGAGTGCTTCGATTCCAGTCGGGCCGACTTCTACGACTGAAACGGTGTCGGCTTCGTCGCGCGCGCTGTCCAAAACGGCGGTAGCGCGCTCCCACCCAACCCCGCCAGAGACGCGAAGAATCGGAGCGTCAGAAACGGATTCTACAGCAGTTCCCATCCTCTAGAACTGGCACAGCGACGCGATAAAAGGTTGTGACCAAATTACTGATACGTGTTTCAGAACGGCGGTTCAAGACCCGTCTCGGTTCGCGTTCGCCGGGAGAACACGAACACAAACGCGAGTAGTGTCACCGCCAACGCGAGTCCGTGTGCGAACTGTCGTTTTCCCATCGCTCACCCGGTTTTGTAGACGCCGCGGGCTTCCGCGATGTGTTCGTCGTCTTCGTCGTAGACGCTCACATCGACGGTTCCCACGTCGCTTCCGTTTCGTACCACGTCGGCTTCGGCATAGAGGTCGCCCGTCCCCGCGCTCAGGTAGTCGATTCGCATGTCGATGGTCGGGACGGGTTGGTCGTTGAGCGAGACGAGCGCCGCGCCGCCGACGGTGTCAGCGAGGGTGAACGTGACGCCGCCGTGAGCCATCTGCTGGTCTTGGTTCCACGACAGTTCGTCGCGCATTTCGATTTTGCCTTCGGCGTGGCCGTCCTCGGCCTCGGTTACTTCGACCCCCAGCAGGTCGGCGAAGGGCATCCCTTCGAAGAACGCTTCGATGTCCATACCTCGACTGCACGTGGGCAGTAATTAAATGTGCATGCCGTGACCCTCTCGTATGCACGTCTCTGACGACGACGGAATCCGGACGGTGACGTTCGACCGACCCGAAGTACGAAACGCGTTCACACCTGAGGCCGCGGGCGAACTCGCCGAAATTCTGGCCGAAAGCGACCCGAAATCCATCGACGCGGTCGTGTTGACGGGCGAAGGAAAGGCGTTCAGCGCGGGCGGCGACATCGAATCCATGGCCGAGCGCGAGGAAAACGTCCGGGAGGCCTACGAGCGTGTCCGGGACACGCTCTCGCGGGTCGTCCACGAAGTGCTCTCTGCGCCGGTTCCCGTCGTCGCAAAAGTGAATGGTGATGCGGTCGGTGCGGGAATGGCGCTCGTCACGGCGGCGGATTTCGCCTACGCCTCGGAATCTGCCCGATTCGCCGCCTCGTTCATCAACGTCGGCCTCATTCCGGATATGGGTGGCACCTTCCTCCTCCCGCGACTCGTTGGTCTGCGGAAAGCGAAGGAACTCGCGTTCACGGGCGAACTGATTTCGGCGGAAGAGGCCGAGGAGTTGGACGTGGTGAACGAAGTCGTGCCGGACGAACAACTCGACGCCCGCGTTACCGAACTGACCGACACGCTGGCGAAACAGCCAACTCACACAATCGCACTCGGAAAGCAAGCTTTGCACGAGAATCTGGGCAAAGATTGGCGCGAGGCGTTGGATTACGAGACGATGGTGCAGTCCCAAGCCTACGACATGCCCGCTCACAAAGAGGGTGTCTCGGCATTTTTAGAAGGGAGAAAGCCCGAGTTCGAGTGAAGCGAGTCAGTTTCTAACCGACTCGCTCCTCATTGAAACGAGGACTTTTAGCGTACTTTTTGAAAATCGTCTTTCAATTTTCGCCGACAACACTGTTCAGCACCGGACTCATAAACTCTATTTCGCTCTACAAAATCATGCTCGAAAGTCGAACTCCCATCGCCAGAACTGTCCTGCTAATTCTACCGCATGAGCGAGTAGCCTGCTCGTTCGCGGTCATTTTCGTCCATCTCGTTTTTCATCCGTTTATCGTTCCAAATGAGAAACACAATTCGATAATTCGAGATAGTTCGCCGGAAATCCCACCGAGTCACTTAACGGAATGGAACCCCAGTGTACGAAATACGAAATCCGATGTCCCCAGATTTCATCACGACCACCGCGATGGTGCTGGCGTTGGGATTCGGCGTCGCGTTCACGTACTTCGGCTACGCGTTCGTGACCCAACTGACGTCTCTCGTCGGCGCACTCGGCGGTGCCCTCCTCGGAAGTGCGCTCGCACGGGCGGTCGTCGCGCCCACGGTCGGCGTCGCGTCGCCGAACCTACTCCTCGTGTCACTGATCGGCGCAATCGTCGGCAGCATTATCGGTAGTAGCATCGCCCGCTCCACGCAGCGCTTGGCAATCGTCGCGCTCTGTTTTGCCCTCTCCTCGTCGGTCGCCTACTCGATGTTCGGCAATCCCAACTTCCTCGACCCGGTGTCCGTGCCGTCGCTCGGCTCCGGTTTGAGTAGCCCTTTCTTCGCGTCAATTATCGTCGGTGGAGTGGTCAGCGTGCTCGTCTGGCAGTTCTATCTACCGTTTTTGGCCGCCGTTACGAGTTTGCTTGGCGCGAGCATCCTCCAGCAGTTCGCACGCCACTGGAGCGACTTGCTTCCGGTCTTTCACTCGGACGTGTGGACGACGCTCGGGACGAATCACGTCCTTTGGTTGCTCCTGGTCGGAACGGGAGTCGTCTACCAGTATCGTCGCTACCGCAGGCGGAAATCGAGCAGGCGTCGGTTGCGACAAGTTCACCGACGCCTGAGCTGATTTTCACGTATTTTTTGACCTACTCACAACCGCCATCACACATCCTCGAACGCTTTCAGCACCACTTTGCTCAGTGCCGGATGGATATGAATCGTGTCGGTCACGTCGGAGACGGTTCCCGACCCACTCGCCAACGCCAGCAGAACTTCGTGAATCAGCGTCGAAGCTTCCGGGCCGATGATGTGACAGCCGAGGATTTCGCTGTCTTCGGGGTTGGCGAGCACTTTTACGAATCCGTTCTCCGCTTTCAGGGCTTTTCCCATCACCGTATCTCGATAGGCGCAGTTTCCGACGACGTACTCCCGACTTGATTCTTCGAGTTCCTGCTCGGTCTTTCCGGTTCCCGCGACCTGCGGCGACGTGAAAACGGCGTGCCCCATGCTCGAATAATCGACAGCCTCGCGCTCTCCATCGAGCGCGTTCTTCTCGACGTACTTCGCCTCTTGGTCTGCGGCGTGTTTCAACTGGTAGCTTCCCGCGATGTCGCCCTGTGCCCAGACGTTTTGCGCGGTCGTTTCGAGATATTCGTTCGTTCGCACGAATCCGCGGTCGTCGGTGTCGATTCCCGCTGTTTCCACGTCGAGAAGGTCGGTGTTCGGTCGGCGTCCCGCCGCGATGAGCAGGGTATCACCGGAAACAGTGATTTCGTCTCCAGCTTCGGATTCCGCCGTAACCGTCACCTGATTCCCATTCTGTGCAACCGCCGTCGCTTCGTGGCCGGTGTGCACGTCGTGACGACCGCGGGCGATTTCGGTGAACGTCTCCGCGACTTCGCGGTCTTCGTTCGACAGAAGCAGGTCGCTCCGTCCGATGATGGTCACCGCGGTTCCCATCATCTCGTAGAAGTAGCCCAGTTCCGCGGCGATGTAGCCGCCACCGATGATGACGAGCTGTTCCGGTTGCGAGTCGAGTCGGAGCGCGTCTTTGCTCGTGAGGAAGTCCACGTCGTCCAGTCCCTCGATTGGCGGAACGATCGGTCGCGCCCCGCCAGCGACGACGACTTTCTCGCCGCTGACGCGCTCGCCGCCGTCATCCAGTTCCAGCGTTCGGTCGTCCACGAATCGGGCTTCCTCTCGGTAGAGCGTGATGTTTTCGTGGTCGCGGTCGGTTTGTTCCATTCGCTCCGATTTTCCATCGACGGTTTCCGTCACCTCGCGCACGATGTTCCGGAAGTCGATTCCGGTCACCTCGGTGTCGATGCCGAACTCGCTGGCCCGTCTCACCGTTTCTACCACGTCGGCGCGATGAATCAGCGTTTTCGACGGATTACATCCGCGATTGACGCAGGTGCCGCCGATTGGCCCGCGTTCGATGAGTGCCACGTCCAGCCCTCGTTCCGCGCCTGCGAGTGCGATTTTGTTCCCTGTCCCCCCACCGATAACGACGATGTCGAACTCCTCCATTGTCGATTACCCACAGCGGATTCGACGGGTATCGACAAGAAACTCATGCCGCAGAAAACAGTCATTCCGCGGAGGTCAGAGTAACTTGTTCCCTCGAACAGTGACCTCGACGCTGTCAACGGTTTTCCCATCGAAATCGACCGCGGTGAGCGTCGATTTCCCGACGGGAAGGAAAATAGACTTTTTCGACTGTCCGCTCTGTACCGCCGCCGTATCGAACTCCGTTCCGGTGGAACCGATGACCGTCAGCCCTCGGACGCCGAGCTTCGTCGTCGCGGTCGGGGTGAAACTAACACTCGCTACCACTCGTCCGCTCGCCCACGGTTCGCTGACGGAAACCTTCCGGAACACGTCCGAAGTTCCGAGTCCCGAGACGCTCACTTTCGGACTAAGCGTGAGGCAACCACTCAGTCCGGTGATTCCGATTCCTGCCGTCGCTGTGAGCATCGTTCGCCGCGACAGTTCTCGCGGCGAACGGGTCGTATTCGAATTGTTCGTGTCCGAGTCGCTCGCGTCCGAATCGTCCGTTTCCAACCCGTTTACGTCTGTATTCTCGTTCCCTGTCATCGCTGTGAATCCCGAAGAATGAGCGGCCCGATGGCCAGCGTTCGTTTTGCGACCGTGGCGATGCGAAGGATGTAGGAGACGAGTAGGAAGAACGGAATGAGCGTAATCGTGAACGCGCCCGCAACGACCAGCAAGATGTCCGTGAGGCCGAGCGTCGTTCCGGTGAACGTCCCGCTTCCGACAAAGGCGAGCATCGACCCGGAGACGAACAGCGACGGAATCGCCGCGTACAGGATCAACTGCGAGAGGTCGATGAGCGCCCACTGGAAATAGAGCGTCTTGATGTGTTCGCGTGCCGGGCCGAACATCGAAAGCGACGTTTTCAACCGCTCGAACAGCCGCTTTTGTTCCTCGCTCAGATGGTCTGCGTACTCCTCTCGCATCCGTTCGACGTGGAAAATCTTCCACGAGTAGTTGAAATCGAGGGCCGCGAACAGTACGTCGAACGTTCCGAACTTCGCGCCGTCAAGTTCCTCCTTGACCGTATCCGAGTTTCCGGTCAGGCTTTCGTTGAACTCGTCGAGGTCATCGCGCAGTTGGCTCAAATCATCGCTATCGCCGTCGCTGATGGATTCGTGGAGTTCGTTCGCCCGCTGCTCGGTCACGTTGATGATGTCCTTGAGGAACTGCGACGGGTCGGACGGCGTCGTGTGGCCCAACATTTCCCGAATGAACTCGCGGAAATCCATCGCCTCGCTCATTCGTTGGCGCTGGTCACCGAGCGGGCCGTTTTCCTGCGAGATGACCAATTGGCTGATAGTGACGACGAGTGTGACACCGGTAATCGTCGTCCCCAGCATGGTGGAAAACATCGTCTCGATGGTGTCGCCCGACGCAACCGCAGATTTCAGCGGTGGATACAGGAGGGTACCTGCGACGACGAACGACACGAAAAACACGAGCGCGAGCGTTCCCGTCACGACGAGACGGCGCGCACCGAGAAGGAGCCAAAGTTTGACTCTGCTCTCCCCGGCGCGTTCTCGCATCGTGTTTGCGGTGCTGATTTCCCCATCGTTTCCGTCGTTCTCACTGCTTCCGTCACTCATCCACGCCACCGTCGTCTGTCCGGGCAGGACGCTTGAACACGAGGAATTTGGTGCCCCCACCGACGTATTCGATGGTTTCGACCAGTTCCCATCCCTCTTTCCCGTATTCGTTCAGTTCGCTGGTCGGGTCGATGGCCTCCTTTTTCTCGCTCCCGCGCGGCGGCCTGAGCGTTCGATACTCCCACGTCTCGTCTGTGTGGCGAGCCATTCGTAGATTGGTACTGTGGTGGTACCGCTGGATGAGGATTTCGGCCATGTTTCAGATTAATTGCCTGTCGAAAATAGTAGAAAAACAACCGCGCCGATGTCCGTCAATCCTTCCGCTTCCGAACGACTTCGACGCAGTTTTCGCCGTCACCGTCTTCGGCGACCATCTCGAACACGGATGATTCGGGGTTTTTCACGATGTAGCCGAGCAGGCTTCCGAACCCGTTATGTTCGGGATGGAGGCCCAGACCACTTCCGGCACCGACCAAGCCCGGCGGTTCCCTGTCGAGCGTTTCTCGCCACCAATCACCGTCGAAAAACAGCGTGGAAATCTCCATGTGTTTCACGTCGTGGGTAAAGCAGTATCCACCCGACTGAAGAAGGGGCCACAGATATTCGAGACAGGTTTCGGCGGATTCTCTGAGTCCGACATCCAAAAAAAGGAGCACACACGACGCTTCGAACTCGGGCATCGTTTGGTCGAAATATCCCTCGTGGAACGTGCAAACCGAAACGTCGCCGTATCGCGCGATGTTTTCTTGCACTTCTTCTATCGGCGCACCCCACGCATCTTCGTCGTAAGTGTGTATTTGCTCCGATTTGACGAGGACATGTTCTCGGTCGTTTTCGTTCGGTTCCGGCATTCCCTCGAAGGAATCGAACACCTCCAGCGGTCGATTGCAGAGTCCGGCGACGAGCGAGAGGTTGGCGGTACTGCCACCTTTGTAACAGCCACATTCGACCAAACTTCCCTCCTCTTCGCGGGGAATCGTCAGCACCTTCGTGGCGATGACGAGGTGTTCGAGGAACGTCGAACCGGTCTGTATTTGCACGTTGTTCCGCGCCATCTTCGCGGCCAAGACGAGCTTATCGAACAGTCCGACGCCGTACTCGGCACCGGTTTCGGGGCGGAAGTATTCCGCGAGAACCACCGGTAAACTCGCCGCCAGCAGTGCGAACCGATACAGTCTTGCCACCGACGTCATCACGTTTCGAGTGTTATCTCCCATCTGTCGCCCTGAACTTCTCGCCTCGGGATTTTGTTATGGCCCGCCGAAGTCGTTGGTAAGGTACTCCTACGCGGTGTCACGCTCGCCGAACGAAACGTGCCAGTTCGACCGCTGACTGAGTCGTTTGCCGCCGACCGACCAGTGTTCACAGTTGAGTGGAAGCGCGACCAACCGGCAGTCGAAATCCGACACCCACGAGAGGGGTGGTACTGCATCGCTTACGAAGCCGAACTCGCGGAGCAGGTCGTCCGGAAGGTCGCCCTTCGGAACGGAAAGAAGGTCGGACTCGGCGTACTCGCCGACGATTCGGTCGAGAAGGCGCACAATCGCGCGCCTTCTCGATTCGCGTTCCATCAACGGAACGACGTCCGCGAGTTGCGTCACGCTCACGCCACCGGATGTCGTCCGCGTCCGAACCACGATCGCGGCAACCGTGTCGCCGCGGTTGTCTTCCGCCACGTAGGTTTCTCGCTTCCATGCGGGACTCGAAAATCGCCACTGATAGTACGTTTCGTCGCGCAGCGCGTGAACGGCATCCGGTGGCGTGGCGCGGTACAGTTCGGTGAGAACGGGCGTTTCGACGCCGGAGTAGTGAGTAATCGAGTACGTGGTCTGCGTTCCCGAACTGTGTTGCGAGGTGTTCGTTTGCGCTCTCATCCAAGAGCGATTCAGGCCGTGGAGACGACGGGCAATCGGGGACGTGAAATCGAGAAGCTGCGACCGAACTCGCTTCCCGGGCCGAGCATCCCGGAAGAAGACGGACGGGTTCTGAATCCGATAGTACGTTTTTCGGTCGCCGACGATTTGCCAGCCGAGTTTGAGATAGCCGGGTCTGGAACGCTGATTCGGGAAGTTGAAGAAAAATTTGGGGTCGCCGCCCGCATAGTGGTCGATTGCGTGTTTCGTCATCCGGGTGAACAGCCCTCGCCGTCGATGTGCCGGATGTACCATGGTGTCTGCCGGTTGCAATGCGAGTACCGTCTCCGAACCGGCACGCATCCGAAACGCGAGGAACGGCCGCGCACCGACGATTTCCCCGTCCTTCTCCACGACGAACACGGGAACGTGGTCAACGTAAGGGTTGTCCACGTACTTCCACCGAAACCAGCGCTCACTCCGGCGCCGCCCGAAAACGACACGGTCGAGCGAGAGAAATCCCGACAAATCGCGCTCTTCGAACCATCGCACGACGTAGCCGTCTTCGTCGGTTCGGTTTACTGTGGACATCGGTTTACGACCCTTGCTTCCGCGGTTTCGTACATAGTTATGTGGTGAAAGTCCGATGATTGGCCGACGCTACTGCATCCGGGAAAATCGGCCGTCGAGTGGACTGCTGTTTCCTCCTTCGTGCACTCGACAGCGATAGATGCTCCGCTCGTTTCGAACGATGCTGCGCTCCCGGAGAACCCGCAGAGCACTGTAGAGTTCTAAATACTGGATCCCCAAGGCTTCGTGCAACTCTTCCACCGTCGCGCCGTCCGCGACGTGCAGATAGAGATACACGAGTTTCGTCCGCGGCGAGGGAAGTTTTGCGACGGGAGCAAATCTCTGCCGGAATCGAGCATCATCTCCGACCATCTGTGGCTGTGTATCGCCCGACCCGCTCCTTGTTATATGTCGCCTATAAATCGGGGTTTGCGGTGCTTATCTCGCTCTCGCGTTTCGTTTCTTCCCGACCTCAAAAATCGAGTTCGGTGCTTACAGGTCAAGGAACTCTTCTGCGTTCTCCCAGAGGATTTTGCGCTGGACTTCCTCGGGGAAGTCGAGTTCTTCGAACTGGTTCAGCCATTTTTTGGGGCGAATCATCGGATAGTCGGTTCCGAACATCACTTTGTCCTGCAGGAGCGTCTTCGCGTAGTGAAGCACTTGGTCGTCGATGTACTTCGGCAACCATCCGGACAAGTCCATGTAGACGTTCCCCTTCTGCTGGCAGATGGCGAGTTGTTCCTGTTCCCACGGGAAGGCGGGGTGTGCGAGGAGAATCTGGAGGTCAGGGTGCTCGGCCGCGAGGTCATCAATCATCATCGGGTTGCCGTACTTGATTTTCAGTCCCCTGCCGCCCGGTGCGCCCGCACCGAGCGTGGAGTTGCCCCCGTGGAAGACGCAGGGAACGCCGAGGTCTTCGATGGTCGAAAACAGTTTCTCGTGCTCGGGGTCGCTCGGGTCGAAGCCCTGCGCGATTTGCTGGAACTTGAATCCCGAGAGGTCGAGGTCGTTGACGACGCGCTCTGCCTCTTCCACACAGTCGTCTTTCAGCGGGTCAACGCTCCCGAATCCGATGAAGAAATCGTCGTACTCGTCGCGGATTTCGGCCACGTAGTCGTTCGGTACCGGCGGGTTGCCGGTGTTGGTTTCGGCGTCCCAGCCAAGCAGAATCGTCCGCCCGATTCCCGCCTCGCGGTACTCCTCCACGAACGAGTCGTAGGTGTCTGTCTCCATCTTCGCGCCGAACTTGTTCGCGGCGTCCTCCATCATCTGCCCGCCAGCGTCCTCCAAAAACTCCTTCGTCGGCTGGTGCGCGTGGGTGTCGATGATTCGCGGTTCGTCCTCGCCTTCGAGGATGTCGATTGGCATACGCGATAGTTCGCGTTGGAGGTGAAAAAGATAGGTTACTCGGCCCTGCCCACCACAAAATCGAGACTCGACACGTGGACGATTATTTTAGTAAATAATCCAAGAATAATTTTATAAATTAAACTGTCCATTAGTAGTAGGATGCTTGAATCCTCCGAAAACACGAGCTCAACCTCTCAAAAAACAGATAGGCGCTCGTATCTGAAACTGGCGAGTAGTTCGATTATTGCCGGAACCGTACTCGGCGGTGTCGCGTCCACGGCGACCGGTTCGCCTGAGTCGAATCCAAGTTCCCAAACGATGACCACCGACAGTTTCCAGTTTGACACCGTGTACGACGTCGTTTCCGACCTTGGCATGGATTCGACCGGGGAGGAACCGATAGACGACATTCTCGACGCGAACATCCAAAGCAACACGAAGTTGGAGTTTCCACAGGGAGAGTACCGCGTCACTGATTTTACATTCGACTTCGGCAACGGACTGCACGATTTCGGAATGGTCGGTATCGAATCCGACGCGACGATGGTTCTCGATACGACAGACGACGTGACCGGAAATCCCGGCGCAGTGTGGTTGTCGCTTGGTGGGGCGGATTCGACAAACCTCCTCTACGAAGGTTTTACCCACGATGTCAGCAGTGCGCCGGAAGCACCCAAAATGCAACTCGTCGTTGACGATGGACTGCTCGTTCGGGATGTGCTTCATCGCGGCAGTCACGACGGTTCGCAAGGTCCGTTTTTGTTCGGCGTGCGAACCGAATCCGGAACCGGCCTCGTTGAGAATCTCCGCGCGCCGGACGGTGCTCCGGACGGAAGCGGCGCAGTCGGCCTCTTCGTGGAGATGAATACGACAGGCGAACTGGAGTTTCGGGACTGCCACCTCGCCGGGTTCCCGAACAACGGCCTCTACCAATCGAGCAAGAGCACCGGAACCGTCCGCGTCGTCGGCGGAGAGTACCGGAACAACAACATCGCAAACGTTCGTCTCGCCGGGTCGGGAAGCGAGGTTCGGGACTGCTGTGTGGCCGTGGATACGTCCCACTCGGACGATTCGTTCCCGACGAACATGCGGGGAATCTGGTTGTTCGCAGCCGATACTACCGTCGAAAACTGCGACGTGAGTTTCACCGCGGAGACGATCAGCGACGGTGCAATTGTCGTCGCCGAAAGCGGAACGCACGAGATACGGAACACTCGAATTCGGGTCGATACCGACGACACCGCGGCGGTGTACGCTGCTCCGCCCGAGACGACGCCTGCCCCTGTCTCGTGTAGGAACGTGCAGGTGACCGGTAGTGCAGGCCATACGACGAACGGCTATTCCGGCAGTGCCGCCCTCCGTGTGTACGGCCGCCCGGATTCCGTCTTCGATTCCTGTTGTGTGAAACAAACGGGAACCGACCGAGATGGCGTCCTTCTACAGTACAGCGGGGACAGTCGCGTTTCCGACTGCTCGTTCGACGTAACCGACGACGCCGTCGTCCTCGACAACTCTGCCGATGTCGTTCGCCAAAACAACACGACCTGCTTCGCACCCTGCGCCGCGCCGTCGTGTTCGGATTCGGCCGAGTGAGAAAACCCGTCGCTGGCCGATCAGTTCTCCGATAAAGGGAGAGACTGTTTAGAAGGGTCAGGTAGTCGCAAACGACTGCTTGACCCTAACCGCTCACTCTTCGCGCTTGATGAGGAACTTCATGTCGCCCTCGAAGACGACGGTATCCTCCTGATTCGTCATGACCGTGTCGATGACGACGAGGCCGGAGTCCTCTCTACTGGAGAGTTCTTTCGTCTCCACGACTTCCATGTCGAGCGAGATGCTGTCGTCCATTCTAACCGGCGCGGGGATGTCCATGTAGTTCATGCCGAGGAACGCGAGAACGGTGCGCTCCAAGAAACCACAGCGGTAGACAAAGCCGGTTGCCAGCGAGAACGTCATCGGGCCGTGGGCCACGCGCTCGCCGAAATATTCGTCCTCGGCGTAATGCTTGTTCGTGTGGAGTTCCGTCCAGTCGCCCGTGAACGCGGAGTGCTGAACGAAGTCGTACTCGGTGACCGTTCGACCGACGCTTTCGAACGTCTGGCCTTCTTCAAAGTCCTCGAAGTAGTGGGGTTCGTAGCTGTACGCCATATCGTCACCCTCTCGGGTAGAATATAAGTAACTACTGCACTGATGCGGGGTATGGCGGACATTCCCGACGACCACCGTGAAAAAATCGCAAGTGACCCGTTCTGTGCCACGCTCGGCATCGAACTCACGTGTCTCGAACCCGGCAGTGCGCGAACCGAACTCACCGTCTCCGACGATCTGCTCAATTTCCACGGGACGCCCCACGGTGGCGTCGTCTACTCGCTCGCGGACGCCGCCTTCGCGGCGGCGTCCAACTCCGAGGGCGAAACTGCACTCGCACTGGAGACGAACATGTCCTATCTCGCCGCGGCAGAGGTCGGCGAAACGTTGGTCGCGGCCGCGGAGCAGGAAGACGAAACGCGGCGCACGGCATCGTATCGAGTTGACGTGCGTGCGAACGGCGAGAAAACTGATGGCGAAACCATCGCCATCTTCCGCGGCCGCGTGTACAAACCGTAGTTTGCTTCGTCGTGTGTAATCTACTTTAATCGCAGTCCCTTCCTACTCCGACACCCGCTTCGACTTCTTTTCACTCTACGATAGAAATTCGATTTCACGAAAGCCGATTCAACAGCCGCTCTGCACTCAAATAATCATATCCTGAACGTTCACGCTGTGAATTTCGGAATAGGTAATCAATCCGCGGGATTTATACGCTCTCGAAAACTCGCGTGGAGTATGTATGTGAGTCCCACTCCGTGGACTCCCTCGCTCTTACACGCGGAGAGCGGTGGCCAATCCCCCCGCCGAAATGTCGTCGTTCCGCTCTTCGACGGGATGGCAACCGATAGGACGGTCGAATTTGCCGCGTCACTCGCCGAGGAGTGGGATGGCGACGTCGTCCTCGTCAACCCGGTTGTTCGACCGTCGGGGACGCAGTTCGACGGCTCGGACGAGTTGCTGGACGAGCACCGAAAGACGGCAGAGCGGGTGCTCCGAACGTCACTCGGCCCGAACACGGGCGTCGAGACGCGTGGAACCGCCCGCGTCGGTCGGTCACTTTCGGCAATCGTCGGCGAGACGAGCAACGACGTTTCGGCCGGGGCGGTCGTGATAGACGACCGCGTTTCGGCAACGCAATCGAATCCGTTGGGTCGGAACGTTTCCGCGCGACTCGCTTGTACTGTCGATTGCGACGTTCTCACCGTCGGCGGCAGTCACGCCTCGAAAACCATTTCGTCGGTTCTCGTTCCGGTTTCAGGCGGCCCGCACTCGGGGTTGGCGGTGGATGTCGCGCGATACGTCGCGCAGGCACACGGTGCGTGGGTCGAACTGCTCCACGTCATCGAAACCGACGCGGACGACCGGGAGCGAGCCGCCGCCGAGGAGTACGTCGCCGCCGCCCGCGACCGACTCGGCGAGTTCGAGAACGTCGATACGTGGATTCTCGAAGCCGACGATTCGACCGACACAATTATCGAGCAGTCGAAATACTACGACGTGACGGTGATGGGCGCGCCACAAAAAGGGAGACTTCGGGAGTTCGTCTTCGGTTCGACAATCGGCGAAGTGCGCTCGTCGGCGCACAACACGGTCGTAACGGTCGAACGGCCGCACGAACGGGATTCACTTCTCAGTCGCTGGCTGTAACGGAAATCCAAAATTTCCGTTCCGAGGCCTTTCGGCGATGGTCGCTCTTTGAGTCTTATCGGTGGTCGTACACGCGCTTTACCTTTCCAACTTCGGTTCGGTCGATGGCACCCGGTTCGACGACTTCGAGTTCGTCGGGCGTCACGTCCAGCACTTCGCCGAGTCGGGACTGAATCTCCGCCTTGAGTTCCTCGGGCGAGGCTTCGATTTTCTCGTGATATTCGACCGTGATTTTCATGCGGTCTAAGTTGCCGTCCCGCGTCAGGTCGATTCGGTAGTGCGGTGCGACGGCGTCCAAATCCACCATCACTTCCTCGATTTGGCTCGGATAGACGTTGACACCGCGAACGATGAGCAGGTCGTCCGCTCTTCCGGTGACGTTGCCCATTCGAACCATGGTTCGGCCGCAATCACATTTCTCGTAGTTCAAGCTGGTCATGTCGCCGGTTCGGTAGCGCAGAACGGGCAGGGCCTCCTTCGTCAGACTCGTGATGACGAGTTCGCCCTCCTCGCCCTCCGGAAGCGGTTCGCCCGTATTGGGGTCAACGACTTCGGGGTAGAAGTGGTCTTCCCAGATGTGCAAGCCGTTCTGCACGTCGGCACATTCGATGGAGACGCCCGGGCCGATGATTTCCGAGAGGCCGTACACGTCCACCGCAGTCACGTCCAATGCTTCCTCGATTTCCTCGCGCATGGGGTTGGTAAACGGTTCCGCGCCGATGACGACCGTGGAAAGCGGGAGGTCACGGGGGTCGATACCGCGTTCCTCCGCGGCCTCGGCGAGGTAGAGACAGTACGACGGCGTGCACGAGAGCACGTCACTTTCTAAATCCTGAAGCATGTCGATTTGCCGGGCGGTGTTCCCGCCGCCGACTGGAATGACACAGGCACCGAGTTCCTGCACCCCGTCGTGGAATCCGAGGCCCCCCGTGAACAAGCCGTAGCCGTAGGCGTTCTGGACGACGTGTTCCGGTTTGACGCCCGCCGCAGAGAGCGACCGGGCCATCACCTCGCGCCAGACGCCGAGGTCGTCTTCGGTGTAGGAGACGATTTTCGGCTTTCCGGTGGTTCCCGACGAGGCGTGAATCCGGTGAATATCCTCGCGCGGAACCGCGAACATCCCGTCCGGGTAGTTGTCGCGGAAATCCTCTTTCGTCGTAAACGGCAGTTCGGAGATGTCTTCGACGCTCTGTATCTCCTCCGGCGAAACTCCCGCCTCGTCTAGTGCGTTCTGGTAGAATGGAACGTTCTCGTGGGCGTGTGCGACCGTTTCGGCCAGTCGCTCGTCCTGTAATGTCCGTAGCTCATCGCGTGACGCCGCTTCGGTGTCACTATATACCATGCTGGTCGGTGCTTCGAAGAGTGGCGTGAAAACTGTTTCTCGATTCTTGGCTGAACATTTATTTTGGTTGACGTTGCATCCCGATGCGATGGCAACAGTTTCGGAGCGGTTTTTGTGGGGTCGGCAAGAGGGGAGGGTACGCCACTGGTCGGTGTTCGTCGGGGGATTCGCAGGAGTCGTTTCGGCACTTCTCCTCGGGGCACTGCTCGGGAGCGGGTCGGGGGGGAGTTTCACCTTCGACGTTTTGCTTCCTGCATCGCTGTTTTACGCACCGCCGGTGATTTCCGCAATTAGCACGTTTCGCGGCGGCGGCCTGCTCGCCAGCCTCGCCGTCGGTGTCGTTCCGGCGATTTCCTTCGGCGCGGTGTCCGTCGTTCGGCAGTTGGTGGCTGGTGGTTCGCCCTCGGACGCGCCACTCTGGGCGGTTGTCGTGGGATTCGGCCTGATTGGGGTTGTTGGTTCTGTCGTCGGATTTCTGGCCGGACGAGGGATTTCACGATTCGTTGAGAGGTAGCGTCCGAGAGTCTGTATTCGGTGATTTGGAAGAGACTGTGGAGAGTAGTGAGTGATTTCGATTGGTGTCGATGTGCAGTTACCAACTGCTAACATCAATGGAACCGCCAGACAAATCCAGTAGTACGCGATTGAGACAGGGGAGTGTGTCGGAAGCAAATCACGCCAACACATGACCGCTACCACACCCGCCCACATGCCTCCCCAACCGACTCGCTTCGCTCGTCCACCGTCAGAGCACGCTCTGACGAGCCATGCTCACTCCGGAAGAGACACGCTCTTCCGTGCTCTCGTTCGCTTCATTCACGAGAACTCCGTCGTCGCTCACGAAGACCTCGCAGGGCTTTAGTGCGGAACCTCGGACGCGAAGTCCTCGGCTCCGCACCAGCGCGCGCCACTGCACTTTAGTGAGTATTCACGAAACACTCGTTTTCCACACGGCGCGTGCGTCGGCAGGCCCGAGGCGTTCACCGCCGAGGGTCTGTAAACTTCCACGCGAGGGATGACCGAAACGAGCGTGAGCGAGTGAGGGAATCGGTTGGGGAGGATGTGGGATACGAGGTCGCAGAGCGACCTCGACGACGAGTGGTGCAACCGCGAGCCCGATTGCGGAGGCGGTTTGATTTGTGTCGTGATTTGCTACCGGTAATCTTCCACCACTGTAAATCACGCATTCAGCCGGCCATTTTCGAGGACGGTGAAATCCCCAAACAACCCTCAACCGAACACCACAATCGAACCTCTTCCAATCCCTCCCGATGGTTTTAAACAGATGAACGCCCCGATATAACATATCAATGGCTTTCGAGGACCTGCTAAGCGACCCAGTGATTCAGAAATACCTCCACGAACTGGTCGGGCCAAAGGGCATGCCGGTTGCCGCCGCGCCGCCGGACGGTGAGGTCACCGACGAGGAACTCGCGGAGGAACTCGACCTCGAACTCAACGACGTTCGCAGGGCGCTGTTCATCCTCTACGAGAACGACCTTGCGACCTATCGCCGACTCCGAGACGAGGATTCGGGGTGGCTCACCTATCTCTGGACGTTCGAGTACGACAAGATTCCGGAGAATCTAGAAGAGGAGATGTACCGCCTGCTCAACGCGCTGGAGCAGCGCCAAGAGTACGAACGCAACCACGAGTTCTACCTCTGTGAAATCTGCTCTCTGCGATTCGAGTTCGGCGAAGCGATGGACTTCGGCTTCGAATGTCCCGAATGTGGGTCGCCGCTCGAATCCATGGAGAACTCGATGCTCGTCGAATCCATGGAAAACCGAATCGAGGAACTCGAACAGGAACTCAACGTCGAGGTACTCGGTGCATAATGGTCGTTCTCGCAACCAAAGTGTACGTCAGCGGTGAGGCGAAACGCCGCGCACTCGACGGCCTCGAATCGCTCGTTGGCAACGCCCTCGGTGATTTGGACGTAGAGTACGACATCGGCGTTCGCCACGACGATTTCGTTTCGGTAACGGTCGAGGGCGAGGACGAAGTCGTCGCCCGAAACGTTCTGGGCGAGGAGTGGGGCGAGGTGACGCCGAACCTCCGCGAGGCAGAAACTTACATTGGAACCCTCGAATCGTGGGACGACGGCGGTTTCGTCCTCGACGCCGGACAGGACGTTCGAATTCCGGCGTCCGAACTCGAACTTGGTCCCGGCAAACCCGAACAGATTATGGAACGATTCGGATTAGTTCAGCATCTGCCGATGAAGTTCGTCTACGGCGGCGATGACGAACCCTCCCGCCTCGCCGACGAGGAACGCGACCGCCTGTTCGACTGGACGCGCGGCAACGGTCGAGTGAACGTCAACAGCGCGACTCGCGGGGAAGTTCGTGCGACGGTCAACCGCGCCGGGCACGCCCAAGACATCGTCACGGTCGAACGCCTCGGCGTGCTGGAACAGAGCATCATCTGCACGGAAAACACCGACCCACCGGGGCTGCTCTCCAGTATCGGGGGTTACATCCCCGCGGAGATTCGTTGCGTAATTCCATGAATCGACGCCTCGTCCTCGCGTTCGGTTTGTTCGCCGTGCTCGCGGCCAGCGCAGGCTGTACGTCGATTTTCGGCTCCGGAAGCATTAGCGACGAACGACTCGGACAGGAGGCGTCGTACAACTGGGAGACGAATCAGAACGTCACCTACAACGTGACCAGCGACCAGTATCAAGCGGTCTACAAGATGGACGAGAAGACGACGCTCGAAATCTATCAGGAGGAGACGCTGGGCGAACATGGACCCGTCGAAATCTCGTCGGTGCAGTTCCAGTATCCGAACGGAACGGTCGCAGGTCACGAAGATATTCGGGTAAAAAAGACGAAAGAACAGACTATCATCACGCCGCCCCAGAGCGAGGGTAAACTGGCGTACACCGCGCCACGACAGGGGAAAACGTTCGCCGTTCCGACGCACCTGAACGACCAGAGCTACGAGGTCATCATTCCGAAGGGGATGCGCGTCGATATGTTCCTGTTGAGCGACGTCCGCCCGGGTAGCTACACGACGGAGATGCAGGACGAACGCGTCCACGTCATTTGGGACGAATCGGTGAGCGCTGACAGGATTTCGGTTCGCTACTATCTCGCCCGAGACAAGTTCCTCTTCGGCGGTGTGGTCGGAATCGCGCTGGTGGCCGGATTGATCGGCCTCGCGTACTTCCGCATGCAGATTCGGGAACTCGAAGAGAAGCGCGAAGAAATGGGATTGAACGCGGACATTTCAGACGACGACTTCGGTGGCGGTGGCCCACCGCCAGGAATGCAGTAACAGGAGTTGTGCGAAACGACGAACGAGAGACGACCAAACGGGCGATGCGACAGGGCTTTTTTGGTCGCGCCACACCATCCAGTATGCAAATCGCGCTGATTTCCGTCGGAGACGAGATTCTTTCCGGCGACACCGTCAACACGAACGCGGCATGGTTAGGCGAGCAGCTGACCGAGCGCGGCGTTTCGATTGAACGGGTGTTCGTCGTCCCCGACCACGTGGCCGATATCGCCCGCGTGGTAAACGAATCGCTGGCCGAATACGACGCCGTCATCGTGACGGGCGGACTCGGCCCGACGCACGACGATTTGACGATGGAAGGTGTCGCCGCCGCCGTCGGCGTTCCGGTGGAAGAACACACGGAAGCAGTCGAATGGATAGAAACTCATTCGGACTACTCGCACGCCGACCTCGTTTCCGGAACAACACATCTCCCGAAAGGGTCCCGAATGCTCCCGAACGAAGTCGGCGTCGCTCCCGGCGCGGCAATCGAGGACATCTACGTCCTGCCGGGGGTGCCGGAGGAGATGAAAGCGATGTTCGAGCGCATTGCAGGCGAGTTCGACGGCGATCCGTACTTCAGGAAAGTCGTTCCGGCGGACGAACCGGAGAGCGCGCTCATCGACCGCTTCGAAGAACTACGGGAGCGATTCGACGTGAAAGTGGGAAGCTATCCGGGTGACCACGTTCGCGTCAAAATCGAGGGGTCGAACGAGGAAGTCGTCCAAAATGCGGCCGATTGGCTCCGCGAGCGAGTCGAACGACCGTAAAACGGTTCGCGGTTTGCTCGGCTATCGGTGAACCGTCTCGGGGTCAAGCCCCGAGTCACTCGCCTTGTTTATCGGTAGAAGTACGCTATCCACGCAACGACCGAACCGATTGCGGCGACGAGAACGGCGATGCTGACTTCCGCTAGGGGGAACGTTGCGAGCGGGGCGAGGTCTGCGACTGGAATCATGTCCTGCGGTTGTCGGCGCTGTCTCTTAAGGTTTGAGAACTGCCCCCGTCTTTTGTCGTGATTCATCTCGAACCGACAGTCCCGCGAAGGCCAACATACTTATTGAACCGCTTACCGGATTCCGTTGCGGTGGGGAACGATGTTTTACCACGACAACGGAAAACTACAGTACGAAGTGGAAGTTGAGGAACCGAACCCGGAGTTTGCGAAGATGCTTCAGCAGGCAATCGGCGGCGTGGAGGGGGAGATGCGGGTCGCGCTCCAATACCTGTTTCAGGCGTGGGCGCTCCCGCAGAAACACAGCGAGTACCGCCACGCGCTGTTGGAAACCGCCGCGGAGGAACTCGGCCACATCGAGATGCTGGCGACCGCAGTGGCCAAGAATCTCGAAGGTGCGCCGGTCGAACTGCGCAATCAGATGGGACAGGACAGCGCCGTTTCGGCGGCGATGAACGGGATGCAACCGCGACAGGTGCTTTCGTCCGGACTACACGCGATGCCGGTGGATAGCAACGGCGTGCCGTTTAACGGGAGTTGCATCGTCGCAAGCGGCAACCTCGCGGCGGACATGTACGCCAACGTGATGGCCGAATCGACCGGGCGACTGCTCGCCACGCGACTGTGGGAGATGACCGACGACGACGGCATGAAGGATATGCTGTCGTACCTCATCGCGCGGGACACGATGCACCAGAATCAGTGGCTTGCCCTCCTGCAGGATTTGGGCGACCCGGACGATATGTTCGACCATCTGCCGGTTCCGGACAGTTTCCCGGACGAGATGGAACAGCAGGAGTTCAACTACTCGTTCATGTCCACGGACATTAACGAACCGGACGACCCGCAGAAACCGTGGACGCAGGGCGAATCGGTGGACGGCGAAGGGTCGTTCTCGTTCATTCGAGAGAAGGATTTGGGGAAGACGGAACCGAACCTCCAACCGCCGAACGAGAAGGCGCACAACGAAGTAAAAGAGCAGGGCGACGACGACTAACGCACGAAAAGACGACGATTTCGCCACTGCCCACACGCCTTTTATCCGTGCCACCCAACCCACAGCCATGCGAATCGGCGTGGTCGTCAATCCTATCGCGGGTATGGGTGGGCGAGTCGGCCTGAAGGGAACCGACGGCAAAGTCGCGGAAGCACGGGAACGAGGAGCAGAACAACGCGCGCCGGACAGGGCGGAAACCGCCCTGTCCGCGCTCAAAGAGCGTTCGCCAGCCGCCGAGATTCTGACCTACGCTGGCGAGATGGGTGCCGAGGAAGCACGACGTGCCGGGTTCGACCCGGAAATCGTGGGTCGCCCAAGCAAAAACGAAACCAGCGCCGAGGACACCCGTGAAGCGGTTCGCTGCCTCGCGGCGGAACCCGTCGATTTGATTCTGTTCGTCGGCGGGGACGGAACCGCGGTCGATGTCGCCGAAACGCTCGCCGAGACGGACGAAAAAATCCCGATGCTCGGCGTCCCCGCCGGGGTGAAAATCTACTCGTCCGTCTTTGCAGTCACGCCGGAAGCGGCGGGTCGGGTCGCCGCCGGATTCGACCGCACGGAGGAACGCGAAGTGAACGATATCGACGAGGACGCCTACCGAGAAGGCGAAGTTCGGGCCGAACTGCGGGCGATTGCAAAGGTTCCTGTCGCCGAATCGCTCCAATCGAGCAAGCAACTCGGCGGCGGAACGGTCGAAAGCCTCGCCGCCGGAGTCGCAGACGAAATCGAGGATGGAGTGACATACGTCCTCGGGCCGGGAAGCACGGTCGGCGCAATCAAGTCTCAACTCGGATTCGACGGGTCGCCGCTGGGCGTCGACGTGTGGCGCGACGGCGAACTGCTGGCCCGCGACGCCAGCGAAACGGACCTCCTGTCCAATTTGGGGGATGAAAACGTCATCATCGTTTCGCCGATTGGCGGGCAGGGGTTCGTTTTCGGACGCGGAAACCATCAGATTTCGCCCGACGTAATTCGACGGTCCGACGTGGAAGTTGTCGCTTCGAAGACGAAACTCGACGGCATCGGCGTCCTCCACGTCGATACCGGTGATGAGGATGTGGACAATTCCTTGCGCGGCTGGCGAAAAGTCCGCGTCGGACGCTTCGAGCGCAGAATGTTGAAAGTCGAGTAGCTGTTTATTCTCTTTCGGGGTAGTTTTCGAATTCGAGACAGTTGTTGACATATGGCGACATTTAAGGTTTGGTGGAGAAATCAAAGGACATGGAAACACGGAAGGTTCAGCGATTGGGTCCATCGACGTTGGCGATGACCCTGCCCGCCAAGTGGGCGCAAGAACACGGCGTCGAGAAGGGCGACGAAGTCTCCCTTCGAATCAGCGGTAAGGGGTCGCTCACCGTCCTCCCCGAATCCGCCCACGACGACGAAGCAGAAGCGACGATTCACACGGAGCAGTTGGACGCTGGCGCGGTCGAGCGCGCAATCGTCGCGCAGTACGTTCTCGGTCGGCGCGTTATCCATGTCGTCAGCGAGGAAGCCTTGGAAAGCAGTCATATCAACGCGGTCTACAAGGCGGAGACGCAGTTGATGGGGCTCGGCGTCATCGAGGAAACCCCGGAAAGCATCGCAATTCGGTGTTCGGTTGACCCCGAGGATTTCGATTTGGACAACCTCCTCGAACGACTGGAAAACACCGGGAGCACCATGCGTGGCGAGGCAGTGAAAGCGCTTGCACACGGTAACCCCGACCTCGCACAGCGGGCCTTGAACCGCGAGCGACAGGCAAACAAGATTTTCGTCCTCCTCCTTCGTCTCATCTTTACGGCGCACGAAAACCCGACGCTCGCCCGCGCAGTCGGTCTGGACAGCGGATTCCCTCTCATCGGCTATCGCTCGATTGCGAAAAATCTCGAACTGACCGCGGACAACGCCGAGGACATCGCGGACATCGTCCTCGAAGCGAACGGCCACTCGCTCGAAGTCGATAACGGAACCATGCGCCGAATCCGCGAGTTCACCGACCAAGTGGACGAAATGACCGCACTAGCGGTGCAGGCCGCAGTGGAGCGCGATTACGACATGACGCTCGAAGTCCGGCGGAAATTCCACGAACTCGGCGACAGGGAATCGGACATCCTCTCCGACCTGCCCGAGATGTCGAACGACGACCTTCTCCAAGTTCGGGACGTGCTCGTCAGCCTCCAGCAAACCGCCCAGTACGCAATGCGAAATGCGGAAATCGCGGCGAATCTGGCTCTCAACGAGGAGAGCGAGCATACGACGATTAACTGAGACGGCCTAAAAATCAGCAGGCGGGCGCGTACAGTGCACGCGCCCGCCGAGCAACTGTCGGTGCTATCGCTGTCGGGAGGACGGATTTTCACGTAAAAACGGTTAGTCAAAGTTAGTCGAATGTCGAGGGTGGCGAACTGGCCGCTGGCCAGTTCGCCTCGTGATTCTCATTCGCTTGAAAACGCAGATCGTTTTCAAGCGAATATCTACCCTCAGTCGGCACCCACCTCGGGGTTTCCGTCGGTTTCGGCCACGCCGGACTCTTCGGACTCCTTTTCCACGGTCAGTGGATTGTGCAGGGAAATCCGACAGGGGAAGTCGGGATGCTCCGCGAAGTGGCGAACCAGCAGGTGGCGACGCGACCCAGTGATTCCGGTTCGGCCGACCTCCTCCGCGGAAAATTCGTCCGGCAGGCGGTCGAACAGTCGAGCCATCGCGTCGAAGCTCTGGAACACCTTGGCGTTCCCCGACGAGTCGGCACCTCGTCGGGACACCTCGTAGCTCCCGTCCTCGCGGAAGGTACCCGCGGTGCGAAAGAACTCCTGACGCTCGGTCAGCGCATCGCCGACGGCGTCTTGCAGTTGCGTCGCTGCTTCGCGCGATAGCTCGTAATCCTGCCCGTCAATGGCCAGTACAATCGATTCACCGTCTCTCGTTGCCGTTACGGCACTCTCATCGCCCGAGAAGAACTCGACCAGGAGAGTGAGTACTCCGTGGCATAGAAAGACATGGTTCGGCCAATATTAAAAGTCTGTCGGTGGCGGGAATATTCAGTGCTGGTCGATTTCGACGGCGAGTACGGTTCCGAGCAGTCCGCCGTCGTCCGTGGTGGTCGTTCCGGTGCCGGAGTCCGAAGTTGTGGGAGTCGTGGTGGTGGTGGTCGTGCTAGTCGCAGTCGTTTCTTCGTCGGTCGTCGTTTTCCCAACAGTCGTCTCACTGGTTTCCGTTTCACCGGCCGTCGTCCCGGACGCAGGATTCGCCTTCACGTCGTCCAGCGCGCCCTCCGCCGAGTCGTTCCGGAAGATGTCCGTCTCGATTTGTCGCTCGTACGTCATCGAGCGAAGTGGTACCTCGACCGTGTCGCCGGTTGGAAGGTCGATTTTGGCGTGGAACTCTATTCGTAGGTCGGTCGTTTGGTTGTTTTCGAGATGGCTCACCCACCAGTCGTCGAGTTGCTGGTTTCGAATGTTTGCTTGCATCCCGAGCGTTTTCTCGGATTTCGCCGGAATCGTATACGGTTGTGTGGTCGTTCCGTTGCCGACCGGAACGTCGTTCATCGTCATCTCGTAGCCGATTTCCGAAATCGTGTAGGGAATCGATTTCGGGTTGTACGCTCGCATTCGCAGTTGAATCGGTGTCCGTTCCTGTGTTACGGAACCCCAGTTCGCGCTCGTTTCGTTCACGTAGAGCACGGGGTCGGAGACGAACGGAACGCTCGCGTTCACCGGGCGCGTTTCCGTCGAATTGAACTGGCCGATGATGTCCGTCTCGATGTCGTCCTCGTATGGGACGCGCACGGAGCGACTGACGGCGGACGAGCGAACCTCGGACTGGATTCGGAGCGTGGTTCGCTCGTCGTTCCGGATATGGGTGACCCACCACTCCGGAATCTTTTGATTTTGCATCCGCGTCGAAAACCCGAGCGTCGTTTTCCCGCTGTCGAGTGCGAGGTTCGACCGCTGGCCACTCGCCATCGTCACGTCGTTCATTTCGACGGTGTAATCGACCGAGGTGTTGCCGACCCGAACGCTGAAGGGATTTGGATTGTCCACGACGAGCGCGGTTCGAACTTCCGTCTGTTCGCTCGTTACGTCGCCGAATTCGTTGTCCACGCCGGAGACGCGCGGCGCGCCGAGAACGCCAGTGAGTACGCCACTTCCCACGAGCACGGCGATGAGAAATAGGGCGAGAAATCCCCGCTTTCCAACCGGTAACACCGACTTGAGTTTCTCCGCGACCATATGCGGGTTCCTGCGGAGTGACACCAAAAACCTCCCGACTCGCCTCTCTGTTAATACCGGGATTGTACGCGAGTAGAATGAACTAAGTTAGCCCTCATGCAAAGAGGGCACATGGCAGGAAATCAGGCTGTTTCGACGGATATGGGGGTCGGACTCTCCGTGCTGTTCACCCTTATTGCACTCGTTGGTGCAGGAGTAACGTTTGTCACGCCGGGGACGGAAACCGCCGCGTGGGGATTCGCCGCGGCCATCATCGCCGGTATCCTCGCAGTGTCCGCGAATCACGTCTACTCGAACTGACGCGAAATCAGCACTTGCTCAGTAGGGGATAATGGTTAAGGCCATCTGGCACGTACTGATGGTGAGGATGACTGAGTTCACCAACGAGGAACAGCGTATCCTCGAATTCCTACGCGACAGCGTGTCTGGCGGTGAGCGCTACTTCCGCGCGAAGAACATCGCCAAACACCTCGGCCTTTCATCCAAACAGGTGGGGTCTCGGCTCCCGAAGCTGGCGGAGAAGTCCGACGACGTAGACATCGAGAAGTGGGGGCGCGCTCGTTCGACGACGTGGAGAGTCAGCCCGAACTAAGTGGCTGGCTTTTTACCATCACAGCCCAATTCTAGCGTATGACTGTCCGGGTAGAGCGGACGTTCGAACTTCCGGTTCCTCCCGAGGACGTATGGGAGTTCCTCGCCGACCCGAAGCGCAGAGCCAGTGCTATCAGCGTCGTCGCCGACTACGACGCACACGAAGGCCATCGCGCGACGTGGCATATCGAACTGCCGATACCGTTCGTGAACAAAACAATTCCAGTGGAGACGGAGGACGTTGCGCGCGAAGAACCACGATACGTGAAGTTCGTCGGGCGTTCGTCAGCGCTGCGCGTCACGGGTGAACACGAAGTCGAACCGACGGAAACGGGGTGCCGACTCGTCAATCGTTTCGTCGTTGACGGGCGTGTTCCGGGCATCGAACGCTATTTCAAGAAACATCTGGACGACGAGCTACAGAACTTAGAAGAAAAACTGCAAGACGAGGTCGGCGTGGCCACATGAAACTCGCACTCGCACAAATTGCAATCGAAGGGGGTGACGTTGAGTCGAACCGCAAGCGCGCCGCGGACGCCATCGAATCCGCGGCGGAACAGGATGCAGACCTCGTTGCCCTGCCCGAAATTTTCAACGTCGGCTACTTCGCGTTCGAAACGTACCAACGAAATGCGGAGGCGCTCGACGGGCCGACACTCACGCAGGTTGGCGACCTCGCAGACGACCACGATATTGGCGTCCTCGCGGGGAGCATCGTCGAAGACCTTTCGCTGACCGACGGCGAAACTCCCGCCGAAGAAGGACTTGCAAACACCTCCGTCTTTTTCGACCGCGATGGGAACCGACGCGCGGTGTACCGGAAACACCATCTGTTCGGCTACAAATCCGCGGAAGCCGAGATGCTGGTTCCGGGCGAATCGCTGGGAATCGTGGAGTTCGAGGACGTAACTCTCGGAATGACGACGTGCTACGACCTCCGATTTCCCGAACTGTACCGCGATATTGCGGAGGCGGGCGCGACTCTCGTTCTCGTTCCGAGCGCGTGGCCGTATCCCCGCGTCGAACACTGGCGAGTGCTCTCACGCGCACGCGCCATCGAAAATCAGTGTTTCCTCGCCACTATCAACGGTTCCGGTTCCTACGAGGATGCGACCCTCCTCGGTCGCTCCACGGTGTACGACCCGTGGGGAACTGCACTGGCGAGTACGGGTGACGAACCCGAACTCGTCATCAGAGACATCGACCCAACGCGTGTTTCGGAGATACGGGAAAAGTTTCCGGCGTGGCACGATAGACGCCGCTAAGTGGGCAAAAAATAAAAGGTGGGTTGATTTACAAGCCGATTGCGTGACCGTCCGACAGCGTCTCGGGCACGCTGTGGTGGTAGGTCATCGCACCGGAGGAGGTGACGACTTTAAGCGTAAACTCCTCGCGTTCCTGCAAACCGCCCGTTATCTGTTCTGTGTCGAGAACGATACGGAATCTGTCTTTCTGACTGACGAGGACGGGAAGGGAGCCTTCCTCGTCACGAATCTTTTCGAGGCCGAACTGCGTGTCGTTTGCTTTACTTCCCATCGTCATGATTTGGGCACCGTCCGGGCCGAGCCATTCGAGGGTGGCCTGTGACAGGTTGATGTCACCCGCACCGGAGCCTTTCATCACGGTCATGTTGACGTAATCGACCTCGTGTGTGTCGTTCGTCGAATCGTAGGTGACGTTCCCCATGGTACTCACCACGTGGACGTGGTCTGTCACCTGTGCGCTACTCTCGTGACCGGTCTGTTCGGCTTTCGATTGGAGAAAGCCTGCCGTGTTGATGAGGACGCCTGCAGCGATTGCGGCAACCAACACCATTGCGATGAACACGATGAGCGTTCCAATACCAACCTGACCTCGGTTCGAACGCCGTTCGTCTGTGTCTTTTTTGTTCATGTTTGCTTTATGCCTATTTTGAGTGATATTTTACCAGTTCAGTAGGACACAGTTCGCCCGGTTTCGTATTAAATCCCACAGTCGGTTATCATGTCTGAGAACGTATGTAGTACAAAATATGACACTCTTCAGTAGAACAACGAGCAACCGGTAGCGTCGCCACTTGTCTTTACTGTTAATATCGGGGAGTCGCAAACCGTGACTCAGTCAGCTTGAGGTGCGACCGCTTCGCGCTCGGTCACACGCATCTCCGTGGTTATTGCGTTGGATAGTGCAAAAACAGCGGCTTTGTGGTCAGTTTTCGATCTGTGGATGGACGTCGGTCGTACCCCAAGGGATTCGTACTCGTCCAATGTAATCGGTTCCCCGGTTTTCTCCTCGAAATGGTTTCCGACCTCTGCAAGCAGGCCGTGAAGGTGGATGAGCTCCTGCTTCTTCATAAGCATCGTTGAGTAACAGTTGCAGGGTTATATTATTATCTTGAGTGCCGTTAGCACGCCGTACAGTCAGAGTTTCGGGACTTTCGGTTTCGTATCATACTAGAATGCGGTCATTGAAACCGACTGTTGTCAGGACAGGGGCTGATTGCGGCGAATCGGCTAACTGAATATCGGTGGAGCGAACGAATAGCTATCAACTCAGCTGATACAAATCCGACCGAGAAGATGTGGCGTTACCGTTGTTTCGCGCATAATGCGCGAATAAGCAGTGCTTACTGGAGTTGCTTGAGCGTCTTCAAATCGCTCTCGGTTCGTGTGAACTCAGACGTTCGTCGCGTCGCATGACAGTTCGGACAGTGGAACTGCTTGTCGGGGGTCGGCAAGTCGTCAGGACTCGACTCCCAGTGTTTTCCGCACTCCGGACACAGCAATCGAACGTACGTTTCCACCATACGCTGCCTATCGAGCGGTAAGGAGAAAAATCTTGTTGGCGATTTCGTGAAAGAGAGCCGTTGCTAATCGTCTGCTACGCTACACGGTGTCGTCTCAGAGCCGTTGGAGGTTCGTCGCCCGTGGTCCTTTGTCCGCCTGTTCGATGTCGAATTCGACTTCCTGTCCTTCCTCCAAATCCGGCCCGCCAATATCCTCCATGTGGAAGAATACGTCGTCGTCCGCGTCGTCAGTCTCGATAAAACCGTAACCGCCGGTATCGTTGAAGAACGTAACCGTACCTTGCGCCATTGCAGGTGAACAGAGCGGTGTGACGAAGATAAGAATTGCGGCTATTGGTACCACGGCACTCAATCCCTTTTTCAACTATCGTCTGAAACCATCCTTCGGTCGATTCTCACTGCCGAAACTTATAAGTTCTAAGGTGCAAAACTCTGTTTTAGAGATGTCTAAAACTATCTTCGTCTCCAAGGAGGGGACGTATATCTCATGAACGAGCTATTAGAAGTGTTTCTCGCGTCGGTTCGTGATGGTTACGTCCAAGTGAGCGCTTTCGTCGCGGTCACGGTTCTCCTGTTCGGCCTCGTTCAGTACCGAACGAGCGGTGCATTAGTCGAACGACTGTCCGAAAACGAGCGACTGCAACCGTTTTTCGGCGCACTCATGGGGCTGACTCCCGGCTGTGGCGGTGCAATCGTCATGATGCCGTTGTACGTTCGCGGCACGGTCAGTTTCGGAACCGTCGTCGCCACGCTCATCGCAACGGCTGGCGACTCCGCGTTCGTCATCCTCGCACTGGCGCCGAAAGCGGGACTGTACGCATACGGTATCGCCTTCGGTGCGGCCATCGTCTCCGGCTACGCAATCGACAAGTTCGGTATGGGCGTCGGTCGGGTCGATAACGCCGTAGCCAATATCAGCAACACGGCCACAGACGGCGGTGTCGTCAGCGCGAGTCGCGGCGGTAATCCTGCACACGAGTACGATGCGGCCTGCGGAACCTCGACCGCCCGAGAATCGTCGATCCTGACGCCCCTCAGCCACGCGGTTCACGCCCTCTGGTGGGTGTCCGCGGGTATCGCGCTCGCACTGGGTGTCATGTACCTTGCTGCGGGCGCGCCCGAGGTTCCGCTGGAACTCGGCACCTCCTTCGCAGGAGCGTTCACTATCGTCGGTATCACGGGAACGACGGCGTCGTTCTACATCTACTTCGTCGGGCGACACTACCTCGGAGACGGCCACGTTGGCCGTGCTCGGGATACGTTCGCCAACGTCCACGAAACGCTCGTCCACGCGGCACAGGAGACGAGTTTCGTCACCGTCTGGGTGCTCACGGCGTACCTACTGTACGAATACTCCGTCCTCCTGCTCAACATCAACGTCGCCGAACTCGCCGCCGCCGTTGGCTTGCTCGCGCCCGTCGCCGGGGCGGCACTCGGATTGATTCCGGGCTGTGGCCCGCAAATCGTGTTGGCGACCGTGTACGCGGACGGCGGGATTCCGTTCTCGGCGCTCACCGCGAACGCCATCAGTCAGGACGGCGACGCGTTGTTCCCGCTCATCGCCATCGACAAAAAGGCCGCAATCGTCGCATCGATTTACACGACCATTCCCGCGCTCATCGTCGGGATTGGACTGCACGTACTGTTCGACTTCGGTTCGGCAACAGGATTCGGCGTACTGTAATCGCAGAAAAAGTCGAAACTGGTCGGAATCGGCTTACTGGACGATGAACTGCCCGGCGATTTCTTTGACCTCTTCCATCGTTTTCGCCTCGTCGAAGGCGTTCGGGTACGGTGAAACGCCGTTGAGGGCGTTGAACGATGCCGCGTGACGCGCTTCGACGCTGTGGATGGACACTGCCGCCTGCAGTATCTTGTCGTTCTTGATGGATGGGGCCGCGCCAGCGTACGCCGCCACACCCGTGTTTTCGAGTGCCTTGGCGACTTTGAGGAACTGTGCGGGCGTCTCGTAGCCGAAGTCGTATTCGGCCTGTTCGACCGGTTCGCCACCGAGTTGTTCGATGACCTTCGTGATTTGGTCAACGTGGGCCGCCTCGTGTTCGCCGACGACGCGAACCTGTTCCGGAATCTTCTCACGCTGGCTGTCACAGATGTCACAGCCGAGGTCTGCGTGCATGAGTTCGTCGTCGCTGAAATCCTCCAGTCCCTTCGCGTAGAAGGTCGCTTCTAAGTGTTCGAGCGTCAGCGCGTAGTTCAAAATGTCGAGGTCTGTTGTATCGTCTTCCATGTTACCATCGTCTCCGGAACCGCCGTCGTCGCTATCGTTGTTGTGGTCGTCTGCACCCACGATGCCCATTCCTGCTCCCGTCAGTCCCACAGCCCCGACAGCCGCCGACCCTGCGAGGAAACCACGGCGGGACGTGAGTTGTTTCCGCGTCGTCTCTCCGAGTTCACCGACTGCGTCCTGTGTATTGTCTGGCATGGTTGGTCGTGCGCTGTGGCGCACACCACAACCGAGGACAGAGGTTTAAAAGAAAATTTTCCGGACTCTCACCCAAATTCATTCGAACTTTGACCATGGTTCGTCCGTAAACGCCGCGAGAACAGCTATTCAGACACTTTCTCGATGATTTCAGTAACCCGTTGCCACTCCCGTTTGACCGTCGAAGTTGGTGTATAGATAGAACCGTACTCGCCACCGCCGTGTTGCTCGACGATTTCGTGTTCCGCGAGCACGTCGAGATGGTGGCGAATCGTGGAGTAATCGAGGCCGAGCGTCGTCGAGAGTTGGTTCGCGTTCTGTGGCTGGTTCCCTACCTCTCGGAGTAGTCGAGCGCGACTCGCGTCTCCCCGACTTCCAGAAAGGACGTACCAAAGTGTTCCATCCAACGAACTCCCTCCGTTGGAAGTCGTGGTCGAGTTCCGACTCTGTCGTTTCACACGCGGAGTACAGTCTGAAACTACGTTATTAGCAGTTCGCTAATCGCACCGTAAGTATATCATACAGAGACATAAACCGGAAAAATCGAGTCGGGAAATCAGTCCCACGTCGCCCACAGAAGAAACGATAGAGCGAAAAATTCCAACACGTGAAGCGCGAGCATCGCGTGCCACGCCTCGGGCGGCACCGCGGTTGCGAACCACACCGACAGCACCTCGTCCCACGAATACACGTACAGCGCCACTGCGTTTTCGCCGAGCAAGAGAAGTGCGAACACCGACAGGCCGAGCGTGTGCTTCGAGCGGAACTGCATGTAGTTCCGGAGCCAAACGTAGCCTAGTCCGAGCAGTAACAGCACGTTCAGTGCCGTCGCCACCCGCGCTACGTCTAACCAGAGACTCATCTGTTCCTCCCTTGTAATCGGTGACGGTTATATGCTTTCCCAGATTCAACCATACTTTACTCCACCTGTTCCATGATTTTCTCGACGGTGTCCCAGTGCTGTCGCGCTTGCTCCGTGAGCAGATACACTGCGCCGTAATCGTCCCCGCTGCTCTCGATTATGCTGTTGTCCATTAGCACGTCGAGGTGATGGCGAACCGTTTTGTAATCGAGGTCTAACGCTTCCGCCAGTTGGTTGGCGTTCCGCGGACGTTCATCCAGCGCGCGAATCAAGCGGACACGATTGGCTCCGCCGCGCGTACCGGTGAGTACGTACCACAGGACGCCCTCCATTACCGCCAACCGACACACCCCGGACACGTAAGCCCATCGCCCAACTACACGGTGAAGAGATGTCCATCTCTGGGCACGTCGAACAGACCGATTCGCGCCCCGGCATCTAACCACGCGTGACCGTACGAAAACGATGCAAGTGCGTTCACGAGGTCATCGTCGTCTCGGAAATGTCGTCCATCTTCGAGATACGAACGAGCCATTTCCTCACAGTCCGCTGCCGCTTCGCCCATCGGCGTGTCGGCCGCCGGAGCGATTTCTGCGGCGTCGAGCGCCTCCGAGAGGAGGCGCTCGTAGCGGTTCGTCTTCTCCACGATGTCTGCGCCCATGCGTGTGTCGTGGGAGAGAACGAACGTAAGGGCTTCGAGAGGGGTTAGCGACCGGCAGTACGGCACCCTGATAACCCTTCTCACTCGACTGTCGAAACCGGAAACGAGCGAAGACAGCGCAAGCTAAATACACCGCGAACTGTGATATTGCACCATGAGCGAACATCCCCACGTCGAGATTTACACGAAGGAGAACTGCCCCTATTGTGAAAAGGCAAAAGACCTCTTCGACGAGAAAGGAATCGAGTACGAAACGTACAACGTGACTGGCGATGACGACCTCTTCTCCGAGATGGTCGAACGCGCCGACGGGCGCAAAACAGCGCCCGAGGTGTTCATCGACGACGAACTCATCGGTGGGTGGGACGAGACGAGCGCACTGGAAGAGACGGGCGAACTTGACGACAAACTCGGCATCGAATCCGCGGACGCTGGCGACGATTCCGCCACTCCGGAACACCGCACGCTTATCGTCTCCGGAAGCGGAATTGCGGGCCTGACTGCGGCAATCTACGCAGCACGCGGGAACAACGACCCCCTCATCCTGCAGGGCGACGAACCGGGCGGCCAGTTGACGCTCACCACGGACGTGGAGAACTACCCCGGATTCCCGGACGGCATCAGCGGCCCGGAACTCATCAACAACATGCAAGAACAGGCCGAGCGATTCGGGGCCGAGGTGAAAACCGGCATCATCGAGGACGTTGACGACACGTCCCGTCCGTTCCGCGTCGAACTCACGAATGGTGAGGTGTATACGACGGACGCGCTCATCGCGGCCAGCGGGGCGAGCGCCCGAACCCTCTCGATTCCGGGCGAGGACGACCTGATGGGCTACGGCGTCTCGACCTGTGCGACCTGCGACGGCGCGTTCTTCCGCGACGAGGAGATGGTCGTCATCGGCGGCGGTGACGCCGCGTTCGAGGAAGCCTCCTTCCTCACGAAGTTCGCGTCGAAGGTTTACCTCGTCCACCGACGCGAGGAGTTCCGCGCAGAGAAATATTGGCAAGACCGCGTGCAGGAGAAGGTCGATGCGGGCGAAATCGAGATTATGAAAAACACCGAGGTGACCGAGATTCACGGCTCGGTTGAGGAGGGCGTGGACTACGTGACGATGGTTACGAACCCCGAAGGGAAACCGTCCCAGAAACTCGACGACCCCGAAACCGAGGAGTTCGAGTTCGACACTGGTGCCGTGTTCCTCGCAATCGGCCACACGCCGAACACGGGCTACCTCGAAGGTACGGGCGTCGAACTGGACGAAGAGGGCTACATCCGAACCCTCGGCGGCAAAGGTGGCGGCCAGACGAAAACGGACGTGTCCGGCATCTTCGGCGCTGGCGACGTGGTGGACTTCCACTACCAGCAGGCCGTAACTGCCGCGGGAATGGGCTGTAAGGCCGCACTCGACGCAGACGACTACCTCGAAACCGCAGACCTCGGGGAGGCGACCGCCGCGCAGGAAGGTGCGGCGGCGTCCGACGACTGAATCAGTCAGTCGGAGTTCAGTTCTTCATCCCGCCGATTTTGAGCACATCGTTTTTGCGGCGGGTTCCGCGAACTTCGCGGAACCCGCCGATGCAGTCGCTAACCACAGACCCTTAACGCTTGACGACGAAATGAGGGCTATGGTTGACGCAGACGAAGTCGAGACGGCAACGTACAGTATCGAAGGCCCTGACGGCGACAGCGACGAACTCGAACTGCCGCCGGGACTCATCGACCTGCTCCGCGAGGAAGACGAGGCGCGCGAAACGGTCGTCGGCGACATGGCACTCGTATCCTTCGTCCAGCAGGCCCACGCCGCGGTTCACCATACGCAGGGCGAACCGGACGAGGAAGTCGTCGCCATCGAAGAACGAGCGCGAGAACTGTTCGAAGAGCGACTCGGCATCACCTTCGAGCAGGCCACCGGCCACTCGCACTAAACGGTAGCTTTCCCGCCAACTTTTACTCGCCATCCAAACTTTAGAAATATTCTCGGCAGATGTAGGTACTCGTCTACACGTCGGTCTCAAAGTATATTTAGATCGATATGAATTATCAACTATGGAACAGAAATTACAACGTTCCCGTTCCCTTCAGGAACGTCTCGGTCGGGTCTATCACCAGCCTATCGACGTCGAATCGTGGACGAACAAGCGGATAACGGTGAACTATCGAGTACCGCTGGAACAACTCGAACAACTCGTTCCGGACTGTGTCACCGTCGAAGAGATTCGTGATACGGGAACCGGGATGCTAAGCATGTGTGCGTGCGATTTCTCGGTGACGAAACTCGGCCCTGTTCCAATGCCGCGGGTTCACACGAACGAGATGCTCTGTCGAATCAGCGTGTCGGTGCCGAAAAACGGGACACAGCGCCGTGCGTACTACACACTTCGTTCCGACACCTCGTCGCGCTTTTTGGGTCTGTGTGGTGGGTTTTTCTCGCATTTCCGGAAAGCAACGTCCTCGTTCGACAGAGTGGACGACGGCGACACGTACGCGCTCCGGTGCCGCGCGGACGATTCGCTCTGTAACGGCGAACTCACTGCGTCGATGGACTCCATCAGCGACGAACCGCCCGAAACCACGGCGTTCGACGACGTGACGGAAGCGACGGACTTCGTTCTCGAACTGGACGGCAGTTGCGGGTACAACTTTGCGAAGGGGAAACTTTCGTTCCAAGACATCGACTACCCCGACTGGGACGTGTCGTTCTGTCACGATTTCTCGCTCGATTCCTCGCTCATCGACTACCTCGAAACGTCGTTCGACCTCGACCTGACGTTCGACTGCGCCCTCTACATGGGCGACGTTGACCAGACGTGGAGACGGTCGTGGATGTACGAACCGACGCCGACGTTCGAGGAAACGTCCGGCGGGCACGCTGTCCCCGCGGACGACTAAGCGAGGAACGTATTTTGTTTCATAGCTAATCAATGCTGAATTAGAAAACACCAGTAGGAAATGGAGAGCAGCAGTTTGTGCGCTCAGACCGAAGTGTTTGGCGTTATCCGTTCGCGCCCGATAACGAACCGTGTCAAGAAGAACGCTGCACCACCAGCCACGGAAAGCAGAACGCCGAAGCCGAACGCGAGCAGTGATGGCGAAGCGGGGTCGTACGTCATCTCGAACGTGTAAATTTCACCGTCGTACCGAACGGCGTTGTTGGCAAACGTCGTCAGCTCGGTATCTTCGACTGGTGCTGCTTGACCGGTCTTCAATCGGTCGAATACAGCCTTTTCTGATGCTGTAAGGCTGGAATACGCAACCGCGGATACGTCTGTGGACGACCCATCGTGGTCAATCTGAACCATATACGGGGAGGATTCCATTTCTCCGTATGCAGCAGAACCGGTAATCACAATTCCGGCGAGGAACAGTCCGATACTAACTACATAAACAACCGGACGAAGCCATGTCGGGAGATTCATACATCGGTACATAAATCGAATCAACTATTAATGCTTTCTACCACAAATGATTTTACAACTGGCACAATACTGTCTATCGCTCCCCCCAATCGAGCAGATAGTAGCGGAACGTTAGATTCTAACGCCCGCTACAGGTCGATTCTGTCACCGATTTCGACGATCTCTAGCGACTTTGGATAGTCGTAACTCCGCCCGTGTTCGTACAGTGCGGTCGGGTCTGCGGTCAGTCCCTTCCACATGTCCCAGTGACTTGGAAGCAGGGTGTCGAGTTGGAGGGCGTTCGCGGCCTCGACGGTCTGGTTCTCGTCGCTGTACCATTTCGTCCGTTTGGGGTCGCGGGTCTGTTTGTCCGAAATTTGGCCGACGGAACCGAAGGCGAGGACACCGAGGTCGATGTCGTAGTTCTCGCCGATTGGTTCGAGTTCGTCGCCCGGTTTCGTGTCCCCACCGTGGAAGAACGTTCCTGCCTCGTGCTCGATGACGTAGGAAACGGGATGGGTCGCATCCGGGTCGTTCGCTGGTTCGACGTGAACCGTAAACTCGCCGATGTCGAAACTGTCGCCCTCTTCGACTTCCGCGAACTGGTCGGACGAAACGTCCCAGTTGTCTGCCCAGTTTTCGTCATCGCGCGCGACGGCGAGGCTGTCGTCCGGCGCGTAGAACGTCGCACCGGTCGATTCGAGAATCGGGGCTTGACTTGGCCCGTGGACGTGGTCGGTGTGTTCGTGCGTCGCAAGAACTGCGTCGGCCTCGGTCACGTCTTCCGGGTCGAACGGAATCGGAACCATTCGGACGGTTCGCGGCGGGTCGCCAGTTCCGAGGTACGGGTCTACGAACACCGTCGTTCCGCTGTTTCCTTTGCAGATGAAGCCGTTACAGCCGAGATACCAGACGGCAACGCCCTCGGGTGTCGCGTCTTCGACCGCGCGCGGAAGCCAGTCTCCCCAGTCGCTGTGAATTGCCATACGAACTACTGCCGGGCAAGCGTGCCTAAAGGTTGCGTTCACTCCCCGAAACTGAACCGTAATATGCTTTCTGGCAGCCGATGAATCGACCTTTCTCAATTATTAACCAAAGACATATATTACGTCAGTCACATTCGAAAAACGCCTGACGATAGTTGTTTTACTGTCGCAGGCAGTCGGTACTGCAATGTGTCTCTGACAGGTGCGGTCGGTACCGATCGCACCCACATTCGAACGCTTCTTCGAAAGTCAAACGTTCCTACGAGTGGCGACTGGCGAGAGAAAGCGATTGTTCGAGCGCGGAGATGTCGCACGTTCGTTCGATGATGTTCGTCTCCGTGTCGTAGACGATAAATCCGTAATCCATCAGCTTCGGGAGGTGGTTGTGATGGAGGTCGATACCGGTTCGTCGTCTGTCGTCGCCCGATGCCATTTCGCTGACAAACATCGACTCAACTAGTTCGGTGAGCGAGATGGGGCACTCGTGTTCTGTGAGATAGCGGACGACTTCTCTACGGAGGGGATGGTGGAGGGCTTCGAACACGGCGGAAGGAGTGGATGACAGCGCGCCGTCCGTGTCCGATAGCACGAATCTGTTGTCGTTCATGTAAATCGTACCTCTGATTGACCCGCCTTGTGAAGCGTAGGCCAATGGCGTCGCGGGAACCGAGTTCGAACCGTGAACTCGGGCATTCTATGTATTCGGAGCGGCCCTCATTACTTTACTTCGTCAAACGCGGTTTCGGGTTGGAAACTGAGTTTCTATCCGAAAATCAATCTCGATAGTTCGGACAGCATTGATAAATGTTACTATTGTTTAAAATATGTTTATACCGAGTCCAACACAACGACTGGGTACTGCATGAGCAAGGAGGGAGCAACCCCGGACGAACTGATAGCGACGGTGACGAAGCGGGCATCGTTTCTCGCGGTGCTCTCGTCCGGGGCGATGGAAAAGCGTGCGCTCCGGGACGAACTGGGCGTCTCCCGTTCAACAGTGTACAAAGCAGTTCGAGAACTGAAAGAGTACGACCTCGTCGAGCGGACGAATGACGGCCTCGGACTGACGCTTGCCGGTCGAATTCTCGAATCAGAGTACGACACGTTCCGACAGCGTACCGAGGATGTCTGTCGTACCCGGCACTTGCTTTTGACGCTCCCTGCGAACTGCACCATTCCAACTGCTCTCATCGAAGACGCAGAAACCATCCTTCCAGAGCGTCACGCACCGAATCATCCGATTCAGTATTTCGAGCGGATGGTTTCCGACGCCGACTGTGTGTGGGGACTCTCCCCCGTTGCTCTCCCGCAGTACGTAGATTTGTTTTACGAACGCTCCGTTTCTGACGAGATGGGAGCGGAATTGGTACTCGAACAACCCGTAGTCGAGTATCTCGTTACCGACTACAGTGACGAACTCCGTGAAGCGTTGGAAATCGGTAACTTGTCCGTTTGGGAAACGGAGAAGACGCTCCCGTTCGGCCTCATCGTCGCGGAAGGCACCAACAACGAACACGATGGCGTCTGCGTCGTCGTGTACAACGAACGAGGTGAACTTCGCGGACTCCTCACCAACGACACAAGAAACGCAATTGAATGGGGGCAGGAGACGTTCGAGCAGTTCCGAGATGACGCAACTCTCGTCGGCGGAAAGTGACTTACCGGTCTTCCCACTCAGGGTCGCGGTCTTCGAGGAAGGCGTCGATGCCCTCGTTTTTGTCCTCCGAGGCGAACAGCAGCGCGAACAGTTCCGCCTCGTACTCGATTCCGGCCTCCAACTCCATCCGACTACTGGCCTTGACGGCCTTTTTCGCCAGTTCGAGCGCCTTCGGACTCTTCTCGGCCATTCGTCCCGCGAGTTCGTAGACGCGGTCTTCGAACTCGTCGTCCGAACACACCTCGTCCACGAGGCCGATGTCGTGGGCCTCCTCGGCGTCGATGATTTCGCCCGACAGGACGAGTCGCATCGCCTGTCCCTCGCCGACCAGTCGAGTGAGTCGCTGGGTACCGCCACCACCGGGCATGATGCCGAGGTTGATTTCCGGTTGACCGAGTTTCGCTCGCTCGTGCGCGATGCGCACGTCGCACGCTTGGGCGAGTTCGCATCCCCCTCCGAGCGCGTGGCCGTTGAGCGCACCGATGACCGGTTTTTCCAAGTCGTCCACGTACTCGTACACTCGCGGACGTTTGCTCGCTTCGCGCTGTTCCATCGCGTCGCGCTGACGCAGTTCCTTCACGTCCGCCCCGGCGACGAAGGCTTTCGCCTCGTTCGCACCCGTGAGGACGACGACGCGAACGTCCGGGTCTGCTTCCACGGCGTCGAGAAGGTCTTTCAGTTCGGCCCGCAGTTGCGCGTTCAGCGCGTTTCGCGCATCCGGTCGGGTCAGCGTAACCGTCGCAACGTACTCCTCAACAGTCGCATTGACCGTCTCGCATTCGTTTGCGACCTGCTCGGGACTGCCGGGCGTATCGGAATCGTCGGTGCTTTCGTCGCTCATTCGTCATCACCTTCATTTTCGTCGTATTCACCCGACACACCCACGATTTCCCCATCCTCCCACACGTAGAACCCTTCGCCGGTCTTCTTGCCGAGTTTTCCGGCGCGAACTTTCTGGCGGAGAATCTGTGGCGGCCGGAATCGCTCGCCGAGTTCCTCGCGGAGATGTTCCAGAATGTCCAACCGGACGTCCAATCCGACCACGTCGCCGAGTTCGATTGGTCCCATCGGGTGATTGTAGCCGAGTTCCATCGCGGTGTCGATATCTCGGGGACTGGCGACATCCTCCTGTACCATTCGAATCGCTTCGACGCCCAAGGAGACGCCGAGGCGCGAGGAGGCGAAGCCAGGCGAGTCACGGACTTCGACGCCGACTTTGTCGATGTCGGAAACGAACTCGTCGGCGAATTCGACCGTCTCGCGGTCTGCTTGCTCCGGAACGACGATTTCCACGAGCTTCATGATGTGAACCGGATTGAAAAAGTGAAGTCCGACTGCCCGGCTTGGATTGTCAAGCGCGCTGGCGATTTCGGTCAGCGAGAGCGACGACGTGTTCGACCCGATAATCGTGTCGTCGGAGACGAGCGCCTCCACGTCCGAGAACGTCTTTCGCTTGATGTCCATCTCTTCCGGCACCGCTTCGATGACCATGTCCGCGTCGCCGACCGCGGTTTCGAGGTCGGTAGTTCCCGAGATTCTGTCGAGGGTGACTTCCTTTTCGTCGGCGGTCACTTTGTCGCGTTCGACGCCACCTTGGAGATTTGCGGAAATGCTCTCGATTCCGTTGTCCACGAAGTCCTGCTCGATATCGCGCAAAATCACGTCGTGGCCCGCCATGGCGGTGACCTGTGCGATTCCGTGCCCCATCGTCCCTGCACCGAGTACTGCTACCTTCATATCCGGAAAGGCGCGGGGGCGCACGAAAAACGTTGTTCTACGCGATTGAATTGCTGGGTTTTGCAGTCAGTGGTCACTTCGAATGACAGGATTGTCGATTCGGGTTTCTTCTTCGGTGCTCCACCGCAGTTTGAACGACAGTACTTCACAGTAATGAAAACTGAATATCATTTATTGCTGCTGAAATATCGTCTTAAACACGGTTTTAAACGTGTTCGTCGCCGAAATCGGCTGAATTAACGAAACGTATTGTGGCTCCAACTGTTTGCAGAAAGCTTTTACCGTAACCGGCAAATCGGTTAATTGTCTCGGGTAGGGGTACACGAGACTAACGATTCTTTCGGAACTGAAACCGGAGCCACTGGTGTCGCGAACTGTCGAAGAAAATAGGGTGAATTGTTTTATGATTTAAAATCAGATTTATTAGGTGACGTTTGGAGACACGGATAGTCGAACCATCTGCTTATTCAAAATCCAGTCAATGGCCGGGTTTTGAACCACCTCCGGAAAGACTCCCGGCTTGATTTACAGTTCGACCGTTGGTCGAATTTTAAACCCATACCTCGTTACGCCTTCTTGCGTGTAGATTCTGCGCATCGTCGTCTCTACCGAATCGCCGATTTCGAGGATTCCAGTGTCCGCGCCGGTCACCTGCGCAGGGGCGCTCGCAGTCTCTCCCGCTGGCCCGTCGAGCGCGACGATTGCCACGTCGAAGTCGCCCGACTTGGCCTGCTGTTCCGCGAACTCTGGTGGGGCACCACCTTGAGAAATCGTCGTCACGGCTTCTATGGTTCCCGTGCCTGTCAACTGCACCTCGTCGTATTCGACCAGCGATTTACAGCCGCTACAGGCACCTTCCGGTGGGAAGGAAAGCGCGCCGCAGTCGGGGCATTTTCCGGCCAGCAGTCGGTGTCGCTGGTCGAGCGTGCGCCGCCACGACGGAACGCTGACGTAGGCACCCCCGCCGCTCGGCGGGCCGGAGGTGAGTTCGCCGCGCTTGCGGAGGTATTCCGCATAGGAAACGGGGTCGTCGCCGTCGAGCGCTATTGAAACCGGAACGTCGCCTGCGTCCACGAGTAGGGCGTCCGCGCCCGCGCCGCTTCCGAACGACGCCAACAGAATTCGTTCGTGGCCCTCCGAGAGGGCTTTCGCCAAACTCAGCGGGACGCTCGCCGCGCCGGTATCGCCGAGTTCGTGGACGAGCGCGCCCGCCTGAATTTCTTCGACTCCGACGCCGAGCGCGCCCGCCGCGCGGTACGGAAGCTTTCCGTTCGGGGCTTGCACACCGGCAACGTCTACGTTTTCAGCATCGAAGTCCAACTGTCCGACCGCCCCGGCGAGCGTTTCGGAAAACGCTCGCCGGTCGTAGCCGGTCACGCCGAGGCCTTCGACCGCTTCCTCGCCGGTTCCTCGGAAGCGAGTTCCGGGGAACTCGCTTCCGTATTCTGCCTGCTGGACGACGCTGGCGGCACCGTTCTCATCGAGGACGAACGCCGCCGAACCCGCACCCGCGCCGTGTTCTTCTGCGGAATCGGGTTTTCCGCGCGGACAATCCGCGGTGATAACCAAGCCGACGCCGTCCTCCCAGGGCCCGGCGGACAGTCCGGCCACGAGTGCTCTGGTTCCCGCCCGAGTACTTCCCGTGAAGATGTGCCGAGTCGCCGTCTCCGACACGTCGAGCATCCCGCCGAGTCTGGCGGTCAGGTCTTCTTCCGCCATCGGTGGCGTGGTCGAAGCAAATGCGAGGAAGGAAACGTCGGGGTTTCCGGCGGCGGAAAGCGCCCGTCTTCCGGCCTCGTAGGCCATCGTCAGGGCGTCCTCGTCGGCTTCCGGAACCGCCTTTTCGTTGACTCCCGCGGCGTGGAACTGCCCCCACGCCTCGCGGAACTCGTCCGCCGAAATTCGGAATCGGGGTGCGTAGGCTCCGACTGCGGCGATGTTCGGAATTACGCTTTCTTTCGAATTCATTGTGCATCCACCTCCAGTTCGTTTTCGCGCTCAAGGACGTGGACGACCGCCGCACCGCCACTGCCGCCGACGTTGTGGGTCAGGCCGCAGGTCGCGCCTTCGACCTGTCGTTCTCCCGCCTTGCCCGAGAGTTGCTTGAAGGCTTCGACCAACTGCCCCGCGCCGGTCGCGCCGATTGGATGGCCCTTCGATTTCAGGCCGCCAGAGGTGTTGACGGGGCGCTCACCGCCGAGTTCTGTTGCGCCGGATTCCACGAATTTGCCCGCTTCTCCCGGTTCACAGAAGCCGAGGTCTTCGTAGGCCAGCAGTTCCGCGATTGCGAAGCAGTCGTGCACCTCCGCGAAGTCGATGTCTTTTGGGGTCACTCCGGCCATTTCGTAGGCCTGTTCTCCCGCCTCTTTCGAGGCCGGAACCGAGGTGTACGATTCGCGCTGGAACAGTCCGACTTGGTCGCTCGCCGCGCCGACACCCGCGATTCGAATCGGGTCGTCGGTGTACTCGTCAACTACGTCTTCGCTGACGACGAGGGCGCAGGCCGCCCCGTCAGTGGTCGGACAGCAGTGATAGAGCGTGAGGGGGTCGGCGACGACAGGCGCGTTTTCCGCATCTTCAAGCGAACACTCGAAGCCGAGGTGTGCGTGCGGGTTTTTTGCACCGTTCGAGTGGTTTTTCACCGCCACCCGCGAGAGGTGTTCGCTGGTGGTTCCGTACTCTTCCATGTGCGCGTCGGCCATCTGGGCGTAGACGCCCGAAAACGTCGTTCCGGAGAGTCGTTCCCACTCGGTTTCTCCGGAGACGCCGAGCCAGTATTTCGTCGCGTCGCTCGACGTGTCGGTCATGATTTCGACCCCGCCCGCGAGGGCCACGTCTGCCATGCCGCTTTTCACGGCTTGCACGGCGTGCCGTCCCGCGAATCCGCTCGCGGCGCAGGCGTTTTCGACGCGGGTGCAGGGGATTCCGTCGAGTCCGACGTGTTCGGTTACGGCAGGCCCGGAGAGGCCGAGTTGTCGCCCGCCGACACCGAGCGTGCCGACGAACGCTTCGTCCACGTCATCCGGGTCGATGCCCGCCGGAACGCTGTCTGCGGCCGCCTCAAAGGCGGTTCGGAACAGCGACCGATAGCTTTCGTCGGGGAACGATCCGAAATCCGTCTGGGCCGCGCCGACGAGATAGGCGTCTCGCATGGTTGGTGGTCTTGCGGCAGGGGAAAAATAACTGCCGTCACTTGGTCGGGTTTGCCGCGAATGAAATCATGAGTTTTGTAGATTCGTTTGTTACGACGTATTTTCGGATATGGCGATAGGTGATCACGACTCAAATGAACTGCCACCGCGGGCCACACCCTCCCCAACCGACTCCCTCACTCGCTGGCACTCGTTCACTCATCCCTCGCACGCTGTCAGCACAGGGCTTCGGCGGTGAACGCCTCCACCCTGCGCCAGCGCGCGCCATCGTGGAGCGTTTGGGCTTGCTAAAACCGACGTAAATTCAGTGGTGCGTGCGTTGGCAAACCCGAGGTCTCGTCGTCCGAGGAGTTGCGAATTATCACACGAGGAATGAGTACCGGTGCGAAGCGAGGAACGCAATCGGTTGGGGAGGTGTGTGGGCTAATGCGGCGGCGGTCGTGTGTTGTCGTGATTTGCTAACCGCAGAAAAAAGAACTCCAAACAGCGTCTACATGAGCCAATCCAGAAAATATCCCTTCTACTCCTCGTCAACTGATTCAACCCGTTTCCCGGTTGCTTTGGGAATCACGCGCTGGTCTGCGTCCTCCCACTCCCGGTCGAGTTCTCGGCCCTCGAACAACCTATCCAGAAAGACGGCCAATCCGGCGACCTCGGAGTGTGGCTGATTCGTCACGCCGACGTTCCAGTCCGCGGCCTCGTACACGTCGAAAGAAACCTTTTCGGCACCGACGACGACGAGCAGCGGTTCGTCGCTCCACGTTTCCCGAACGTCTTCCTCCACGTCCTGCACGCGCTCGCCGTACATCGTCAGGTGGACGACTTTTCCCTCCCAGTTTCGGATGAGCGCCTTCTGGCTCTCCGAGCACTCGACCTCGAAGGGGCCGCCGAATCGCTCCGTGATGTCCACGATGGTGTCGCGCGATTTTCCGGCGTTGTCCGGGAGGACGACGCGGCCTGCACCCAACGCTCGGGCGGTGAGTCCGACGTGTGTCGTCATTCGCTCGTCGCGTCCGGGTCGGTGGCCGAGACGGACGACGGTAACCTCGGTTTCGGTTTGCATACTCGCTGATGACGCGCGGAGCGGTTAGGTGGTTTCGAAATTCGATTTCAGTTGCTTTCCGGCAAGCCTAGCATTATTTGCTAACATATATTAAAATACAAAATTGATATTGTTTTAGCTGGTGAAGTTATGCTGAACCAGTCGGAAATTACAAATGAAGTCAACACAACTGTTTGCTGTTTTCGTGGCGGTCACGCTCATCTTCACGGGGGGCGCAACCGCGATGGACGCACCGATTACGAACGACGTAGACGCAACTTCCGTCTCGTCCCCGATTACGTACTCGAACTCCGTCTCTCCGATGATGGACGTTCCGTGTCCAGCAGCTGACGAACCCATCAGCGGTGGCGGCGGCGGTGACGACGGCGGTTGCTAACGACGAACAACTGGTTACACACTGTTTTTTGCGGACGCTTCGAAGACCGGAACACACTTGCGGATAACCAGCACAGATTGGTGCATGCAACTCTCCGGTAAGCGAGTGCTCGTAACCGGCGGTGCGGGACTCGTCGGCTCGCAGATGGTCGAAGACCTCGTCGAAGACAACGAAGTGGTGGTCGCAGACGACCTCTCCAACGGGATTCGCTCCTCCATCCCGGACGATGCCGAGTTCGTGCAGGCGGATTTGACGGACGAAGCCCGAGTTAGCGATGTCATCACGAGCGAGTTGGACGCCGTCTTCCACTTCGCCGCCGCGGACAAGTACGTCAACACGGACGACCCGCGCCCGCAGTTCGAGGAAAACGGCGAAATGACCTACAACATTCTCGAACGGATGGACGAGGTCGGCGTGACGAACTTCGTCTTCACCTCTTCTTCGACCGTCTACGGCGAGGCTCCGCGCCCGACGCCGGAGGATTACGCCCCCCTCGAACCCATCAGCATCTACGGGTCGGCAAAGCTCTCCGAGGAGGCACTCCTCTCCACGTTCGCGCACTCCTACGATTTCACGGTGTGGAACTTCCGCTTTGCAAATATCGTCGGCGCGCGATTCGGCGCAGGCGTCGTTCCGGACTTCGTGGAAAAACTGGACGAGAACCCCGACTTGCTCACGATTCTCGGCAACGGACTCCAAGAAAAGTCATACATGCACGTTACGGAGTGTACTGAAGCGATTCGCTACGTCGTGGAAAATGCGGACGATGTTGCTGAGAGGAACTCGGCGGCACATCGGACGCCGTCCGATGGTGCTATGCACACCTACAATCTCGGCACGAAGACGACCACCTCAGTCAACGCGATTGCCGACATCGTGGCCGACGTGATGGATTTGAATCCGGAATACGAGTACACCGGCGGCGACCGGGGTTGGACCGGCGACGTGCCGAAGATGCGCCTCTCCATCGAGAAACTGTCCGCACTCGGCTGGCAACCCGCCCAGAGCAGTGACGAGGCCGTTCGGCAGGCCGCAGAACAGTTGTACGAAAAGCTGGAGTAAGGCTTTCTGTCGATTTCGAATCAATCAGATCGAGAAGTCGGTTCGCGCTTCTACGTCTTCTTCCATGATTTCGAGCGTCGCGACGACGGTGTAGTAGCCCGGCGCCGGGTCTGCCCACCCACCCGAATACGTCCGTTCCGAATCCGGGTCGAACGTCTCCGACTGAAGCGCCTGCGTGAACATTCGTCCATCGCTCGCGCGCCAGATTTCTTGGTCGTCTTCGAGGACGGCGAAATCCGCCTTGAGGCCGCTTCGGAAGGTAACGTCTACCGGGTCGTCGCTGGGATTTTTCACCGTCAGTTCGAACTCGACGTTGCCGTCGCCGGGAGTCGCCGTCAGTTCGCTTTCGAGCGTCATTGATTCATTCTTGGACGCGATGATTCGAAAAGCTTCTGGGACGTTCAGTCGGTAGAGACAGTTCTCCGCTCGAAGGACGCGTAAAAATGGATGACAGCGAACGAGAACCGAGCGGTTCGGCTTAGTTATCCCACGTTGGCGAACCGACTGCGGCCGCCACATCGAGGAGGCCGGAACCGGACTCGTTGCTCGACAGGCCGATGTTCTCCGCCGTGTTCTTGAGTTGACTGCGAGCGCCCGAGTTCGAGTAGCCCGCTGCCATCAGGACGCCAGCGGCACCGGCGACGTGTGGGCACGCCATCGAGGTACCCGAAAGCGTGTTGTAGCCACCGCCGGGGTACGTCGAGTTGATGTTCGAACCGGGTGCGGCGATTTCGATTTCCGGTCCTTGGCTGGAGAACGACGACAGGCCGTCGCTGGAGTTCGTTGAACTGACCGCCATGACCGAGTCGTACACTGCCGGGTAGCCGACACAGTACGAACATGGGCCGGAGTTGCCCGCCGCCGCGACGACGAAGACGCCGCTGTTGTTGGCGTAGTTACAGGCGTCTTGGAGCGCGTAGGAACCGGAGGAGCCACCGAGGCTCATGCTGGCCACGTCGAAGCCTTGGTTCGCAGTCCATTCGACACCGGCCGCGATGTCGGAGAACGAACCACTGCCGCTGTCGCTCAGCACTTTACCGGCGTGGAGGGTCGCATCGGGTGCGACACCTTTGATGCCTTGGCCGTCGTTTTCGGCCGCCGCGATACCGGCACAGTGGGTACCGTGACCGTTGCCGTCCTCCCACGTGCTGTAGCCGAATCCACGTCCGTAGCTGACGTTGTCGAGGTCTGAGTGGTTGCTGTCGATACCCGTGTCGAGGATAGCGATGTGAGCACCTGAACCGGTATAGCCGTCTGCGTGTGCCTGCTCCGCGTCAACGCGGTCAACGCCCCACGGGACTGAGTCCGCGAGAGCGTGCATCTGGCCGTTTGCTTCGACGTAGCGTACGCTGGAGCGCTTCTGCAAAGCCGTCGCCGCTTTTTTCGGAACACGAATCGTCAGAGCATCGAAATCGAACTCACGAACGACTTCATCTGCTGCGTCGCGGGCCATCGCTCGCCCGTTCGCGCTTTTAACACCGACGTTGACTTCCACCAAATCGTTCGGCTTCGCGTTTGCAAAACCAGTAACGGAAATCGCCGCCGCGGCTCCACCAGTTGCTTTGAGGACGTTACGTCGTGAAACGCTATCTTTGTTACCTTGCATCGCATGTGAAAGAATGGCCGGGTTTGTATTAAATTTTTCTCTAGGAAATATATTAATTAATATTTTTTAATTTGAAAATAACAGTACGGGGCGGAAATCGGCGACTTGAGCCAGAAGTTAGTTATCCGCCGAGTTCAGACCAAGTGCGGCCGCTACATCGACCAAACCGTATCCTTGCTCGTCGCTCGGCAGGCCGAGGTCTTCCGCGGTGTCGCGGAGTCGCTGGCGCGCATCCGTGTTCGAGTAGCCAGCAGCGGTAACCTGTGCCGCGGCACCAGCGACGTGCGCAGTCGCCATCGACGTGCCTGACAGCGTCTCGTAGGTGTTGTCGTAGTAGGTCGAATAGATGTCCGTCCCGGAACCTGCGAGTTCGATTTCCGGCCCTTGGCTGGAGAAACTCGCCCGACCGTCGTTCTCGTTCGTGGCACCGACCGCGATAACTTCCGGTTCTGCGGCGGGATAGCCCACACAACTCTCACTACACGGCCCGGAACCGCCCCCGGCACCGACGAGAAGCGAGCCTTGGCTGTAGGCGTATTCGACCGCGCTTTCGATGGTCGCGGACTTGCTCCCGCCGAGGCTCAGGTTGATAACGTCGTGTCCCTGATTCGCGGCCCATTCGATACCCGCCGCGATGTCGGAGTACGACCCGCTTCCGTAGCTGTTCAGCGCTTTCACCGCGTGGAGGGTTGCGTCGGGCGCGATGCTTCCGACGCCGGAGTAGTTGTTGACCGCCGCAATCGTTCCTGCGACGTGGGTTCCGTGGCCGTTCTCGTCCGACCACGAACTGCCGTGATACGTCTTGCCGTTTCCGAGATTTGCTTGCAGGTCGGGGTGGTCGGCGTCGATTCCCGTGTCCACGACCGCCACGTCCGCGCCTGCGCCTGTGTAGCCGTTCGTCTGTGCGACATCGGCGTCGATGCGGTCAACGCCCCACGGAAGGGTTTCCGCGAGGGCACGCATCTGACCGTTCTCCTCGACGTAGTTTACGTCCGGTGCACTTTCGAGCGCGGTGATTGCCTGTTTGGGAACGCGAATCGTCAGCGCGGTAATCGAATCGAACTCACGAACGACGTCGTTCGACGCCTCAACTGCGAATCGCCGTGCGGACGCACTGTCGAATCCAACGTTCACTTCTCGAACGTTCTCCCGTCCCGCGGCAACACCACTGCCGCCGAGTGCGGTAACAGAGGCACCTGTCGCTTTCAGCACATTTCGTCGTGTGTGGCTTTGTTTCACCATCAATGATACAGAGAATATCGTTAGGTATAATTCCTGATATAATAGATTTAAATTATACTTATTTTCTTTGAATGTTATAGCGGAGTGGTATCGTCACCAGTACGCCACAGTCTACCGAAACGGCGTAAAACGAGTGAAACGGGAGCGACCGTCGGTTAGTTGTCGCTGGAGTCGTAGCCGAGCGCGGCGGCCACGTCGAGGAGGCCCTGTCCTTGCTCGTTCTCTGGCAGGCCGATGTCTTTGGCCGTGCTCAGGATTTGGCTCTCCGCGTCACGGGCCGAGTAGCCCTGCGCCATCAGTTGACCGACAGCACCGGCGACGTGCGGCGTCGCCATCGAAGTTCCGGAGAACGTCGCGTAGCCGCTCGGAACGGTCGAGTAGACGTCCGTACCGGGTGCGATGATGTCAACTTCCGGCCCTTGGCTGGAGAACGACGACTGACCGTCGCTTTTGTTCGAGGACGCGACTGCGATAGTCTCTGGGTAGGCGGCAGGGTAGCCGACACAGTCGGTACACTGACCGGAGTTACCAGCGGCGGCGATAATCGAGACGCCGTTGTCGTAGGCGTACTGAACTGCATCGCGGAGCGCCGAGGAACTGGACGAGCCACCGAGGCTCAGGCTGGCGACGTCCCAGCCTTGGTCGGCGACGTACTCGACACCGGCGGCGATGTCGGAGAACGAACCGCTACCCGCACAGTCTAGAACTTTGACCGCGTGGAGCGTCGCGTTCGGTGCGACGCCGATGACGCCTTCCGTGTTGTCGTCGCCTGCCGCGGTACCGGCACAGTGGGTACCGTGGTCGTTGTCGTCCGACCACGAAACGTTACAGGAGTTGCTGTTTCCGGAGAACGCACAGTTTCCGAAGTAGCCACCGTTACCACAGGAGACGAACGCCTCGCCGGAGCCGAGGTGGTCTTGCAGGTCTGGGTGGTCGTCGTCGATTCCCGTGTCGACGATTGCGATGTCGGCACCTGCGCCGAGGTCACCGTTTGCGTGAGCGACCTCTGCATCGACGCGGTCGATGCCCCACGGTTCGGTTTCCGCGAGGGCTTCCATCGTACCGTTCGCTTCGACGTAGCGAATATTCGGATTCTTTTCGAGTGCAGTTGCCGCCTGCTTTGGCACTCGAATCGTCATCGTGTCGATGGAGTTGAACTCTCGAACGACCTCGTCCGCACTGCTTCGGGCCATTGCTTTCCCACGTGCGCTGCTGAACCCGACGTTGACTTCCACCTTGTCAGTCGGTGCCGCAGATGCAAGACCAGTCGCACCGGCCGCCGCCAGCGAGCCACCAGTGAGTTTGAGTACATTCCGCCGCGAAACGCCATTGGCTTTCCTTGGCATACGATTTGTGAGAGCATACCACGGAATAAAAAACCTTTGATTTTAATTTAAGACAATATTTTTATAAGTATATCTAATACTTAAAACTTAGATTTTATCTATGGAATAATGCTGGTAAAGTTTGCGGCCAGCGGCTCAAACGGGTATCGTCGCTGGCATCGGAATCGAGTTGATGCAGTCACGTCGGTATCAAACCATAACGAACCTATGCGCCCGTTTGTCCATTCTCCTCGACGTATCTGATTTCGGGATGGTCTTCCAGCCTCGTCCACGCAGAACGTGGAATCCGGACGGTCACAACATCGAGTGAGTTGAATTCACGAATGACTTCTACGGAGGTGTCTCTCACTGTCTTTCGACCTTCGCCACCATCGAATCCGACGTTCACCTCCACTACGTCTTGCCCGGAATCCTCTGTGTCACTGTCCACCACGTTATGTTGCTACAACACACAGATTATTAAAGCGTTTTGCCGCTCTTCAAATATTCCAATTCTATTCAATTTTAATCACATTCAAGAACATATCTATTGGTTGCCAAAATATCTCTCTGACGAACGATACCCCTTTTAGTTGGCCGGTACCAATCATCTGTCGTGCAAATCGTCGGGTACGACACCGGTGCATCCGGAGATGGCGCGCCTGCCCTGTTGGTGAGTGACGAGGATTCTCTTTCGCGCGAAAAACTGGTAGCAGGTTCGGAACTCGAATACACGCTCGGTCAGCGACACTGCGCCGGGACGTTCGACGGTTCGGTACACGTTTCCTGCGCCCGACCCGGAACACCCTACTGCGATGCACACACTTCGACGTGGATTTGCGCCCGCTGTACCGGCACCTGTCTCAAAGACGAGATGGACTGCTACGAAGACCACGCAATCTATCTCGCGGCGTTCGCCCCCACGACGTTCAAAGTCGGCGTCACCCGCGAATGGCGACTCGAAACCCGACTACGAGAGCAGGGCGCAGACCGCGCCGTCCACCTTCAGACCGTGAAAGACGGGCGAATCGCCCGTCAACTCGAAGCCGAAATCGCGGAAAACTTCACCGACCGCGTGCGGGTTCCGATGAAGATTCGTGACCTCAACCGAAGCGTCGATGAATCCGCGTGGAACGACGCACTCTCTTCTTTCGACCCAATCGACAGTTTCGACTTCGATTACGGCTTCGAACTCGCCTCCGCCCCGGTTCACGAAACGCTCGCCAGCGGCACTGTCGTCGGGACACAGGGTCGCGTTCTCGTGCTCGAACGGGGCGGGACGGCCTACGCCACCGACATGCGGGATTTGGTGGGCTACGAACTCGAAGCGGGCGCGACCGACCGAAGCCTGCAAGCCAGCCTCGGCACCTTTTAGACCGCAGAATCCCCAGTTTCGGTGTGGCCGACGTGACTATCTCCTTCGAGGGCGGAACGCTCCGGGTCGAAATCCACGGCGACTGCGCTCCATCCGACCTCCCGTTTACTGAACCCGACCCTCGTTCGAAAACTCGGCGTGCGTCCGCGTTTCGCTACGCCGCACTCTGTGACTATTTCGATTCACAGAACATCACGACAGAAGATTCCGTCCTCGACCTGCCCGAACTTCCCACAATTCTTTCTGCCTACGACCTGCGGGAGTATCAGGCCGACGCCCTCGATTCGTGGGACGACACGAATCGCCGCGGCGTACTCGAACTCCCCACCGGAAGCGGAAAAACGGTTATCGGCGTCAAAGCAATCGAGGAGTGTCAGACGCCGACACTCGTCGTCGTCCCGACCATCGACCTGCTCGAACAATGGCGAAAAATCCTCGAAACTGAGTTCGACGTGCCAATCGGGCGACTCGGCGGCGGCGAACAGCGCGTGGAAGCCCTCACGGTTTCGACCTACGATTCGGCCTACCTCCGGGCGGACGACATCGGCGACCGATTCGGCCTCGTGATTTTCGACGAGGTACACCATCTTGGCGGCGAGGGCTACCGCGAAATCGCGCGCCTTCTCGCGGCACCAGCACGAATGGGGTTGACGGCGACGTTCGAGCGCCCCGACGGCGCACACGAAATCGTCGCAGACCTCGTCGGGCCAAAGGTGTTCGACATCGACGTGGACGATTTGGCGGGAGAGCACCTCGCACCCTACGACGTAAAACGTCTGACGGTCGAACTCACGCCTGAAGAGCGCGAGCGATACGAACGCAAACAGCAGGTTTTCACCCGGTATCTCGCGCAGTCGAGCATCGAAATGAAAAGCGGGAGCGACTATCTCGAACTCGTCAAACGCTCCGGAAACGACCCGAAAGCCCGCGAAGCACTGCTTGCGAACCAACGCGCGCGAGACATCATGATGAATAGCGAGGGAAAGGTGACCGCGCTCGCGGATATTTTGCGTCAGCACCGCGACGACCGCGTTATCGTGTTCACCGCCCACAACGACCTCGTCTACCGACTTTCGGAACGATTTTTGATTCCCGCGATTACGCACCAGACCGCCACGGCGGAACGCCGCGAGATACTCGACCGATTCCGACGAGGGGTGTACTCCCGCGTCATCACGTCTAACGTTCTGGATGAGGGGGTTGACGTCCCCGATGCCAACGTCGCAGTCGTCCTCTCGGGAAGCGGAAGCGAGCGCGAGTTCACGCAACGACTCGGGCGAATTCTCCGCCCGAAAGCGGACGGTGGGCGCGCGATCCTCTACGAAGTCGTCACGACGGAAACCGCGGAAGTCCGAGTGGCGAACCGCCGCCGCTGAGGCTGGGGTTCCGATTTGCTTGCTTTCCTGCTTTCTTTCGTTTCACTACTTCCGATGGTTTCGGTACTCCGGATGGTTTGCATAGTTTCCATACTATTTTGTGAGTACTCAATACCCGACTGTTCGTTTCGTCAAATGGGGGCGACCCCCCTCCCCTCTGACATGGCTTTCGGGGGAACCCCCTTCCGATATGCGGTAGTACGGTTTCAATACGAGGTAAAACGGACAGATGGCCCACGCATCCACCGACCCCATGACCGAGAAGTACGAGCTGCTGACCGCGAGGCAAAAAGAGCGGGACGGCAACACTGAGACGGCGACCGTCGAACACGTGTACGTGAGCAACGAACAGGTCGTCCTCACGCTCGCCTTCGATTGGACGACCGATTCGAAACGGTTGGTGTACGAGTTGGACGACGACCGGGACGTGCGCAAACTCGAATCGCTGACGGACGATCACGGATTCGAGTTCGCGCAGATCGGCCACCTCGAAGGGCTGTCGCTGACGGTTCGGTACACCGGTCATGGTTGGGTTCCGATTTCCACCCTTGCGTACACCGACGGGGAAGGCTCGGTGACCGAGACGTTCCGAACGGAACTCGAATTGCTCGCGCGAGAACTCGCACGCTCACCGGGCTATCTGCGCCGATTCGTCACGTGGGCACGGTCGTTGTCGATGAAACAGACCGTCATCGCGGTCATCATCGTCAAAAAAATAATCGTCATCGCACTCGTCGCGGGAATGGTGTTGTAGTTATTTCAAGTCGAGGTCGATGCTCGTCCGCGACGCCTCCTCGTACTTCGAATACTCGACTTCGAACGGGATTCGGACGCCTTTCGTTTGACCGCCCGGAACGGTCACTTCCGGCGTCTTTTCGTGTACTGTCTCGCCGATGGTGGCGGCCACATTGAGCTTTGCTGAGGACTGACTATCGCCGTGATTCTCGATGTTGACGACGACGACGAGATTTCCGTTGTCGCCTTCGACGATGCTGTCGATGCCGATTGTCTCCAAATCGCCCGAGCGCGCTCTGTCGCCGTCGTCCGACTCGCTCCCACCACCGAGAATAGAAGCACAACCGCCGGTCGAAGCGAGGGCGGCAACCAAACCGAACTGCTGGAGGGCATTTCGTCTGCGCATACTCCACACCCATTGGGCCACGCGGAATGAATCTTCTCATTCCGACGGCTTTTGTACGTTCCTTCCCTACGTCGAATCGTGCTCACGAAAGACCTGCTCCGGGTGTCTCGCGCCGGAGGAGGCTACCATCCGCAGTTCGCCGGACGAGAACACCGCCCGCTCGCCGCGCGCGTCCTCGGAACGTACCAAGGCCACGTCGGCGAACCGCGTTCTGTACTCCGGTCGGCCCTCGCCGACCTCGAACCCGACGCACCGCATTTCAAACTCGTTCGGGGGTTCGCCAAACTGCTCGAACGCGAATCGACGTTCGAACCGCGGGCATCCATTCTTCCGGAACACGCTCGAAACGTCGCTTTCGAGGAAGCCGAGGCGGTCGGAGTCGCACGCGACTCCGACCGCAAAACCGCACTCAAGCGCGCTGCAGACCGACTCGACGTAACGCCGGACGACATCGAAAACTCGCTGTACGCCGATTTGGAGAAACGCCAAATCTTGGCCTCCTTCGACTCGCGCTGGAAGCCCGACGAACTGGTCGCTCAGTACAACCTCTCGCTCGCCCAAACCGCGCTGTTCGACGCGACGGAACTCCGCGTTCGGAGTTCCGATCCGAAAGCGCTCGTCTCCGCCGTCAAGCGACTTCGGCTGATGTACGAAATCCGCAAAACAGACCGAGGGCGGGAAGTTGTCGTCACTGGCCCAGACGCGCTCTTTCGCGCCACACGACGGTACGGAACGCGATTTGCGCGCCTGCTCCGAACCATCGTCAAAGCGGCCGAATGGCGCCTCACTGCGACCATCGACGATTCCGGAACCAAGCGCAACCTCACCCTCTCCGATTGCGACCCGGTTCGGCCGCCGGGTTCGGAACCAATCGGCGACGTTTCGTTCGACAGCGATGTGGAACGCGAGTTCGCCGCGCGATTCGCCGCGCTCGGGTTGGACTGGAACCTCGTGCGCGAACCGGAACCGCTGAAGGCGGGCGCGAAAGTGATGATTCCCGATTTCGCGTTCGACTACCGACACGCCGATTTCCGCGTTTTCTTCGAAATCATGGGCTTCTGGACACCGGAGTACGTCGAAAAGAAACTGTCGCAACTCGACACCGTCGAAGACGAACTGCTCGTCGCCGTGGACGAATCACTCGGAGTGGGCGAGGAAATCACGGCCCGTGACCATCGCGCGATACCCTATTCTGGTCGGATTCGCGTCAAAGACGTTCGCGCCGCGCTCAGACGCTACGAAGACGAGTTGGTGGCCGAGAGCGCGGAGTCGCTTCCGGACGAAATCGTTCCGGGCGAGGACGCGATTTCACTCGCTGACCTCGCCGACAAGCACGGCGTCAGCGAGGACGCCATCGAGGACAAGGCGTTTCCAGAACACGACCGAGTCGGTCGGACGCTGATTCGTCCCGCGATTCTCGCCGAACTGCGGGACGAAATCGAGGACGGGATGGCGTACTCGGAGGTCGAAAAACTTCTCGGCGAATCCGGAATCGAGGACGCAAGTGCAGTTCTTTCCGAACTCGGCTACGCGGTCGAGTGGGAAGGACTGAGCGGCGGAACTGTTCGGCGAAGCGGTTAGGAACGACCGACTTTGGTCGTTTGAGCTACTCCGCTACAGGTCGCGCTGTCGCCCTTTCGGAACGAGCGACTGGAGTTCTCCGTGGAGATACGACCCGACGCCGAGCGGTTCCCGCCCGCCCGTGATTTCGTGGCTCACGATGAGGTAGCCCCAGTCGCCGCCCCAATCGAGTTCTTGGTCGTCTCCGCGCACGAACCGACTCGCTTGCTCGTCGTCCAGTTCGATGACGTTTTTGTTGGCGAATCCGCCGAACCGCTGGGCCGCGTTCGTCGTCGGTTTCCAGTGTCGCTGTCGAGTACGGAGGAACGTCATCCCGAGGGCTTCGATGTGGACCGGCGAATCGAGGTCACCGCGGAGAATCCAGATTTTCCCCTTACCCTTCTCCCAAAACGAGTAGCTCTCGAACGTCTCGGGTGCGACTCCAAATCGGTCTTCCCACCAGTCGATGATCTCCTCTCGTGTCGCACGCCCGGCGACGTCGCGTTCCTCGGCAGTCGCGGGAAGGCGATCGAAGCGCTGGCCGTCGTTCGTTTTTGTCGATTGCTCGCTCATGTTCCAACCTCCAGTTTCGCGCAGAAGAACCCGCCAGTGTCGTTGTGGTGCGGATAGAACCGTTTTGCCTTCCGGATGCTGTCGTCGTATTCGTCGCCCTGCCATTCGGTGAGTCCGGGTTCAGATTGAAGACCAATGTCGTACTCGACCAATCGGCAGTCTTCGCGTTTGAGAACGTAGTCCAGAACGGCTTCGTTTTCCTCGGGCGCGAAGGTACAGGTGGAGTAGACGACGCTGCCGCCTTCTTTCGTGGCTTGAATCGCCCGGCGAAGGATTCCCCTCTGCACGCCCGCGACGCCTTCGATGTGATCGAGGCTCCAATCGTCCAACGCGGTCGGATTCTTTCGGATCGTCCCTTCACAGGAACACGGAACGTCAACGAGTGTCGAGTCGAACGCCTCGATGCCGAACGGTTTGAGCGAGAAGTTGCGCGCGTCCTGATTTGTCACGGCGACGCAGGTAACTCCGAGTCGTTCGGTGTTGAATCGAAGCGCGGACAGCCGTCCGAGATTGCTGTCGTTGGCGACGATGAGTCCATCGTCGTCCATCAACGCGCCGAGTTGCGTCGTCTTGCTCCCGGGCGCGGCACAGGAGTCGAGGACGCGCTCGCCGGGTTCCGGGTCGAGCGCGAACGCCGAGATGGAAGAGACTTCCTCCTGTCCGTGCGTCCAGCCGTGGAAGGACGGCCACGTGTTTCCGGGACTGCTGTCGATTTTCAGCACGTTCTCGTTCCAGTCGCGCGATTCCCACGCGACCCCCTCGGCGTCGAACGCCTCGGTCACCTGCTTGCGGGTCGCTTTGATTTCGTTCACCCGAACGACCGACGGGAGCGGGCGTTCGCAGGCGGCGCGAAACGCCTCGAAGTCGTCGATGATGGGTTCGTATCGCTCCAGTGCGTCCATTACTCGTCACTGCGTGCGAGAGGTGTTTGTGGGTTTCGGAGCGACGTGACGGGTTCGATAACTGAACACTCCCTCCTTTTTAAGTTGAAGCCGCCCGAACTGTGATGTATGAGCAATATCACCGTGGTTGCGGAGGACATCGAACTCGACGCGCCGACACTGATCGAGGGCCTTCCGGGACTCGGATTGGTCGGAAAAATCGCCACCGACCACATCGTAGAGGAGTTCGACATGACCTACTACGCGGGCATCGACTGCGACGGGATTCCGGAAATCGCGGTGTACGACGGCGACGACCGCGAACTTCTGCCTCCCGTTCGACTGTACGCCGACGAGGAGCGGAACCTGGTCGCGCTCAAAAGCGACGTGCCCGTGTCTGCCGACGGGTCGCCGCAGTTTGCGAAATGCGTTTCCTCGTGGATTCAGTCGAAAGACGCGACGCCGCTCTATCTGAGCGGCCTTCCACACCAGAAAGAGGCCGGGACGGTTCCCGAACTGTACGGCGTTTCGACTGGTGATATGGGAGACCTACTGGACGACCGCGGAATCGACTTCCCGAACGAAACGGGTGCGGTCAGCGGGCCGACCGGCGCGCTTTTGCACCGCGCGGGAAAACTCGGACTCGACGCAATCGGCCTCATCGTCCAGTCCGACCCGCAGTTCCCCGACCCGGCGGCGGCCCAAGTCCTCATCAAGGACGGTATCGCCCCGATTACGGATATCGATGTGGACACCGACGACCTCGTGGAGCGGGCAGAAGACATCCGCGAACAGAAAGAACAACTCGCCCAGCGCATGCAACAGGCCGAATCCGAAGAGAGTTCGCAGGCACAACCACTGCGGATGTTCCAATAGCACCTTTTGCCGCGCGAGCGCGCTATTGGCCCGCTCGCTGGCAAAATCTGCACCAAAAGCACTCCTCACTCGCGGAGAACTGCTGGCCGCTGGCGGTTGTGTCCATTCCGATAATTACCGTTTCGCTCGTCGACTTCAGCGACTACACAATCACCCGATTTCGACGCGTAAAAAACGACTGGTAGTTTTCGGTGCCTGCGACTGCGTCGATTTCAGATTCCGGAGTAGTCCTTCGGAATTGCGGTGCCTGCGGTGACGTTGTCGCCGTCGTTACCCGGAATCGAAAGGTGGTTGCGGTTTTGCTCGATGGTGAAGTGGAGGTGTGGCGCGGTGGAATTGCCGGTGTCGCCCATGCCACCGATTTTCTGGCCGCGCGAGACGCTTTCGCCCTGCACAACGTCGAAACTGTTCAGATGACAGTACATCGTCTGATAACCGTTTTCGTGGCCGAGTTTGAGGTAGTTGCCACAGCCGCTGGCTTGGTAGTCTCGGATGTCAACCACACCATCGCGGGCCGCGTAAATCGGCTCGCCGACGTTCTGGTTGGCTCCGAAGTCCACCGCGAGGTGGCCCGGTCGAGATGGCGACGAATACGGCGAGGTGATGTAGCCGGTAATTGGCCAATCGAAGTCCGCACCGCCGCCGCCGCCGGACGTGGACTGAAGGTACTGCTCAACCGACCAGCCCCACACATTGCGGTCGAGCCAGTGGACACCCCACCACGTGTAGCCGTCTTTCGTGGTCGGGCCATTCATGATTTCGCCGACTTCGCCGTTGTTCAGCGTAGCGACGACTGGCTGGTCGGTTCCGGGCTGTTCCCGCGTGTTCAGTGCACTCGCCGTGACTTCAACGCGTTCGTCCATTGTAAACGCACTCGCCGAACCGCTCAGTGCGACCGTTGCGGTTCCGGCGGTTGCCGCGGTTCCGAGCGATTTGAGTATCGACCGTCGATTGAATTTTTCTGACATCGCATATGGAAAACTCTGCTAGTCGCTATTAAGATTTATTATAGTAGATATATTATTTAAGGTAGAGTTGTGGTATTTAATTTATATTCGGATAACCACTCTCAGTATGCAAACAGGACGTTTTTGCGTTCGAAGTGCCTTCGGTCGAATATGAGTGAATCCGACAACGTTGATTTGACCCAATTTCTCCGCGATGTTGACAAAGTGTATTCAGAGTACGAAAACGGCTACATGGACGCTGACGCCGCTCTTTCCGTCCTTGACGACCACCTCGAATCCCTTCGTGCACAGGTCGAATAAAACGAACACGGCTGTCGAGTAGCCGAGGAGAAGAATTATCGCCCCCCGCTCCGTGGTTTCGGGCGTATGACCGGCTTTTCGGATAGGGTCGAACACGTATCGATTAGCGGGATTCGGAAAGTGTTCGAAGCCGCAGGTGATGACGCCATCAACCTCGGCATCGGCCAACCAGACTTTCCAACTCCAGCGCACGCACGACAGGCCGCACTCGACGCCATCGAATCCGGCGCGACGGACGCCTACACATCGAACAAAGGCATTGTAGAACTCCGAGAGGCCATCAGCGCGAAGCACGAGCGCGACAACGACCTCGACGTTCCGCCGGAGAACATCATCGCCACCGCGGGCGGGAGCGAAGCCCTCCACCTCGTCATGGAGGCCCACGTAAATCAGGGAGAAGAGGTCATCTTCCCCGACCCCGGATTCGTCGCCTACGACGCCCTCACGCACATCGCTGGCGGGACGCCGAAACCAGTGGCAGTCCGTGAAGACCTCACACTCGACCCCGCAGATGTCGAGGACGCGATTACGGACGACACCGCGGCGTTCGTCGTGAACAGTCCCGGCAATCCGACCGGCGCAGTTTCGCCTGAGGAAGACATCCGTGAGTTCGCCCGCATCGCGGACGAACACGACGTACTCTGTATTACGGACGAAGTGTACGAACACATCGTCTTCGACGGTGACCACCACTCGCCGATGGAGTTCGCGGAATCGGACAACGTCGTCATCGTCAACGCCTGCTCGAAAACCTACTCGATGACCGGCTGGCGACTCGGCTGGGTCGCCGGAAGCGAACGCCGAATCGAGCGTATGCTCCGGGTTCACCAGTACGTCCAAGCCTGCGCGAGCGCCCCGGCACAGTTCGCCGCGAAAGGTGCGCTTTCCGGGCCACAAGACCCGGTGCAGGAGATGGTGTCCTCGTTCGAGGAACGCCGGGACGTGCTTCTCGACGGCCTGTCCGACATCGGCCTCGAAACGCCGACGCCGTCCGGAGCTTTTTACGCCATGCCGAAAGTGCCCGAGGGGTGGATTGACGAAGTGCTTTCCCGCGGCGTCGTCGTCGTCCCCGGCGAAGCCTTCGGCGAAAACGGCGCTGGCTACGCCCGCATCTCCTACGCAACCGGCGTTGAGGAAATCAAGGAGGCTCTCGAAATCATGGACGAGGCGGCGAACGCGGTTCGATAATCGGCAATCGGCGAGCTGTTTTTTGACTACGTATTTCAACTGACCTGAGATTTTATCTTCTTTGCCCCCGTGATTTGATGCCATGTCCATTTCGCGCCATGGCTACGGCGCAGTCCCCGCCCTCCGCGCCGTCGTCTCCCAGATTCATCCGGTGTTCATGCTTCCACCCATCGCGGCGTCGTGGTTCGGGAGCATGCTCGCCGGACAGTTCTCGCTCCTGACGGGTGCACTCCACATGACAGCCATCTTCGCCGGAGTCTATACGGCCCACGTCAAGGACGGCTACGTCGATTTTCACGTCCGCGGTGAGGACGACGACCATCCACTCACAGAGCGAGGATGCAAACTCCTCCTTGCCGCCGCGACTGCGGTTTTCACTCTTTGTCTCGCCGGGCTTTGGGCCATCGTTGGAATCGGTGCTGCACTCATCACGCTTCCGGGGTGGTTCATCGGCTACCTTCACGCGCCGCAACTCGACATGCACCCGATTTCCGCAACCGGAGGCTACCCGCTCGGAATCGCGCTTGCCATCCTCGGCGGGTTCTACACGCAGACCCAAACGCTCGCGCCGATTGCGCTCGCGTTCGCTGGCGTCTTTTTCGTCCTCCTTTCCGGTGTGAAAGTCATCGACGACGCACAGGATTACGACTACGACCGCTCCATTTCGAAACGAACCGTGGCTGTCGTTCTCGGACGCGAACGCGCCCGGACGACGGCATTTTTGCTCATGGCGGGCTCCCTACTCTGTGTCCTCGGATTCGTCGTGGCGAACGTGTTTCCGCCAAGTTCCGTTCTCGCGGTGCTGGCCTTCGCGGTTGTCGGCGTCGTCGCCCACCGAACCGGGCCGGAATTGGCCACGATGCTTCTAATTCGCGGGTCGTACGTCTTCCTCGCGCTTCTGCTCGCGGCGGTCTGGTTCCGACCCCTGTCGTAATTTCTTACGGTTTTCGGGTAGTGTAGCTGACTGCCGAAGACGATTTCAGCGAAAAATCCTGACCGGGACACTTACACCCCTCCCCTTCATCTAACGATTGTACTCGTGACCGAATCAACGTTTACCGAGGAAAAAGCCTACGCCTACGTCACCCGCGATGGGGCGGAGTCCCGCGAACTGCTCGTGTTCGAGCATCCGAACCCGGCGGGAGGCGTGCAGATTCCGAAAGGGGGTATCGAGGACGGGGAGTCGCCGCGCGAGGCGGTCGTTCGGGAAGTGAAGGAAGAAAGCGGTCTGACGGGGTTCGAGTCAGTACGACCCCTGACGACGGACGTGTGGCAACACCACGAGAAGCCAAAAGCGTATCGTCGTCATTTCTTCCACCTCATCGCGAAGGAATCCCGCGACCAGTGGCGACACACGGTCACCGGAGATGGCGAGGACGAGGGGGTCGTCTACGACTACTTTTGGATTCGTCCCGGTTCGATTCCGCTTGCGCGCGAGATGGACGACCACATCGGTCACCTGCGATAGCGAGCACTACACTCTTCATTTTCCTCCTATCTCAAGCTTTACCAGCAACCGCATCGTCGGCATACCTACGTTCAGATTCATGTCATCGGAAAAACTGACTCACGACGACGCAATCGTCAACGGCGTTCGTCTCCACTACGTCGAAGCCGGTGAGGGGCCGCTGATCGTCCTCCTGCACGGATTTCCGGAGTTCTGGTACTCCTGGCAGAAACAGATTCCGGCGCTCGCGGCGGCAGGATACCGCGTCGTCGCGCCGGATTTGCGCGGCTACAACGCCTCCGAGAAACCGCACGGCGTCGAACAGTACGAAATCGACGAACTGGTCGGCGACGTTCTGGGACTGATTGACCATCTCGGCGAAGAATCAGCCCACGTTGTCGGCCACGACTGGGGCGGCCTTATCGCGTGGGAAGTCGCCATTCGCCATTCCGAGCGAGTCGAGAAACTCGCGGTGCTGAACGCGCCGCATCCGGAACGGTTTCGAGAACTGCTCCGAACGCCGGAACAACTGCGGCGCTCGTGGTACGTGTTCTACTTTCAACTGCCGTGGCTCCCCGAACGTCTGTTTTCCATTCGCAACTACACTCCCATCGCGGAACTGTTCCGCGACGGCGCGGCAAATCCGGACGCCTTCGATGAAACCGACATTCAGCGATACGTCGAGGCCGCTGCGCAACCGGGTGCGTTGACGAGTTCGATTAACTACTACCGGGCGCTGTTTCGGGAACAGGCACGGGACGAACTGAAAACGCTATTCGGTGGTTCCCGGGGTGATTCCACAGTGCAGGAACCCACCCTACTGATTTGGGGCGAACAGGACGCGGCCCTCCGAGTCGAACTGACGGAAGGAATGGAACGATGGGTTCCGAACCTCCGGATCGAGCGACTGCCCAACGCGAGTCACTGGGTACAAAATGATCAACCGGAGCAAGTGAACGACCTGCTGGTCGAATTTTTGGAAGGCTGATTCCCTTTCCGACCATAGCTTTTTGACCGATTCCGTCCGTTAGTCGGTCGATGCTGCTCGTACTGGAAAACGAGGTCAATCCGGAGTTTCGCTACTTCGCCGTACTCACGATTTTTATCACGTCGCCCTCTTCTAACTCGTATGAGTCGCTGATGTCGCGGTTCGTCTTCGCGTTTACGGCGTGGAGATAGCCGTCGCCGATGTCGCTGTGAACTGCATACGCGAGGTCTGGCGGGGTCGAACCGTCGGGAAGCAAGAAGGCGTCGGGAAGGACGTTTCCTTGGCCGTCCGTCCACTTCGATTCGTTCTGCACGGGATAGGCCGTGATTCTGTCGAGCAGGTCGTAGACGGCGGTGTCGAGGGCGTCCTGCACGCCGGTTCCGCCCCACTCCTGCATGACACCTCTGATTCGTTCGAGTCCCGCCTGCTGTTGGTCGCTCAGGTCGCCGACGATTTCGAAATCGTCGTCGCCCGAATCGTAGTCCACGACGCCCGCTTCGACGCCTTGCCGGAGCGCGAGTTCTCCCTCGGCAGTCGCGGGAATGACCGGTTTGCCGGTTTCGCGCAGTCGTTCGATGTTCTCTTCGGGCGCGATGTCGGCTTTGTTCGCCACGAGGATGATTGGTTTGGTTCGAGCGCGAATGTCGCGGGCGAGGGCTTCGCGGTGGTCGTCCGTCCACTGTTGGGGGTCGTCGGGGTATTCGAGTTCGCGAAGGCTGGCGGCCACTTCGTGTTCGCTCGCGCCGAATCCCGTCAGCATCTCCGAGAGAGCTTCGTCGATGTCGAATCCGGGCGAGCGCGATTGGCGCACCACGGTTTCCCAGTTGCGTTCGATGATGCCCGCGAGCCACTGGTTCATCTCCTCCTCGATGAAATCGACTTCCTCGACCGGGTCGTAAGTGCCGACTTCGACGGGTTCGCCCTCCTCGTTGGTTCCGCCGGAGGCGTCCACGACGTTGATGATTGCGTCGGCGTTCGTCAGTGCGTCCAAGAACTGATTGCCCAAACCTCGACCTTCGTGCGCGCCCGGGACGAGTCCGGCCACGTCGAGCAGTTCGATTGGGACGTAGCGTTTGCCGTCGTGGCAGTGTTCGTTGCCGCATCGTTCGTCGCGGGAGAGACAGGGACAGTCCGTGCGGACGTGGCTCACGCCCCGATTCGCGTCGATGGTGGTGAAGGGGTAGTTCGCTACGTCCACCTCGGCCAGCGTTGCGGATTTGTAAAACGTGGACTTCCCGGCGTTTGGTTTGCCCGCGAGCGCGATGGAAATCATGCTCGTCGGTAACAGGGATATCGGGAATTGCCTTTCGGTTTTTCGAGATGGGGAAAGGAGAGATTGAGCGGAGACACAAACGGTCGAATTTTCGCAACCGAAATGGCGCGCGCTGGCACAGGGCTGAGGCGTTTACCGCCGAAACCCTGTGTTGACAGCGTGCGAGGTCTTCGTGAGTGGGGCGAGCGAACGGTTCGTCAGCGCGTGTCTCTGACGGTGGAGACTGAGCGAGTGAAATGAGCGAAAGAATCTGTTGGGGAGGGTGTGGCTGTCGCGGTGCGGTGGCGGTTTTCAGTGGAGTCGTGAGTTGTTAACGAAAATATACAGCAAATCAAATTGCTTCTATCCTGTTTTAGTCATAGTTCCGTTTGGAGTCAGCACTGTGTGGCCCAACGTATCGGCACAACTCACATAGAACTCGTTCTCTCAGTACGCCGTCAAAACCATCGTTAATAATAAGTAGGGATAAGTGGTAACAGTGTGCATGGAGTTCTCCGAGAAACTAGAGTTCGGCCACGAAGACCGTAAGCAAATCTACGAATACGTAGAACAGCACGGGACGGCCGATGCGGACGACGTACAGCAGTCGCTCGGCATCGACCCGAGTGGGTTCCTCCACCACGTCGCCATCCTCCGTCGAGACGGCTACCTCTCGGAGGACGATGGGATTCTGTTCGTCTCGCTCGAAACCGGGGCGGAAGAGGAGTTCCTCGATGAAGATATAGAGTTCATCATCCGCCCTGCCCGGCAGGAAGACCTGACGGGAATCGTCGGCGCGATTCGACAGGTCGCGGAGGAAGGAACTTATATCGTCGCCGAAACCGTCGCGGACGAAATCGACCATCAGGAGGCCCTGCTCCGGCACAACGAACTCCAATCGCGGATGTTCTTCGTCGCCACGGTGAACGACGACGTGGTCGGGTGGGTGCACCTCCACGCGCCCGAACTGGACAAACTCAGCCACACGGCGGAGTTGACCGTCGGCGTCTTGGACGAGTACACCGGTCACGGAATCGGAAGCCATCTGCTCGAACGCGGATTGGAGTGGGCCGGGTCGAACGGCTACGAAAAGGTGTACCAGAGCGCCCCCTCGACCAACCAGAACGCCATCGACTTCCTCAAAGCCCACGGCTGGGAAACCGAGGCGATTCGGAAAAACCACTACAAAATCGGCGGCGACTACGTGGACGAGGTGATGATGGCGGTAAAACTATAGCGAGTCACTTTTTCGAATTTTAATACATTCTTCATAGAACGCATTTTCAGAGATAGTTCGAGTGAATCTATGCGTGTTATTCTCTTCCTAATAAAATAGAACATCAACAAATTTAATTTGATATATGGTGTGTAGTGTTACAATGCAGGAGACAAACCTTTGGTTCCGTCGTACCTTCTTAGCCGTTAGTGCAACTACTGCCCTCGCCGGTTGTTCCAGCGACACCGCATCGGATGATCCGGAATCGACTGGTTCTCCATCGGGGAACGATGACGCCAAAACGACGACCGGTTCCGACACGGATGATAGCGAGAGTCGGAACTCTGCGAATGCGGTTCTTGGCGAAGTCGTCAAAGATGACAGTTTGGCGATGGTTGCTCGTTCAGTCGAAAAATCGGAACAGTTGGATGAGTTCTCGGAAGCACAAAGCGGAAACACCTTCATCGTCGTTCGACTCGCAGTGAAGAACACGAGCAGCGAGTTCATCGACTTCAATAGTTTCTGGCAAACTCGACTAAAAGACAGCGAAAACCACGTTTACGACGCATCGTTCAGTAGTACCGACCACCCAATCGAGAGTGGTCTGCTAGCCCCCGGAGAGATCGCTCGCGGGGATGTCGTCTTCGAAGCGCCGAGTGGTGCCGAAAATCTCACTATGCAGTTTGATTTCAGCGCGTTCGAACTATTCGATTATGAACGTGTAACAATCGACCTCGGTTCCGAGGCGGATTCAATTGGTGACCTCGAACAGTCGCTCAACGCGAACATCAAATCACCCGGAAAATCGGTCACTCACGATGGAATTACCGTCACGGTTCATGACGTTCGAACCGAAACCTCTCTCGGTGAGTTCACGAGTGCGGAGGACGGACACGAGTACGTCATTCCGGATTTCTCAATTACGAACGAAACCGGGGAGCCACTCACCGTTTCGACGCTCCTTCAAATGCAACTCAAAACTGGAACCGGTCTTTCCTACGGTTCGAATATCAACGCGACGAGTTCGCTCAGTCAGTCGTACTCGGAAGGGTCGGATATTGCAGACGGTGAGACGCGCCGTGGTGAACTTGCATACCAAGTCGAAACGGATTCATCTCCAATTTACTGGGCATTCAACTTCATGAGCCTCTCGGAGCCGAAAAAGGCGTTCTGGGAACTTCGCTGAACGACCGCCACCCCCGTTTATTCGTGGCGAACCGGGAACGCGACTTCGACCGTCGCTTTGTACTCCGTAATCTGGCCGTTCTCGACGCTCGCCGTCCAATCTTCGACTTCGATACCGTGGATGTCGTCGATAGTCTGGTTCGCTTGTTCGACTGCTTCTCGCGCGGCGTCTTCCCACGATTCTTCGGACGTGCCGAGCACTTTGATGATTTTTACTGCCGTCATGGCATCCACCCTACGCCAGCATCCGGGTAGCGTTTTGTGGCCGCGCTTTGGGTTGGTCCTTGGCATCGTGATTTGCTTCGATACAATATAATTGAACGAGAGTGAGCAAACCACGACTCCAATGAAACCGCAAACCGCCACCACAACCGATTCCTCCAACTCGCTATCGCTCGTTTCGGTCATCCACCGTTAGAGCAAGGCTCTGACAAGCCATTCCGTCACTCCGGAAGAGGAAACCTCTTCCATGCCCTCGCTCGCTTCGCTCACGAGAACTTCGTTCCGGAAGACCTCGCACGCTATCACCACTGACCCTCGGCGGTAAACGCCTCGGACCAGTGCCAGCGCGCGCCATTCCGGTTGTGTCGATTGCTACCGACTCCGACCCATCCCGTTCTCCCATTCGATTCTTGTACTGTCCCGTCGTTCCACGTTTGGGGGAGAATATGAACTACAGTGATTTCATCGGACAGGTACAGCACCGACTGAAGTTAGGCGAGCAAGGAAAGACGGTTCGGGCGATTCGCGCCACGCTGACGACGCTCGGCGAGCGATTACAGGAGGGGGAAGCCAAAGATCTCGCGGGGCCGCTCCCGATGGAAATCGACTGGTATCTCGAACGGGCGGAATCCGGCCAGCGATTCCATTTCGACGAGTTCGTAGACAGGGTAGCGGAGCGCGAAGGAATCGAGCGACAGGACGCGCTCTTTCACGCGAAAGGCGTGCTGTCGCTCGTCGCAGAAGTCGTTCCAGAGGGAGAATACCAACAGGTTCGCCAGCAGTTGCCGGACGAGTACGACCCGCTGTTCGAACTCGTCGGAAACGAAGAAGCGTTCGACTAGCGCCGCGCGCGGCGAACTTCGGGCCGCGGAATTCGGGTCAGCAGTTGCACCGTGTCGTGAATATTGTGGGTCTTCACGACCAGTTCCGCGACTTCCCGAACCGTGAACTCTGTCTCTATTTCGTGGCCGTAACAGCGTGCGTACAGCGCCAACCAGTCGTTTAATGCCTGCTCCAGTCGCGTCATCTCCCATTCGTTGAATCGCACGAACTCGCCGGTTCGCCCTTCGACGTACACCGAGACGACGTCGCCGACGCCCGAGCGCAGAATGGACACCGCGCGCTCCTCGTCGGGCGGATTTTCGGGCGGGTCGAACGACTCCCGGTCGGCCTGTGCTCGGTTTGCGAGGTCGGCGATTCGGTCGCGGTGTTCGGTCATGATGGGAATTCCCTCTTGTCTTCGCTCACCCTTGCTTGAACTCCACGCCTTTGTCGCCGCGCGGATGTTCCCACTCCGTCTCGGCGACGACGGCACAAGTGCCACATTCGACGCATGGTTGCGTGTCGAGGCTCACGATTTTCTCCTCGTGGCCGTTCATCTGCACGGTTTCCTCACGGTAACAGCCACCACCGAAGTCTTTCGCGCTGACGGGGCAGGCCGAAACCGCCGCACCACTGGCTTCGTAGGAGTCGTTTCGCAGGCGGATGTGCGGATTACCAACGTCGGTGTCGTAGGTCAGGTCGCCGATTCTGTCGGCGAGGCTCTTCGGTTCGACTTCGTTCGCGTCTTCGATTTCGGTTCCCAACTCCTCTGCGATAACCGTCGGCAACGTGACGTAGGGAGTCTTCGTGTCCGGAATCATCGAGGAGAGGAACGGCGAACCGTACAGGCGTTCCAGTTGCGACTCCATCGCACCAGAGCGAAGTACGGCACGGCCAATTGGCGACGTGAGAAGGTTGTCGGTGAGGTTTGCAATTGTCCCGTTCTCGCCGAGTCGTCCGAGGGTTCGGTACTGCTTCGGACGCAGTTTCCCCATCACGCCCTCGTCTTTCAATTTCTTCTCGTACAGCCGCCCGGCCTTCTCCGGGTCGCCGCGCATTCGCGCCTCGGCAAAGGCCTCGGCGGCGAGCGCGCCAGCGGTCACGGCGTGGTTCATTCCCTTGATAATCGGCCCTTGGGCCTGCATCTGCCCGCCAGCATCTCCGACGAGGGCGAGTCGCCCGCGGTGCGGTGCGGGGTGAGCCGCCTTCTTCGAATCAGGGACGAGTTTCGCGCTGTACTCCACCTCGTCGTAGTGGCCGTTCAACCACTGGGCGAGGAGTGGATGCGTGAGCAGATTGTCGAGCAGTTCGTGCGGTTCCGCCTCCTCTGCGACCAAGCTGTCGAGGTGGAACACGGTGCCAATCGACAGCGAATCCTGATTCGTGTAGAGGAAACCGCCGCCGCGAACGTCATCGAAGAGGTTGCCCGAGAAGAGGTGTGCTTCGCCCGTATCCGGGGACACACCGAACCGCTCCGCGATAACGTCTTCCGGCATGTCGATGACGGCCTTCACCCCTTGGAACCATTCGTCCGGTTCGTCCCAGTTCATCAGTCCGGCGTCGCGGGCGAGTTCGCTGTTCACACCGTCCGCCGCGATGATAAAGTCGGCCTTGATTGGGTCGAGTTCGTCGCAGGTGACGCCGACGATTTTGCCGTTCTCGCGGAGCAAACCGTTCACTCGAACGCCGGTCAGCAGGCCGCCGCCGGTTTCGCTCGTCATTTCGTGAACCCGGTCTGCGAGCCACGAGTCCATCTTTCTTCGGAGGACGGCGTCAGACCACTCCGTATCGTGTTCGTGGAGGCGGGTGATGTCGAACGATTTCACCTTCTCGTCGGCGACGTTGTGGATGTTGTAGCTCGTAATCGGACGTTCTGCAGCCTCTTCGCGGAAGTCGGGAAAGAGCGAGTCGATGGTGTAGGGGGCCGACTCCTCGGCGTAGATGAGGCCGCCAGAGACGTTTTTCGACCCGGCTTCGGCACCGCGTTCCAGGACGAGCGTTTCGATTCCGTTGCGTGCGAGCGTCGCGGCCGCCGCCGCCCCGCCGGGGCCAGCACCGACTACGACAGCTTCGTACTGTTCGTATTCTCCTGTCATTGGCTGTCAGTTACCATGTTCAGTCATCGTCTTCCGCCACGACCGCATCCAGTTCGCCCGCCTCGACTGCCTCGGTGAGGCGAGGAAACACTTCGAACAGATCGCCTTCGATGAAGTAGTCGCTGAAATCCTTGATATCGGCGTCCGTATCCGTATTAATCGAGATAATCGTCTCCGACTCATCCATCCCGACCTTGTGCTGAATCGCGCCGCTGATGCCCGCCGCGATGTAGAGTGGCGGTTGAACGATTTGGCCGGTTTCGCCGATTTGGCGCTCCTCGCTGACGTACTGCTCGACGTGGCCGTCCACGCTGTAGGATGCCGTCACGACACCCCGAGACAAACCGAGGTCGGCGTCGTCGAAGGCGTCCACGAGGTCTAAGGCGAGTTCGATTCCTTCCGTCGGGTCGTCGCCGATTCCGCGACCGATTGCGACGACGACTTCCCGTCCGGTCAAATCGACGCCGGTATCGAGGGTGTCCCAGTCCGTGACTTCCACGCGGTACCAGTCGTCCGGCGTGTCGATGTCGTGTGAAACGATTTCGCCCTCGCGTCCCGGGTCGGCCTCCATCGCGTCGAAACTGCCCGGAATCACGGAACAACCTTGCGGATGGAACTCCCGGTCGGGGTTGTCGATACAGAGGATGGTCGAGTACTCGAACCCGGAGAAGTCCGGGCGCTTCATGTGCAGGATGCGCTCGAAATCCACCTTCTCGCCGGGCGTGCCGGTTTTCACCGGATTCGAGATGAGTTCGTTCGTGATGGTCAGGCCGGAACAGTCGCTCGCGAGTCCGGAGTCGAGTTCACCCTGTACCTGCGCGGAGAGGTCGCGTCCGTTGTTCGTCGCCGGAAAGAGGAAGTAGCGCGGTTTGTCGTACTCCTTCCAGTCAGCATCGGTTCGCGCCATATCCGCCACGATTTCGGTGTATGGCTTGTGGCGGAATCGCTCCAGTCGGTCGTCGTCGTGGTACACCGCCACATCCGCGCCGAGCGCGATACATTCCTCCGCGAGGTCGCGCATGTCGTCGCCGACGAGTACGGCGACGACTCGTTCGTCGCCGCCGTACTCTGTTTCGTAGTCGTCCATCAATTCGCGGGCCTTGCCGAGCATCTCCTTCGACACGTCGAGGAGTTCACCGCCCTGCGTCTCACAGTACACCCACATGTCGCGGTAAACGCCGTCGTCCAGCGCCCGAACGTGTTTTTTGTCCGCGGTAGGATGGGTGAGTCCGTCGTCTCCTTCCGCTTCGTCATCAGATGTATCGGCGTCTGCGGCGGAATCGGACGCGTCCGATTCCGCCGCCGTTTCTTCGGCCTCCTCGGGGTCTTCTACGTCCTCCGCCGTCTCTTCGTACTCGCCTTCGGTTTCCGTGTCTTCTGTCGCTTCGCCACCTTTCGTCTCGGCTTCCAGTTCGTCGATTCGGGCTTGGATGACCTCCTTCGCGGTTTTTCTGTCCTTACCTTCTTCTTCGTCCGTGAGCAGGTCGTCCAAAGCACCCGGGTCTTCTACGGTCTGTACGTCTTCTTCCAGTTCCTCGACGGTTCGGTCGCCGGGATTTTCGTTCGTCATTATCAGTCCCCCGTCGCAAATGGCCGCATCGTTTCGAGCACGTCCTCCATCGCCCCCTCGTCGTCGGGCGTGACCATCGTGGCGTCCCGCTCTGCCGGAGCCTTCGGAATCGGGTCAACCGACGACACGATTGTCGGCGACCCGTCCAGTCCGATGTACTCCGGGTCGAGATTGAGGTCGGCGTGGTCCCACGTCGAGAGGTACTCTTCGTACTCCTCGGCGCGTTCTTCGGTTTCGGCTTTCAGTCGCTTTTTCTGGAGTCGGTGGGCCGCCTTTCGGTACGATGGTTCGTACTCCGGGTCGGTCACGATGAACGCCGGGAGCGGCGCGGTGACTGTTTCGATTTCGTCTACGTCACCCTCCACGAGTCGTTTCGCGCGCACCTGTCGTTCGTCCTCATCGACTTCCATCGCGATGACGTGGGTGATGATGGGATAGTCCAAACACCACGCCGTCTGCGGGCCAGTCTGTCCCGTCTCCCCGTCTGCGGTTTTGAAGCCCGCGAAAACCAAGTCCGGTTCGCCGATTTTCTCGATACCCGCCGAGAGGGTAATCGCCGTCGCCCACGTGTCTGCAGCGGCCATCTCACGGTCGGAGAGGAGATAGCAGTCGTCCGCGTACACCGTCATCGCTTCGCGGAGCACGTCGGCGTAGCCCGGCGGCCCCATGCTCATCGCGCTCACCTGCCCGCCGTGTTTTACTTTCGTCTGGAGGGCGGCCTTGAGGGCGAATTCGTCGTTCGGGTTCATCACCGTCGGCGTCCGTCCGCGTTCTAAGTGACCGTCCTCGTCGAACGACACCTGCCCTTCGCGGAAGTCGGGAACGCCTTTCGTCAACACGACCGAGTGCATTGATACCACCAACCGAGAGTGTGTTTAGTTTGCATGCGTCACCAAGTACCAAAGCCCCCGGAGGTTATTATACTGTTGGGAAGTCAACAAATATCTGACATTCGGTCGAAATACTATCCGCTGGTGATGTCTGTCACTTCCGTGAGGTAATTGCCGAAATGTGTCAATATTCAGGCTTGCGGAGCAGGGCCGTCTCCCGCGCCTCGTTCCCGCTGATGGGCGGCTTCCGCCGTCTCGACGGCATCTTCCGTCTCCTCGCCTTCGTTTTCGCCATCGGATTCACCAGTCGGCTTTCGTCGCTCGCTTCGAATCATCGTCATCTCGCCGCGGGCACGCATAGTTCCGTCTGCGGTTGCGTTTTCGTGAAATTCGAGGTCTGTGCAGGCTACGTCTCCCAGCACTTCCGCCCCGTCTTCCAAAACGACGGTTCCATTGCGGGTCGTCACGTCGCCGTGGATTCGCGTCTTCTCTCCCACGACGATGTCGCCGCGAGCGCGAAGACTGCCGAACAGTTCGGTGTTCGAACCCATCTCGATTTCCTCGGCGCGGATGTTGCCGTGCAGTCGGCATTCGCCCCCGATTGTCGCAGGGGTCGAAACGCGCCACGCATCGTCGCTGACGTGGGCGCTTCGCGGGATGACCGCCGGCTCGGCCTCGCTCTCGTCCAACATCTCGTCGATAACGTTTTTCGCGGCTTCTTCCTCACCCAGTCGAAGCAACTGCGAGAGATAGACGAAGAGGAACACGACGGTCGGCATCGGATTTCGGATGACAATCCAGCCGTTCGCTTCGAATCCGTCGTCGATTTGCACGTCGTCCCCGATGTCGAGGTCACCGCTGACCATCAATCGTCCGGCGATGTGGACGCGCTCGCCCAAGTAGGCGTCCTGTCCGACGAGAACGTCGCCATCGACCTCCGACCAGAGGTCGAGGCGACAGTCTGCTTTTGCTTCGATATGTCCACCAAAGGTCGCTCGCTCGCCCGCGATGACGTGGTTCCCGCGCACGCCGAACTCGACAGTACTCTGTGCGCCGACGATGATGTTGCCGTCGGTCACGAGGTCGTGTTCTTCGACGGTCGTCCCGTCGGGAATCGAAAGTTCATCCAGAGGGTCGGAGCGGAGCGGCACACATCCTACCAACGATTCCCGCGTAATAAATCCTCCCGAGAACGTCTGACGCTCGTCTGCCGAGTTGGGATGTGCTACGTTCCCAAACACCTGTGTGCCGATAGCTATTCTACAGCTTTTTTATCCGTCGGGGGCTAACGCCGGAGTATGACTACTCTTTCATTCGATGACGAGGGCGTCGATGTGGTTCACGAAGGAACCGAGTTCCGACTCGAAAAAGACCTCATCGAGGACGCGACCCAGAAATCCTACTTCGACGTGACCGACCACGAAGTCCTGCGAATCGTGGAGAAAAATCCCTCACTCGGCGGGCAGGCCCGCAGAATCGGGGATATCATTCGATAGCACGCCCACTCTAGCGTATAATATAATACACAGACGGCCCGATTTCGACTGAGTATAAACTCATATATTTAGAATTAGTAAATACTCTCTCATGAAATGCCCAAAAGCGTATCTGCTATGGGTTTTTCTTCTCGGCGCTGTCGGGGTTGCTCTCCGAACTGTCGTACGGTGGACAGAGGAAACGTCTTCGATTTCTCTTTACGCAGATTTTTCATTACTATTTCTCTTTTTGGCTATGTCAATTGAATATTATTACGAGTCTAAAGAGAAACCTCTCTCTGGATTGTTCCGAGGTATTTTATTAGTGGCTTCCACAGCCTGTTTGTTAGTCATACTCTATTCGCTGACTGCCCCCCTTTTCCGGTAGGATTTAGGTACTCCCGCCGAACAGTCGTGTATGAACCTTCCAGCCGATTTCGACCACCCCGCGTGGCTAACCGCGGCGGGCACGATTGCGTCCTACCTGCTCATCCTCGCCGTGATGACCGTTCTGTTGTTCGGCGTGCCGTATCTGATTTTTGACCTGATGGGTGTGGCATAGTCAAAATTATTCTGACTACGATTGTTAGACGTAACCTATGTCTGCAAGACTATACTATTGGTTTTGACGAGATATTGAGGGCAACTGCTGGTTATCGGTCACGCCCTCGCTCGGGCAGTCACTTGTGGCAGATCCACTCGTTCCTTTCTCCTCTTCGCCAGAAGAAATAAAAGATTTCCTCGGGTGAGTAAACGCGAAACGGTTGCGAGTCGCGGAAAACCAACAGTTTTCAGGTGCCGCGAAAGACGAAGTCTTTCGCAGGCATGAAGGTGTGACTTCTGCGGTCGTCACTCTACCAAAATAGGCACCATTAAAAGACAGAACAAGCAGACACGCGAAAAAGACCGACTGTGTTAGACGGTTCGCTTAGGCGAACGTCTTGGAGACTTCGTCGCTTTCGTCGTCTTCCGCCTCGATTTTCTCCCGTGCGTCTTCGAAGTCCTGCATCGTGATTTCGGTGCGGTCGTCGCGGATGGCGAACATCCCGGCTTCGGTACAGATGGCCTTGATATCGGCACCGCTGGCGTCGCCCGTCTCGACGGCGAGTTTCTCGAAGTCCACGTCGTCGGCGACGTTCATGCCGCGGGTGTGGATGCGGAAGATCTGTTCTCTGCCCTCGTCGTTCGGGTTCGGCACCTCGATGAGGCGGTCGAAACGACCGGGGCGGAGAATCGCGCGGTCGAGCATGTCGAAGCGGTTGGTGGCGGCGATGATGCGGATTTCGCCGCGGTCTTCGAAGCCATCCATCTCTGAGAGCAACTGCATCATCGTGCGCTGAACTTCGGCATCGCCGGAGGTCTTCGAGTCGGTGCGCTTCGACGCGATGGCGTCGATTTCGTCGATGAAGAGCACAGCAGGTTCGTGCTGGCGAGCGACTTCGAACAGGTCACGGACGAGTTTCGCACCCTCGCCGATGAATTTGTGGACGAGTTCCGACCCGGCCATCTTAATGAAGGTCGCGTCGGTTTGGTTGGCGACTGCCTTCGCCAGCATCGTCTTTCCGGTTCCCGGTGGGCCGTAGAGCAGAACGCCGGACGGCGGGTCGATGCCGACTTCGGTGAACATTTCGGGGCTTTCGAGCGGCATCTCGACCGTCTCGCGGACTTCGTTCATCTGTTCTTTCAGTCCGCCGATGTCCTCGTAGGTGACTTCGGGACTCTTCGTGACTTGCATCACGCGGGCACGGACGTCCGTCTCGTCGTCAAGGGTCTTTACGATAGAGAGAGAGTTGTTGACGGCGACGCGGGAATCCGGTTCGAGGTCGGTGTGCATCTCATCAGTCACTTCGGTAACAGCTTCCTGATTGTTACCGTGCTGTTTGATGATAACGCCCTCGTCCGTAATCTCCTGAACGGTGGCGACGAACAACGGGGACTGCTTTAGCTTCTTGTTCTCGTGTGTGAGCCGTTCGAGCTTCTGTTGGTACTTGTTGTTCTCTGCGTTCGCGTCGAGGAGCTTGTCCCGCATCTCCTCGTTCTGGGATTCGAGGACTTCGAGGCGCTCTTGGAGTGCCTCTATTTTCTCCTGTCTGGACGTACTCTCCTCGTCGTAGGGGAGTTCTACGTCATCCACAGTATCGGTCATCAGTTCCGGATAAGCGCCTGTCTCTTAAGAGGCTTCGGGTGACCGACCTTTTCGCGCTGTTTTACCGCTCCACAGCCGCCCGTGATAATTCCTGTGGGTAATAAAATTGAATAGGAAATATTATCACCCTGTATCTGAAATGGGTAGTCGATGAGTGTTCCAAAGCTATCCCAAACGAGTACTAATCGACTGCAAGATGCGGATTCGACCGAGGCAGTCCGCGACCTCCCGCCCAGTGCAAAGTTGGTCGCAAAGGTGTTGGAGTACAACGAGACGATGACCCAGAGCGAACTGGCCGACGAAACGCTCCTGCCGCCCCGAACGGTTCGCTACGCGCTGAACCGACTCGAAGACCAAGACCTCGTCGATTCGCGGTTTTCGTTCTCGGACGCCCGAAAGCGCCTCTACACGCTCGACATCGAGTAGTGTATCGAACTACTGAAGCCGAACGTTTATATCAGAACACACGTCCAATCCGGGCCGTGATTTCGAAATCGTTTCCCTGCCGATTTGCTAAGACGTCTCCTGATTTTTCCTCCGGCTCACCGGAGCGAGACCCGATTCGCCATCGACCACACCGTGGCTCTCACGGAAATCATTTAACAGCAGGAAGCCAACGAACAAATCAATGACACGGGTGATTCACACGGGCGACACCCATATCGGGTATCGGCAGTATCATTCGCCCGAGCGACGGGACGATTTCCTTGCGGCGTTCGACAGCGTCGTGGATGACGCAATCGAAGACGATTTCGACGCCGTCATTCACGCTGGCGATTTGTTTCACGACCGCCGACCCGGACTCTCCGACCTTCACGGAACGATTTCCGTCCTCCGGAAACTCGAACGGGCCGAGATTCCGTTTCTCGCCATCGTCGGCAACCACGAGAGTACGCGCGGCGAACAGTGGCTCGACCTGCTCGAAACGCTCGGACTCGCAACGCGACTCGGGGCAGACCCGACCGTGATTGGCAACACCGCGTTTTACGGGTTAGACCACGTTCCCGAATCGAAGCGCGACGACCTCGAATACCAATTTTCTCCGCACGAACAGGAACATTCTGCGCTCGTCGCGCACGGACTGTTCACTCCCTTCGACTTTGGCAACTGGGAGTCGGAGATCGTCTTGAGCGAGGCGTCGATCGATTTCGACGCGATGTTGCTCGGTGACAACCACAAACACGGAAAAGAACGTGTCGAGGAGGCGTGGGTTACTTACTGCGGTTCCACCGAGCGCGCGAGCGCCAGCGAGCGCGATGCTCGCGGCTACAACATCGTCACGTTCGACGGCGACGTGGCGCTGTCGCGCCGCGGAATCGAAACCCGCGATTTCGAATTTATTTCAGTTGAACTCAACGAGGACGAGGGAATCGACCGCATCCGGGATGTCGTTCGAGAGTACGACCTGACCGATTCGGTCGCGCTGATTACCATCGACGGCGAGGGCGGAGATGTAACCGCCGCACGAGTCGAAGAGTTCGCCTTGGACGAAGGCGCACTCGTCACCCGAGTCACCGACCGCCGGGAAATCGAAGCCGAAGCGGACGACCTTTCCGTTTCCTTTGCCGACCCAGACGACGCGGTTAGAAGTCGAGTTCGTGAGATGGGACTCAGTGAGACTGCACACGACGTGGACGAAATCGTTCGCGCGAGCAAAGTTGCGGATTCGAACGTCCGAACTGCGGTCGAAGAACACGTCGCAGACCGCATCTCGGAGGACGTTGAAGCATTCGAACCGGCACCCGAAAACGCGGAAGCAGAGGCCGAACTGGCAGACGAATCGACGGACGAAAAAGAAGAAACCACGGACGAGGTTTCTGGTGTGAGTGACGAACTGGAAAGTTCAACAAACGATTCCTCGGACACGGTAGAATCAGTGACCGGTGAATCAGCAACAGACACATCTGCGGAGACTGCGACGGCAGACGGTGGAGAATCTGAGGATGACACCGAGACGGCGGACTCCGAGGACAGCACCGGGACAACTGAGTCTACGGACACAATCGATACCACCGACAACAGTTCCGGAGACGACCAAGTATCCATGGAGGATTACCTGTGAGATTCGACCGGATTCGCCTTTCGAACTTCAAATGCTACGAGGACGCGGATTTGCGACTCGACACCGGCGTCACGGTCATCCACGGACTCAACGGCAGTGGCAAATCATCCCTGCTCGAAGCGTGCTTTTTCGCGCTTTACGGCGCGAACGCGCTCGATCGCACCTTGGAGGATGTCGTCACCATCGGCGCGGAGGACGCGGAAATCGAACTCTGGTTCAAACACGCTGGCGGCGACTATCACATTCATCGACGGATTCGCGCGACTGGCGACTCCGCCCAAACCGCGAAATGCGTCCTCGAAACGCCCGACGGGAGTTTCGACGGCGCGCGCGACGTGCGCAATCACATCGCCTCGCTGTTCCGCATGGACGCCGATGCGTTCGTCAACTGCGCCTACGTCCGGCAAGGCGAGGTGAACAAACTCATCAACGCGACGCCTGCCCAGCGACAGGACATGATAGACGACCTCCTCCAGTTGGGGAAATTGGAAAAGTACCGCGAACGCGCCAGCGACGCCCGCCTCGGCGTGAAAAGCGTTCTCGACGACCGGCGCGGAAGCCTTTCTGAACTCGATACGCAAATCGTAGCGAAGGAGGAGAAAAATCTCCACGGTCTTCTCAACGACCTCGAATCGGAGCGCAACGAGATGGAGTCCGACATCGAAAATTACGAGGATCAACGCGAGAAGGCCCAGCAGGCGCTCGACGACGCGAAAAACGTTCTCGAATCTCACGACGAAAAACGCGAGGAACTGTCGGCGCTCGAAGACGACATCGAGGGGTTGCAGGCAGAAATTACGGAGGCGGAACAAGAACACGACTCTCTGCGCGAGCGGGCGAGCGAGATTCGGGACGAAATCTCGGAGTTGGAATCCACCATCGACACCGAACTGCGAGAAACGGAACTGGACACGGCAACAGAGAACGAACTCTCCACACGATTGGACGAACTGGAGACGAAGGACGACGAGGTCAGCGAACGGTTAGAAGACGCCCGGATGAAAGCCCAGATGTTCGACAATCAGGCGTCGAACCTCGCGGAACGTGCGGAGGAACTCGAAGCACGAGCGCGCAAAAAACGCAATCGAGCCGAGAAACTCACGAAAGAAATCGAAGCCGTGACCGGCGAACTCGAAGACCGGCGGGAGAAACTGTCGGAGTTCGACGCCGAAATCGAATCCGAGCGCGAGTCGTTCGAAAATGCACCAATTGAATTTGGCGAGGCGAGCGACCACCTCGATTCCCTTCGCTCGGAACTGGCGGACTGCCGTGAGGAAGCGACGGAATGTCGGACGAAACTCCAAACCGCCAAAGAGCAGGTCGAAGAAGCCGAGAAACTGCTGGATGCAGGGAAATGCCCGGAATGCGGGCAGTCGGTCGAAGAATCGCCACACGTCGATACGATAGCCGAAGACCGGGAACGAGTGGCGGAACTGGAATCCGAACTCGAAGAACTCCGCGAAAAGCAGCGCAATTTGGAATCGAAAATCGAAACTGCGGAATCGCTCGTGGCCGCCGAAAACCGCGTGAACGAACTGCGAACCAACCGGCAAAACGTCGAGCAGTTGGTGGAAAGCCGCGAGACAGCAGTCGAGGAAAAGCGTGAACAGGTCGAAACCCTCCGCGAGGAGGCGGACGAACTGACCGAAGACGCGGAGGGAAGGGTAGAAGATGCGACTGAACTCGAATCGAAGGCAGAAACACATCGGGAATCAGTTGCGGAACTCGAAGGGGAAGAACAGTCCATTTCCGACGCCAAAACCCGAATCGAGCGAATCCACTCCATCCACGACAAAATAGAGGATGCGGAGGGCGAACTCGACCGCCTCGCCGAAAAACGAACACATCTACAGGAACTGAACGACCAGCGACGCAACCGTCTCGCGGAAAAACGCTCGCGTCGAACCGAACTGGAGGGACTGTACGACGAATCCGAAGTCGAAAAGGCGCGCGAGAGCAAACAGCGGGCGGAAACGTATCTCGAACAGGTCGGCGAGGAGTTAGAAACCCTCCGGGAGCAACGAGACGACCTCATCGACCGAATCGGCGGCGTTCGCGGTGAAATCGAAGCCCTCGAAAATCTCCGAGAACGACGGAAAGAGGTTGTCTCCCGCGTGGATGCTCTCGAATCGCTGTACGACGAAGCTGACGACTTGCAGGCGATGTACGGCGACCTTCGGGCGGAACTCCGCCAGCGAAACGTCGAAAACTTAGAACGAATGCTGAACGAAGTGTTCGACCTCATCTATCAGAACGATTCGTACTCGCGCATCACGCTCGACGGTGAATACCGACTAACAATTTATCAGAAGGACGGCGAACCGCTCGACCCCGAACAGTTATCGGGCGGCGAACGCGCGCTGTTCAACCTCAGTCTGCGGTGTGCGATTTATCGCCTCCTGGCGGAGGGAATCGAAGGCAGTGCGCCGATGCCGCCGCTCATTCTCGACGAACCGACGGTGTTCTTGGATTCGGGTCACGTCTCACAACTGGTCGAACTCGTGGAGTCCATGCGCGGTTTGGGTGTCGAACAGATTATCGTCGTCAGCCACGACGACGAACTGGTCGGGGCCGCGGACGACCTCGTGCGAGTCGAAAAAGATTCGACGACGAACCGGTCGCACGTCGAACACGGGGATTCACTGGTCGAACTCCTTGGGTAGGGAGTTCAGCCCCTCGATTGCCACGTCCGTCAACTCGTAGCCACGTTCGCCAGCGACCCTGCATTCTCGGATGAGTCCGGCGGCGCGAAACTCCGCGAGAAGGCCGTGGAGGTCGCTCTCACAGATGTCATAGGCAGAGAGGAGTTCCCTGACCGGAAGCCCTCCGCGGTCGGACAGTTCCACCAACAGACCGAGCGCACGGTCGTTGTGAACTGCGGTGAGGATTCGGCGAGCGGGCGAGGGCACTCTCTCGGCGGCGGTTTCTAACGTCGACTCGCCTTCGACGGGAGTGAGTCGGTCGTTTTCGAGATAGCGCTCATCTCCCGTTTGCGGGTCGCGGACGAGACTCGATTCATCGGATTGCTTGAGAAGGAGATACCGAGAACCCGACTCGTCACGCACGGTTTGCATAAATCGAAATAGCGACGGAGCGCGGTTAGTCCTTCTGGAAGGAGCGATACCGACTGTAACCACGAGCGAAGGTGATGATACCGACGGCGACGAGTGCACCACCGAACGTCCACCGTTGTTCGAATCCGACGAGCATGAGGCCGAGGCTGAGTGTGAACAGGGCGATGTTGAACAGGATGACTTGTGCCCAAAATTCCTTCTGTATTTCCGGATCTGCGTCTCCGTCGATGGGTTTCGGTGCGGACGGCAGGTCGGTATCGAACCGGTCAGATGGGTCACGGACTTCCGGTGCCATGTCTATCTCTTCGGCGTATCCCGGGTCATCCGACCCCTCGTCGTCGTGGCCGAACTTATCGAACACTGGTTTAATACATCGTTCCCAAAGAGAAAAGCGTTCGGAGTCGCTTCAGACTCGCATCCGGAGTCGGGCCATACGCTTCTTCTGAGTCAGCTCAGACTTGTTTTTTCAGTGTGACCGCACTCGACGACTTCACCCATCCGAGCGGATTTTCTGCGTCGTAAAATACGACGCCGTCCTCCGTCTCATAGGCTTCTATCGAACTCATCGGCTCCTCGGGAGCCGGTAGCTCGGTTTCTGCGCGGTCCAGCGTTCCGTCTTCGGTTGCACGGTCAGACATTGGCTTGACCTCGGCCTATGCTAAGCGTTAGCACATTAAGTCTCTTTCCCTTCAGGAACCGGTGCAAACGGGAGGGTTTTTACCGGGAAGCGCCAAAAACAATCGACATGACTCAATCTGGGCTTGGTGACTTCGCGGGCGAGGGCGAACGCCCCGCGGCAGAAGCCCACGCCGTTGCGGGAAACGACGACGCGACAGCGGCCGTCGTCGATGCCGATACGGACTGGCTTCCGGACTCACAAGGCGACATCGAACTCGCAGTGACGCAGGTCGATTACACCATCGACGGATACGGCGACGATGAAACGCCGATAATTCACGTTTTCGGGCGAACTGAAGCCGACGAACACGAACACGTCCGTGTCGTCGGCTTCAGACCGTACTTCTACGCACCGACGGAATCGCTCACCGAGGAGAAACTAAGCGACGACCGACTCACCGGTTCCGAGGACGGCTACGAGAGTATCCGCGGCGAAAAGCTAACGAAAATTTTCGGGCGAACGCCGCGCGACGTGGGAAACATTCGCGATCAGTTCGACCACTACGAGGCGGACATCCTCTTTCCGAACCGATTCCTTATCGACAAGGACATCAAAAGCGGAATTCGGATTCCGGAACGTCGGCAAGACGACGGCGACCTCGTCGTCCAGGAGAACGAAGTCGAAGCGACGGACGTGCAGACGAATCTGCGCGTTCACACCTTCGACATCGAGGTCGACGACCGTTCCGGCTTCCCGGAAGACGGCGAAGAACCCATCATCTGTCTCGCCAGTCACGACTCCTACCGCGACGAATACATCGCGTGGCTGTTCGACGCACCCGACGGCGACGCCGACCTACCGGAGAGCGTTCCGGAGTACGAACCGCTCCGCGACGGCCCCGAAATCGAGGTTAGAACGTTCGAGGAAGAAGAGGCCATGTTGGACGCATTCCTCGATTACATCTCGGAAACCAACCCGGACGTGCTCACGGGCTGGAACTTCGACGATTTCGACGCGCCGTACTTCTTAGACCGACTGGAACGATTGGAAGGACAGCACCACGACTACGACCTCGATTACGAGCGACTGTCGCGCATAGACGAAGTCTGGCGAAGCGATTGGGGTGGGCCGACAATCAAGGGCCGCGTCGTCTTCGACCTACTGTACGCCTACAAGCGAACCCAGTTCACCGAACTCGACTCGTACCGGCTGGACGCCGTGGGCGAAACGGAACTCGGCGTCGGCAAGGAGCGCTACGCGGGCGACATCGGTGACCTTTGGGAACAGAACCCGACGCGACTGCTCGAATACAACATTCGGGACGTGGAACTCTGTGTCGAACTCGACAAGAAACAGGACATCGTCACCTTCTGGCGGGAAGTCGCGGAGTTCGTCGGCTGTAAACTCGAAGACGCGACGACGCCCGGCGACGCGGTGGACGTGTACGTCCTGCACAAAGCGCACAACCAGTTCGCGCTGCCGTCGAAGGGGCAGTTCGAAGCCGAGGATTACGAGGGCGGCGCGGTGTTCGAACCGATTACGGGAGTCCGGGAGAACGTCACGGTGCTCGACCTAAAGTCGCTGTATCCGATGTGCATGGTGACGCTCAATCTGTCGCCGGAAACGTCGGTTGACCCGGATGTGTACGACGGCGACACCTACGTCGCGCCGAACGGGAGCCACTTCCGCAAGGAACCGGATGGAATCGTTCGGGAAATCATCAACGAGACGCTGAGCGAGCGAGAGGAGAAAAAATCGTTCCGGAACGAACACAAACCGGGGAGCGCGGAGTACGAGGTTTTTGACCGTCAGCAGGCCGCAATAAAGGTGATAATGAACTCGCTGTACGGCGTCTTGGGGTGGGAACGATTCCGTCTCTACGACAAGGAGATGGGTGCGGCCATCACCGCAACCGGCCGGGAAGTCATCGAGTTCACCGAAACCGCGGCGAACGAAATCGACTACAACGTGGCATACGGTGACACTGACTCGGTCATGTTGGAACTCGGCGGTGACATCGAGAAAGAAGACGCCCTCGAACAGTCCTTCGAAATCGAGGAACACATCAACGCGAGATACGACGAGTTCGCGCGCGAAGACCTCAACGCGGACAACCACCGTTTCCAGATCGAGTTCGAGAAACTGTACCGCCGGTTCTTCCAAGCGGGCAAGAAAAAACGTTACGCGGGTCACATCGTCTGGAAAGAGGGCAAGGAGGTAGACGACATCGACATCACCGGATTCGAGTACAAACGTTCGGACATCGCGCCGATTACGAAGGAAGTCCAGCGGCAGGTCATCGAGATGATTGTCACTGGTGAGGATTTAGCGGACGTAGAAACCTACGTCCACGACGTTATCGAGGATTTCCTCGGCGGCACTGTCGGGTTGGACGAAATCGCCATTCCCGGCGGAATCGGCAAACGACTCGACAACTACGACACTGACACCGCACAGGTTCGCGGTGCCAAGTACGCAAACCTCTTACTCGGCACCAACTTCCAGCGCGGAAGCAAGCCGAAACGACTCTACTTGAAGAAAGTCCACCCGTCGTTCTTCGAGCGCATGGAAAACGACGAAGGATTCGACGCCCGCACAGACCCGTTGTACGGCGAGTTCAAGCGCGAACAGGACGTTATCTGTTTCGAGTACGCAGACCAGATTCCTGAGGAGTTCGAAGTGGACTGGGACAAGATGCTCGACAAGACGCTCAAAGGGCCGATTGCGAGAGTGCTGGAAGCCCTCGACATCTCGTGGGAAGAAGTAAAAACGGGACAGCAACAAACCGGTTTGAGCAGCTTCATGTAGAATAGATACTGTATAGAAAAAAGACAAATAATTGCGCGGTTTTTCCGCTCAGCGAAAAGAATTTTTTCTTTCCGAAAACCGATTGCATACGAATGCGAAACGGTTATGGGACGATATGCCCTTGCTCTACACGTCTTAGGTGAACCTAACATGGCAACGCTTGAACTAAAAAATGTCCACGCAGAGGTCGTGGAAGAAGATGAAGAAATCCTCAAAGGCGTCGATCTCGAAGTCAAAACCGGCGAGATTCACGCTCTGATGGGACCGAACGGGAGTGGTAAATCGACGACATCGAAGGTCGTTGCAGGACACCCTGCCTACGAAGTAACCGAGGGAGAGGTTCTCCTCCACCTCGATGAAGACGAATTCGAGAACATCGAGATTCCGGACGACATGCGAACGTGGAATCTCCTTGAACTGGAACCGAACGAGCGCGCCGCGCTCGGCGTTTTCCTCGCGTTCCAGTACCCTGCCGAAATCGAAGGTGTGACGATGTCGAACTTCCTCCGCACTGCACTCAACGCAAAACTCGAAGAGCGCGAAGAACTCTTCGAGGAAGACGAGGGCGAGGAAGAAGCGGAAGAAGAAACCGGCTACGAAACCAGTCCGATGGAAGGCCCCGCCGACAACGGCGAGGTCGGCGTCGCCGAGTTCCAGGAGCTCCTCAAAGAGAAGATGGAACTGCTCGACATGGACGAAAAGTTCGCAATGCGGTACCTCAACGCTGGCTTCTCCGGCGGAGAGAAAAAGCAGAACGAGGTTCTGCAGGCCGCAATTCTCGAACCGTCCATCGCGGTGCTGGACGAAATCGACTCCGGGCTGGACATCGACCGATTGCAGGACGTATCGGACGGAATCAACGCACTGCGCGACGAACAGGGTACTGGTATCCTCCAGATTACCCACTACCAGCGTATCCTCGATTATGTCGAACCTGATACGGTTCACATCATGCTCGACGGCGAAATCGTCATGGAAGGCGGGCCGGAACTCGCCGAGCAACTCGAAGACAAAGGGTACGACTGGGTTCGTGACGAAGTCTACCAAACCGCATAAGGTGATACTATGAGTTCAGAACAGGACCACTTGAAAGAGACAGATACCGAAGAACGGTTCGAGTTCAAGAAAGAACAGCGGGCCGCGGTCAAATCCAATAAGGGTCTGACCGAAGAGGTCGTCCGCCTCATCAGCGAGGACAAGGACGAGCCCGAATGGATGCTTCAGCGCCGTCTCCGTGCACTGGAGCACTACCAGAACATGCCCCTGCCGACGGACTGGCCCGGCCAGCCCGACCTCACAGAACTCGATGTCGAAGAAATCGTCCCCTACATCCGCCCCGACGTTGATAAACGCGAGGGTGCAGATAGCTGGGATGACCTCCCGGACGACATCAAGGACACCTTCGAAAAGCTGGGTATTCCGGAAGCCGAGCGCAAGGCGCTCTCCGGCGTCGGTGCCCAGTACGAGTCCGAAGTCGTCTACCAGAACATGCAAGATCAGTGGGAGGAGAAGGGCGTCGTCTTCTGTAATATGGATCGAGCGGTTCAGGAGCACGAAGACCTCGTCAAAGAGTACTTCATGACGAAGTGCGTGCCGCCGAGCGACAACAAGTTCGCGGCACTGCACGGTGCGGTCTGGTCCGGCGGGTCGTTCGTCTACGTTCCGGAAGACGTGACGGTGCAAATGCCCGTGCAGGCGTACTTCCGCATGAACTCCGAAGGGATGGGGCAGTTCGAGCACACGCTCATCATCGCGGAGAAAGGCTCCGAAGTCCACTACATTGAGGGTTGTTCCGCGCCGAAATACGGCAGCCACAACCTCCACTCCGGCGGCGTCGAAGTGTTCGTGGACGAAGACGCTCACGTCCAGTATTCGACCGTGCAGAACTGGTCGAAGAACACCTTCAACCTGAACACCAAGCGCGCCATCGTCGAAGCCGGTGGCCGCATGGAATGGGTGTCGGGAAGCATGGGGTCGAAGGCGACGATGCTGTACCCGTGTTCCATCCTGAAGGGTCGCGGCGCGAGCGCGAACCAGATTTCCATCGCATTCGCTGGCGAAGGCCAGAACATCGACACCGGCGCGAAGGTGTACCACAACGCGCCGAAGACGAACTCGACAATCGAGTCGAAATCCATCAGCAAGGACGGCGGCCGCACCAACTACCGTGGCCTCGTCCACATCAGCGACGGTGCGGTGGACTCGTCTACTGCGGTCGAATGTGATGCGCTGATGTTCGACAACGAATCCACATCGGACACCATGCCGTACATGGAAATCAACGAAGACCGCGTGGACGTTGCTCACGAGGCGACAGTCGGTAAAATCGGCGACGAGGACGTGTTCTACCTCCAGAGCCGCGGATTGGACGACGACGACGCGAAGCAGATGATCGTCAGCGGGTTCATCGAACCCATCACCGAAGAGCTTCCAATCGAGTACGCGGTGGAGCTGAACCGCCTCATCGAACTCGAAATGGAGGGAAGTCTCGGATGAGCACGCAGGTACACAGCACCCTCTCGGAGGAAACCGTTCGCGAGATTTCGGGCAACCTCAGCGAACCCGACTGGCTGCTCGAAACCCGTCTCGACGCGCTCGACGCGCTTTCCGACGTCGATATGCCGGACGTCATCCGAACGCCCGGACGCGACTGGACGAACCTCGACGCGCTCGACTACGAGGGCTTCGTTGACCCGCTCTCGGCCGACGAGCAAAAAGATCGAGTCGAACCGGAAGGCGTCTCGGTGCTTTCGATGGCTGACGCGCTGGACGAACACGAAGACCTCGTCAAAGAGTACTTCGGCTCGATCATCGACCCGCAGGAGAACTACCTGACGGCGCTTTCCACGGCGCTGTTCACGACCGGGACGCTCATCTACGTCCCGAAGGGCGTCGATGCCGAAGACGTGAAAATCCGGACGACGATGCAGAGCCAATCGCTGTTCAACTACACGCTCGTCGTCACCGAGGAATCGAGTTCGGTGACGATTCTTGAGCGACAGGACAGCGAAGAACTCTCCGGCGAGCGCTACTACAGCGGACTGGTCGAAATCGCGGCTGGCGAGAACAGCCACGTCCAGTACGGTTCTCTCCAAGACTTGGACGAGGAGACGTACAACTACACGCTGAAGCGCGGCAACACCGAGGATTACGCCACGCTCAACTGGATCGAGGGTAACCTCGGTTCGCGTCTGACGAAGTCCTCCGTCGAGACGAACCTCGACGGCGAAGGCTCCGAGACGAAGACCGTGGGCGCGTTCTTCGGCCACGAAGACCAGCACTTCGACATCGCGGCGCGCGTCTGGCACAACACGGCGCACACGACCGCAGACCTCGTGACCCGCGGCGTGCTCGACGACGAAGCACGCTCCGTCTACGAAGGTGTGCAGGACGTCGGAACCGAAGCGTGGGACACCAGTTCCTACCAGCGTGAAAACACGCTCATGCTGTCCGACGGAAGCGAAGCTGACGCCTCGCCGAAACTCATCATCAACAACCACGACACCGAAGCGAGTCACTCGGCGACGGTCGGGCAAATCGACAAGGAAGACCTCTTCTATATGACCTCGCGCGGCGTGCCGCCGCAACTTGCGAAGGACATGCTCGTGGAAGGGTTCTTCGTCCCCGTCTTGGACGAAGTCGAAGTCGAAGAACTCCGCGAAGACCTCGATTCCGGAATCGTCGAACGTCTCGGATAAGGCGTTTTTTGGCCGTTTTTCGATTCTCACCTTCGTTTGATTCGTTTTTCTTTCTGCACGAAACTGCATCAGGGAGTGTTAAGTTTCCTCGTCCCGTCTCCCGAGATATGAGTGTGGGTCAGCGCGTCTCGTCCGACCGCCAACTCGCGCGCTTGCTCCAAATCGGCGTCGTGTTGGAAGAACTCGTCGAGGCACGGGCCGCGCGTCATTTCGAGTCGCTTCCATCGCGGGAGCAGGACGAACTTCACGAAGACGTGCGCGAGTTACTTTCCGAAGCGGGTGAAGAGTCAGCAGAGCATCGAGAACGGTTGGAATCTCTCATCGACGACCTCGATGCCGAGACGATTCCGTTCGAGGAAATCGAACTGCTGGTTGGACAGCAGTATGCACAAACCGCGCCCGACGATTTCGACGGCGTTCTCTACGATCAACTGCACGGCGAGGAGACAGCGTACAAATTCTACGACGACCTCATCACGGCTATCGAAGCGAGCGAGACATCGTTCGCGGTCGAGCGCGAACGACTGCTCGAAACGCTCACCGCGATTCGGGCAGAGGAAGCCGAGGGCGTCGAAGAAGTGGCGAAATTGATGGAGGCCAGAGAATGAACACGGCAGACCAGTACCTCAAAACGATTTATCTCGTCCAGCGTATCGAAGATGGCCCGGCGGCAACCGGTGCACTCGCGGACAGACTCGGCGTGAGTCCCGCGAGCGTCAACGAAATGGTCGGCAAGCTCCAAGAGCGCGGGTTGGTCGAACACGAAAAGTATCGCGGTGCGACCCTCACTGAAGACGGGGAGAAGCGCGCCAGTGACGCCCTCCAGACCTACTGTATCCTCGAACGCTTCCTCGCAAACGTCCTTGAAGTCGATGATTTCCGGATGGAAGCCAAGCAACTCGAAAGCGTCATCGACGAGACGGTGGCCGAACGACTTGATACGATTATCGACCGCGAACCGCAGTGTCCGGAGTGTTTCCACGCCGAGGAGGATATGTGTACGTATCTGGTGGAAGAAGGTGGCGCGGACTAAACTGAAGGCTGAATCCTTGCTTCCTCTTTCACGATTACAGAGCGAAAAGCAACACACTTGTATGAGGATGCACTACCCGCAAATGCAATCGTACTCCCGTGGTGTCTTGTCGAACGAAGTGAGACGAGGATCGGATGGCGACTTGTCGTCATCCGGTGGTGAGCAAATCTGACGAATTTGCGAGGTACACGGGACAAACAAGCAAAGCGAGTGCAGTCCCGTGGTGTAGCGGCCAATCATAATGGCCTTTGGAGCCATTGACGGCGGTTCGAATCCGCCCGGGACTATCAGAAATTTTACACTAATCCCCCACAGAGACAGCGACTTCTCTCGCGGAGGTGATAGGGCATGAGCCGCACCTGTCCAGAGTGCGGCGAGCAAGTAACGTGGACGATAGTGAGTGGGCCGAGTATCGCAACCGTCAGTCCCTGCGGTTGTACCGTTCATCCTACGCGACTACAGGGAGGTGAGGAGTGATGGCCGAGAGACGGTGTTCTACGTGTGGAGAGGAATCTTCGCAGTGCTATCGCTGTACGGAGTGCGGTGCGGATCTCGTCGCTCAAGGAGGTGATCGATATGGGCAGTGAGGAACTGCTCGACGAACTCGCGGAGCGCGTTGCCAATCTCGAACAGCAAGTCGAGGAAGAACGAGAACGGAACGACCGCCTCGAAGAGCGTGTCGATGAACTCGAAGCGGAGAACGACCAGCTACGCACGGAACTCGACGAGGAAAAGGAGCAAAACCAGCGCGTTCGAGCGTCCGTTTCGCGTATCATCAACGACGTTCGGGAGTATTCGTTAGAGGACGGGAGTAGCGTCGATGCAAGTTCGCCGAACCTTGTGGCGGAAGCCGCGAATGTCGGAGGCGAACTGTACGACTGCATCGAGCGGTCGCGGGAGAACGCCGGACTGCTGAACTTCAAGACGAAGCGTCCCGAGTCTGCCACGGTTCAGGAAAAGTATCTGAACGTCCTCGGTCGAGCAGAGGAGAAAGTACGGGAAGCGGGTGGGGAAGTCGTCTATCTGAACTACCGCGAAGTAGCGACGCACTACGGCTGTGCGTACAACACGGACGGCTATCGCGTGATGGAAGAGATGGACGAACGAGTTCCCGGTGTCCACTACGTTGACGGCCATCTCGCTAATCCGGACGTGGACGCTACCACGAAGGTCGAGGAGAAGAGTATCCGCGTTGAATGGAACCATCCCGACCTTCGCGGTTGGGTACGCGCTCACCGGGAGGGATAGATTACAATCGCATAATACGGGGGGTTCCGGCGAACCCCCCGTGAGCCGCACCACACCAACCACAGGCTAAAACATTCACGCTAGCCACCCTCTGTACGCATCTATCGACTACTGCTGAGTGCGGTTGTTCTGCGGTGTTTCTGCGGTACTACCGGCTGTGGGTTGTGTCTCACCCGTATTCTTACGATATTATAATCAATAGCGTGATTCGACCGCTATCGGGTCGGCTATCCTCGAAACGGATTACTCGCGGTATCGAGTCGCGTAACATCTTGGACTGCGTCAAAATCATCGTCAAAGCTGTAGACGTACTCGATACCTTCGCGTTGCATGTACGCCGTCGTTAGCGCGTCAACAAATGTGAGGGAGGGATACTGTCGATAGAGTGCTTGTCCGCTCGTGAAATCTGCCTTCGGGGAGTGAACGATTTCGAACCCTGCACTTTCGATGAGCGTGTCGAGCGTTGCAACAGCCGCATCGTGCCCCGCTCGTCGTCCAAGGATGTTCAGTACTTCACCAAGAACGTAATTCGTGATGTGAGCTGTCGGAAGGTCGCCGTGGTCGATAGCACGGACGATTTCGTTCGCTTGCTCATGGTATTGGTCACGAGCTAATCGCTGGCCGATGAGAATATTAGAATCGACGATGACCGGCATTAGAACGCTCCGAATTCCTTCTCTAATTCGACTGCATTCGTCTCCTCTCCAATATCTACCGGTTCAAGATCATCGAACGCTCCGAACCGCTGTTTCACTACTTCGACAGTGAGATTATCCTCGTCGTCGAGTCGCCAGCGGAGTTTGTCGCCGGGTTCGATGTCCAGTGCCTCCCGAATCTGGGATGGCACCGTCACCGAATGGCCGTCGTTGACCGTGGTTTCGTCGGTGACTTGATTACTTGCCATGGAAAAAGATTGTTTTCCGCGGTCAATAAGCCTACTGCACACCTACCGAGCTTACCTTTCGACTTGAACTCCCGATTCAACCCGATATTCGAGCGTTACCTGTGGCGTACTTAGTACTTTAGCGAGATCTTCCGTCATATCAGGATGTTCCGCGGCACGTTCGAGATTCCGCATCATTCGCCGTGTAAACTCCGCACTTGCATCGAGGCCTTTGCTCCTCGTTGATTCACCAAGTAGTTCGCCTGCTTGGTCGTAGAGATCCTTCCGATACTCGTACTTGCCATCCGACTTGATTCGCATAGATGAGATTGCACATCGGAGTCTCAAAGCCGTTCTGCTGGAGGTGCTGAAACCGAGTTAGTATATAACGAGAAGTGAATCGGAACTATTCACGAAGTCAATGTACAATTGACCCGATTCGCATCTAGTGCGTTTTGCACATCGCCATCACGATGAGATGTGCAATTTGAGGATTCGACTTTCGCTGGCGTGAAACCCCGCGGAGTCGCGCCAAAACCACCTTCGACGGGATTCTGTAATACAGCGGAGCCGAGGGAGTCAGAGTACACCGAGCAGGTCAAGTAGGACACCGCCGCCAAGCCCTCCAGCGGCGGCTTTCTTGAGGGTTTGAAACACCCACCAGAGGCGATTATGCTGGTCTTCCATCTCATCGTGCGACTGTTCGAGGTCGTCGAGGCGTCCGGAGAGCAACGCCCGGATGTCGTCTAGTTTCTCATCATGGCCTTCGACCGTCGCTTCGACCCCAGCGATGCGTTCGCCGAGTTCGGCGTTCGAGGGTGCGCCGTTGGGAGCCGTCGTGTCGATGCTGGTTTCGGTTCGAGTGAGAGAGTCTGCGTTTGTCATAGTTACTGCATTGAGAGGCCGTTAAACCGTGAGCCGAAGATTACGTCTTCAGTCGTGTCTATGCCACCCGGTACGGAGCCGTCCGGTTGGAGAGTCGTGCCGTCGTCGTCCGCGATGTCCACGACGAGTCGTGCGAGGTGGTAGGGCGTCTTCGCGTCAAGCAGGACGGCAAGTGGAGAGCCACCGATCGTCTCCATCTTCTGTGTCGTCGCACGCGCCGCTGGCCGGCTGCTGGCGATTGCCTGCACGTCTGCCCCGTTCATTTCCTTCCCGACTGCGGTGGTGCTGTCGGCGCTCACTGTCGGCATCGTCAGCGGGTAGACGCTGTTGCCGATGGGCCGATACGGAGCGAACAGGTCGGCGCTCGCGGTGACCGCGTCGTGCTGGTGGTCGGTGACGGTTGTTGTCGCGGTGGTCGTCGCAGTCGCTGTCCCGGCGAGTGTCTCTGTTGCCTGCTCGATACCGACTGCACCGAGTGTCGCACTTGCCTGTCCGATGTCGTACTCGGAATCGAGCGCAACGACGGGAACGATGTCGGCGCTCGCGATGGCCGACGCATGGTGGCCGGTCGTCATCGACGACGCGGATCTGAGTTGCACCGCAAGGGCGGTTTGGTCATACTGGGCGTCGGTGACCGAGTTGAATGCCCGAAGGCGGATGGTCGGGGCCGAGGGAACGCGCCGAACGGAGCCGGGGAACGTCGTGCGTTCGATAGTCAGCGCGCCGTGGCGTGCGGCGTCGTTGTGTTCGATAGCCCCGTCGAAGACCTGATGCTGATGCACGGAGCGAGTTCGAGCGCCGGTTTCGACGGGGGCGGCCAGCATGAGGCGGACGAGGTCGAGAACAGAGACGCCATTGGAGAATGTGGCGATTGGCCGACACGCGGCAGTCGTGGTGTGTGTGGCCGTCGTGGTCGGTGTTGATGGTGCGTGCGAATAGTACTGGGTTGGTGACCTGCTCGTCGCGGTTGTCGTCGATGCCACGACCGACTGATGGCTGACTGTCGTCTGCGTCGTCACTCGACTCGTCGCTCTCAATGCGACCGGCGCAACCACGAGCGCGCCATCGGTGTCGTCCTCGTCGTCGGTCTGCTGGCCGTCGCGGGAGACAGAGACGCTATCGAAACGGTGACCACTGCTCCCACCCTGAAATGAGAGGTAATTAAGCCCCTCTACGACATCCTCGGGCGCTTCTTCGTAGACGAACGAACGGTTATCAAACGACCCACTCCAGCGCGCACCACCGTCGTCGGTCGCAACGCGGACGAGCGTTATCGAATGCCAATTGCGGTCATCGCCACCGCCGAGATACTGCTTCCACTTTGTCGCGCCGTTTTCGATGGCGGTTAAGTAGCGGTCGTACCCGTTGTTGGAGTTCGAGAATTGGATTTTGTAGCAGGTGTCGGGCTGTGCGGCGGTATCGCCCGGTGGTTTCACAGAACTCAGAACGAATTTAGCGCCGTAGAACTGCGGGCCGTGGTAGTGGGTGAACGACCAGCGCCCGTAATCGACGGCGGCAGGGCGTGATATCCACGAATTGTTTTCTCCACTCGTATTATAGAGCGTGTTGTCCGAATCGTCCCAGTCACCGTTAATCAAATCCCATTCGGGGAGTGAATCATCGTTGAACGTATCCGACCACACGGGTTGGGCGTCTAACTCGTCTGAGAGAGATACCGACGCGACGGACGGCTCATAACGGTCGTCCATGCGGTCGAGGTCGAGCGTCACCGAGTAGTCCGAGTCCGCCGCGCCGTCCAATCCAAAGAAAGGCGTACTCTCGGTCGTTGTCGGCGTGGCCTGTTCGACGGCGAACGAATCGTACCACATCCAGCAGTTCGAGTCTGTCCCCCATCCAGTCGAATAGTTTTCAAGACTGATGGTTTCGACATCGGAGCCGTGTTTCAGCGGCCCGGAGTGCTGGCGAACTGTGCCAGTACCGAAGTCCTCAACGCGCACCGAAAACGTCCCTGCCTCCCAGTTGAAGACAAATCGCGTTTCGACCCAGTTGCCATATGCGGAGTCGTCGCCTTTGAGTTGGGTGGTGCCGTTTGCGTCGTGGACAATCCACTGCGGGTTATCCGTCGCAAATCCAACCTCAGACTCTCCCTGCGAGTTTTTGAGCCGAAGGCCGCCGCCGTAACTGCTCTGACCCTCTTGCCAATAAAAGCGGAAACCAGCGATTTGCTGACCGCCTGCGATTGGAGAGGGCTGACACTGCGCAAGCACCGGAATCGCGTCTGAGATTTCTATCCCGACGCTTTGCTCGCCCTCGTAGACGCGATTGGTTTTGGTGATGAGATGTGTCGCGTCAACCGTCCACTCGCTTCCGAGTCCATCCTCGAAATCATCATACCAAAGGCCGCTATCGAGCGGTGTGATGAAGCGCCGCGAGTCGGTCGCGGTGCCACCACCAGCAAGCGATTCGGTCACGGTGACGGTCGTGGTCGTTCCGACGCTGTTGGTAAGCGTCGTGCCGAGGTTGGGGACGGCCAGCGCCGGAGACGACTGCGCGGCGGTCGTGAGTGAGCCACTGCTCGCGCCGTCGGCGAGCGTCACACTGTCGTTCGGATGCTCGACCGTCGTCTCAGTGGTTGCGGCGTCCCAGTCGGCGGCGGTCGTCCACTCCATGTTAGTCCATGCGGAGCGCCACCGAGAGGCTACTGTGGCGCTTGCAGACGGTGTAGACGCCTGCGCCGCCTGCGTCTTGCACCTCGTCTTTGTGGCCCGTCGAGGAACCCGATTCGTCCTGCACCCAATTGTCGAAATCGCCAATCACCGTATCATGGCCTTCGACATTCCGATACTGCCGGGAACTGACCACCGAGTTCGTCAGTGGGTAGTTGTCGAACTCCGCGTCAGGATTGACGTGGCCGTGCGCCGGTTGGTCTTTGTTGCCGACGTGGTGTTCGTAGCGATTGTCACCGTTGAAGTCCGAACTGTTGTTGTAGTGGCCAGATTCCGACATATGCACGGGTTTTAGCCCGTTATTGGTATCGCCGTAGCCGAGCGCCCACCCGGCTTCACGTTCGTCTGCGGCGGTGTAGTCCCATGCCCGGGTTATCTTGCCCGCGCCGACGAACAGTTCGCCGTCGTCACCGTCGGCGATTTCGCGTTGCCAGTAGAGTTGGAAGCCCTTTTCGTCGGTCGCGCTCAGCCAGTAGGTGCCCGAATCGCCCATCTGCATCGGAAAGTCAGAGTGGACTTTCGTTTTCGGGAGGAGCTGAAAGTGTTCATCCGGGTGGACATCCTGATTGTTCTCGTACCGATATTGCGGGTAGTTCTGGCCGGTCTGTGCCGGGTCGAACTGATAGCGGTCAGTCCACTGGCCGTTGGCGGCATCCCACGACGGGCCGTGCTGAATCACGAGGCCGCCGAGGTTCGCCTCGACGCCGAGATAGATGTCTTCCTGCGGGTCACTCGTCGTCAGGACAAAGTAGTCGCCCTTGGCGAGTTGGGCCGCACCGTCACTGCTATCGTCTTTTATCGTCCAGTTCGTCAGCCCACCAACCGTGTCGCGCAGGCCTGCGAGCATCGTGCCATAGTCCGCCTGAATTGCTGATTCGAAAGTCATGTGAAAGAGAGAAAGCCGCCGTTAGGCGAACGCCTGCACCTCGTACTGGGGCGTCTCGTTCGCCGAGGATGCGGCTTGAATCCAAATCGCTTCTGTGTCGATACCGTTGTCGCCACCGAGAGAGTACGGTGATTCGTTCTGTTCCGGGCGAATCTTCGTACCCTGTGTTGCGCCGGAGGGGTCAACCGGACAAACGTTCAGGTCGTCGGTGACGCGCACGGTCACCGTCTTCGCGGTAAACCCGAAGTCGATTTTCTCCCATGCATCTTCGGCTTCGGTGTACTCCGCGTCGAGTTCCTTGCGGTCGGTGCCCGTCGAGAACCATTGCACGCTGCTCGTGGTGTCGGTCGCCGTCGCGGTCGCCGACTCGTTCGTCAGATGGACGCGAATCGTCCGGAGTTCGGCGAGGATGTCGTCGAACACGTCGGACATACTCGACAACATCACTCGGCCCCCAACACGTATTTCAGCACGAGGGCCAGCACGACGAGTGCGACCACCGTCTGTTGAATGTTCTCGAACGGCAGCCCGCCCGATTTCGCCTTCGACTCCGACGACTTCCGCACGTACTGCTTAGCGAGTTCCTGCTTCAAACTCGGCGGCAGGTCGGAATCCACGATGCTGGCGAGAGAGTCGCTGGCCGCCTGTTCCTGTTCGGCGATGGCCTTCGCTTTCTCGACCGCCTGCTGTCGCCAAATCAGTCCGCCGCCGCCGACTGCGCCGACACCCGCGATGGGTTTCCAGCCGATTTGCAGGGCGTCATCACCTTTGCTTGCGGCTTCATCGAGTGATTTGCGTGCGGTCTTGTTCCCCACGTCGTCGATGTAGCGCAGCGACTTCTGGACTGACGTGCCGAGTTTATCGGACAGTTTCAGCGCGAGTCCCATCTTCCCCATTAGGCCCCACCTCCGGCGGTCGCGCCGTCGCCCCCGCCAGCAAGTACCGCGAGGCCCGCCACGCCGACCGCGGCGAGCGCGACGTTCTTGCCGGTGAGTGATTCGCTCACCGATTTCGTCACGGACTGGGAGGTTTGTGCGGATTCACGCACTCGTTCGCGGACTTCTTCGCGGTTGGGTTGCGAGCCGTCCGGTATGCGGTCGTCGGGAATCTCGCCGTTCGACACCTTCGTGAAGTAGGCATCGAGCGCCGCTTTCAACTCGTCGTAGGAGGTGAACAGATACGGTGTTTCGACGACACCACCGGACGCGCCGAGGAACACGGACAGGCCCTCAATCGCGGCGGCGGCGTAGAATTGCACCCGTTCGCCGTCGGCGTGCGACCGCCCGGTGATGAACCACGGATTCTCGTGGCCGACCTGTTTCCAGTCGCTCCACTGCGAGTCGTCCGGTTGGTTCCCGTTGTCGGGGTTGTTGCCGTCGTACTCACGCGATTGAAGCCATTTCGTGTGGGCGTTCCGGGCGTCGGTTTCAGTCTCGAACGACGGCATGGCGTTGAACTCCGGAACGGCTTGCCCCTCGATGGTCATCATTGGGGCGTCCGCCGCAGTGCCCCCGGCTTGGAGCACCAACATCGTCGATTCGTCCTGCGCCATGATGAGGAACCAACGGCGGCGTGACCCGGTGACGAGTTGTTGATAGCCAAGGAGCCAGCCGCCGTCGAGGGCGGCCACATCGGTAAACTGGCCCCACATGGCGGCTCCCGAGTCGTTGCCATCTCCGCCTCCGTTCCCACCGGAATCGCTGTCACCACCGTTTCCGTTTCCGTCTCCGTTGCCATCGGAATTGGTGTCGTCACCGTCGCCGGACGACATCGTGTTCGGCGAGTCCGAGGGAGCGAAGCCCACAGTGGCGTCATAGGCAGTTCCGGCGAGGATGCCGGTCGCACCAGCCGCAGTTGCGCCCGTCGCCGCCTTTCGCTTGCGCGTTTTGGTTAATCGAGTGAGCAACGATTCGCCTTCGTCGCTGGCCTTGGCGACTGTTTCAGCGGCCTCGTCGCTCCCTTTAACGGCGGTTTCGGTGGCCTCGTCGCCGTAGCGAATGGAGTTTTTGTAGTTCTCAATCTCTGTCGCCAGTTTCGATGTGGACGTGGACACGTCGTCACTTGCCTTTGTGGTGGTTCGCGTTGCTTTGCTCGCGGTTTCGGCGGTGTCGTCCGCCATCGAGATGCCTTTGTTCGGCCCACCGAGAACGCGCACGCCGTCGTCACTCGACTTCACGCCGAGTTTCGAGAGCGCAGCGGCCGCTTCATCGGATTTCGAGAGGCGGTGGAGGCCTTTCGCCCCCGTTTTGACGGCTTTGCCACCCGTTGCGGTGAGTGCAACATCGAGTACGTCGCCCGCCCCGACTTCGCCTTCGGCGGTGCCCTCGTCCACGTCGAGGCCGGTCAGGCCGGTTACGATAGCCTTCGATGGTTCGGCGATGAACGATTCACCAAGGAACGTGCCGACATCGACGACACCTGCGGTGAGCGGATTATCGAGCGCGGTGCCTTCGGCGACTTTTCCTTGGGTGAGGTCTTTGATGGTTCCGGCGAGTTTCGTGGAGTCCTGGGCGAACTGCTCTTTCGAATCGTAGCCGAGTGCGAGTTCGGCACTGCCCCGAATCGTATCCTGCACCGAGAACACGTCGTTGTCGAGCGTCCCGTCAACGACATCTTTGGTGCCTTCGTCCACGTCGTCCCACGTCTTCTGGGTATCGCGCCATGCGTTATCGACCGTCTCGCCGGGGTTGTTCAGCGCATGGTCGATGCCGCCCAGAAAGCCGCTGCTGCTCTTGTTGGTCTGGTCGCTTTCCGTCTCCTCGTCCGAGTCGGTGTGTGTTTCGGTATTTTTCTCCTTTTCGGCGTCGGTATCGGCAATGATTTTCGAGCGGTTCCCACTGCCGTAGCCCGCACTACTGCGGTTCTCCTCCGCCTTTTGGCGGTCATACGCTTCCTCAAGGTCTTCGAACTCCTCCTCGACGCTCGTTTCGCTCGTCTCGGTCGGTGAGCCAACGTCCCCGTCTCGAATCCGCGGCCCGCGCACGCCGCCAAGCGTCGGCGGCGAGGACGAGGACGAAGACGACGAGGATGAGGAGTCTGAGGTGTCCTTTTCCTTCTCTTCCTCCTTTTCCTCTTCTTGCGTGTTGCTTGAGCCACCGGAACCGCCGCCCCCGCTGTTGCGCAAGCGTGGCCCCATCCTCATTGGCCGACCCTCACGAGGATGAGCACCAGCACGAGCAGTTGAGCGACGTTCACGAGGAAATCGAGGTCGGTCTTTTCGATGGCGAGCGTTGGCCGCCCCGTCGTGGTGGTCGTCGCGGTCGTCGCACTCGCCGTCTGCGGCTGTGCGCTCACGAGTTTCTGATACTCAGGATGACTGTGAATCAGTGCCTCGGTGCGCGTTGGTTTCTCTGTCGAATCAAGTTGTGTCATAATAGAATCGTAGTCTGAGACGGTCAGTGCCGTCTCACGGCGTTAGAGCGTGAGTTCGATTTTCTGTTCGACCGACGAGATGAACTGGCCGCCGGGGAAGTACTCATCTTCCCACCAGAGTTGGTGGGGCGAGTTGATGCGGAACTCCAATTCGTCGTGTTCCTCGAACTCGACGCTGCCATTCAGATTGATTTCGGTTCCGCGCGCCAGTTGCGGGAAGTCGTGGAAGCGATAGAGCGGCACCGGCCACTTGTAGACTGCGCCTTCAACGAAGCCCATGTTATTCCGTGCTCGGTACTGGACGCTCCCCTCCGAGATGATAGGATAGAGGTACACGTCGTCCCCATCCGCCGGGTCGTCGGCCAAGACGACTGAGTTGGCCCCGTAGTCCACGTCCACGATGTCGATTTCTTCCTCGGTCGTCGCGTTTACGGCAACGACGACGCGATAGTCCTGCTCATCGAGCTTGTGTTCGCCTGCAATCGGCATGATGTCCGACGCCAGTACGACTTCGGTGTCGTCTGCCGCCGTTCCGGTGAGTTGCTGGCGAGTGCGGGGGACGAACCGGGTGGCGTCGCGCTTGCCAACCATTTCGGCCCCTTCGAATTTGCGGGGATGTTCCCACGTACAGATGGTAGACATCTTCTCCGCCGTGTTTTGACTGCGTTCGACGTGACTTTCGCCGAACGTCGAGCCGTTGTGGGTTAGTGACGAGCGTTCAATGGCGCTGGCGGGCATCTTAGTTCGCCCCCTGCGTCATTGCGTTCACAGCCTGCTGTTCGGGCGCGCCGAGGCTGTCCCAGTTGACGATTTCGACGGGTTCGCCGAAGTCGCTGGTTTCGTCCCCGATGGTGAGCCGCGACATCTGTTCGTCGAGGCCATTCGCGCCCTCCGGAATTTCGACGTAGACGTGGAGTTGCTGTTTTTCCTTGAGCACGACCGTTTGCTTGGTGTGGCGCATCAGGTCGGGGTCGAGGCGCATCTGGTCGTAGTCGAAGTTGGCCAGCGTGCCGTTGAACACGATGAACCCGCCGAGGCGATTGCCGCGCTTGTCGGCTTTCTGGATGATGACGCGTGTGTCTTTATCCAGTTTTTCCCCATTGGAATCACGCAACTCGGGCGCGACGACTGTCCCGGCGAGGATGGTAATGACCTTGTTATCGACGCCTTCGATGACGTAAGCCGGAGTGTCCGGCGAGGCGGCGGTGACGTTCTGGGCGGTGACGAACTTCTTATCTTGGTCGATGCTGATTTCGCCTTCTTCGTTGTTGCCAATTCTGACCGTCATTTAGATACCTCCGAACTCCGCGACTGCAACACGCCCGCCGCCGAGGAGACAGCCGAGGGCGACGTTCATTTTGTGGACGCGATACTGCTCTGGCGTCGGAATCAACACGATAAGTACCGCGGTGATGACGGAGTAGAGTGCATCCCCACCCCGCGTTTCGATGTCGTACAGGCGGGTACGCAGGACGCCTGTGGCGCGTTCCATCACGAGTGCGCCGAGAAGGATCGTTGCGATAGCGATGAGAAAGTCGCCATCGACAAGAGCTGAAATATCGTCAAACACTGCTAGTTGAGCCATGCACTTCTCGCTACGAGTGTGAGACATAAATTCGGTCTAATTAATTGGTGAATTAGTGAATTGGCGGAAGAATTGGTGGCCAAATTAGTGAATTAGTATCCGACCCCTCCGCAGAGTTATCAGGAATCGCACCCTACTCGAAGATGAGCACGGAACGACTGGCGTTCCGCGACTCCGACTGATTGATTCACTCTATAAACTGGCTAGACTATGAACTCTCTCGACACACTATCCCGACTCTCTGAGGACGGGCACGACATCGAAGCGTGCCGCTACTGCGACGACCACGCCGTCGTCGCCGTCCTCGACCAACGTATCGCAACGGGCATGAAGCCCGGAAACAGGTATCGCCGCTACTGTCTCGGCTGTGAGACGTGGAATCCGATGAGTTCTAAAGAGTACTTCGAGGAACACCCGTTACCCCACGTTCTGCCGACCGACGCCAACCCGGACGATCCGACCTTGATACTACTCAGCAAGTTCGAGGCCGACGAAGACGACGAGGCCGAGCGACTGGCCGAGATTCAGGCCCGGTTCGACCACGACGATCCGGACGACTTTGAAACGGCAGCCACCGACGCCGACTACCAAGCCGCTATCGAAGCTGACGAGCCGGAACCAGACGCGAAGGAACTGGAGAACCGATTCAACTGCGACCATTGTGGCGCGCAGAATACCGGCTATCCTGCCGAGTGCAGGCAGTGTGATGCTATCTTCCGTTGGACAGCCGACCAGCGACCACCGGAGGAAACCCATGCCTAACTCGGACGCTGACGACCTCGAAGACTTCTCGGACACGGCACAGGAATTGAAACAAGACGGAACCAGCGCACCGGAACCAACAACCGACGTGGACGACCCGGAGTCCGGGTCAGCACCGTCGCTGTCGCTCTCGAAAACCCACGTCGGGATTGCACTCGTCGTGCTGGTCGTCGTGGCGATGCTCGTTCAGCGCCGTCGCTCGACCGCCACCGCCACTGCCAGCGATGAAACGGCACCTGCTTCCACGGACTCGACTGCTCCCTCTGGCCGCGCGCAAGAGGAGTTCGACAAAGTGCAGGACATGACGGCTGAGGTCGCGGTCGAACCGACGAACCAGACACCCGCCGAAACCATCCCGCAGGGCAGTCCGCAAGAACAGGATGAGGCAGTCGCCCGCATTCTCGAAGGCGAAGGCGCAATCAAGGGAGCACGCGAATGACGGACGCAACTCCCGCCGAAACCATTCCGGCGGACGACGCCCGCCGCGACAGTCCTACGCCCGGCGAACCCGCCATCGACGGCGACACCAGCCTCGATGAGTCCGCGGAGGCCGAGGAGTCGGCCCCCGATGTGACCGACGTGGACACCGGGGAGCCGGACGCTGACGGCGAACAGACCGACAGTGACGACCCGACCATTGAAGAAGTCGAAGTTGGCGACGGTGACTTCGGCTTTGCTGGTGACGACCGCGACGAGGCCGACAACGCGGACACCGAATCCGAGTCGTCTGACTCGACCACGTCCTCTCCAGCGAGCGAGAGCGATGGCCCACTGTCTGTGGATGGAGACAAGGCCGAAGGTATCGAAACCGCCGTCAACGAGGGCTATGCCCGGATGCTGGTGGTTGGTCTTGAAGACGGCGACGAGAAAGAGAAGCTAGAGAAGGAGTTTGCCGAAACCTTCGCGGCGTTCCGCTTGGGCGCGTGTGCCTCTCGCTTCGCCGACGAGTACATTTTCACGCCCGGTGAGGATGTTGACCCAGCATGGGCCTTACTCGGGACGGTGGCCATCTCGACCGCGTTTGCGACATGGATGCGTCCGGATGGAGACGAACAGGTGAAGAAACTCACGAGTGCGATTAGTGGTCTGCTCGGCACCGGAGGTGACGCCTAATGCAAATCGAACTGTTCGGCCAGCAAGTTGGCGTTCGAAAATTGGCGTCGCTCGCGCGGAATCCGAAGAAATTCGCCGGACTACTCCGCCAGACTGACGAGGACGCTCGCTTCTCGATGGCCGAAATCATTGCCGACGTGTTCAACGTCCAGCGGCTTGACACCCAGGCGCTCGCTGTCTCACAAGAGATTCCGATGGGAATGGAACGCATGACGCCAGAGACGGCTAGCGAGTTGATTGCAGGCTGTCTCTCGGACGGTGGTGCGGGCCTCATCGAAGCCTTCAACGAAGAGGCTGAGCGCCGCGACCGCGTGCTGCGCGAAGCCCTCTCTGATGAGCAGTATCAGCAATTCGTCCAGACTAAACAGCAGTCGGTCTGGACGGAACTCGACATCGAGGACGAAGACGCAGGTGACACCGAAGATAGCGACCAGTCGGACAGGGAGGCGTAGATGGCACGCGTCGTCGTCTTAGGCCGGTCAGGGACGGGAAAGAGTTGGTACACTGGTCAACTGCTCGAAGCCGTCGTTCCGAACTTCGACCACGCCATTCACTTCGATTTGGAAGACGAAGAATCAGGGCTGTCTGATGCTGACCACGACCCACTCTACAAGACGCTCTACGTCACGAAAGAGCGGTTCGACCGCGGCATCAACCTCCTGCGAATTGTCCATCGTGTCGGTGCGGTGCGCGTCGTTCCCGAAGGGCTGACCAAGGCCGAATACCGCGAACTGTACGGGCAGTGTGCGGCGGCGGCAATGGCACTCGGCAAGGAACTCGGACGCTCGTGCTTCGTCTCGTGTGACGAATCCCATAACGTCGTTCCGAACGGCGGAGATCCGGACGAACGGGTCGAGCGAATGATTACCGGCGGCAGAAAGCACCACGTCGAGTGTCTGCACATCAGCCAGCGTCCACAGTTGCTCCACAAGACGTGTATCTCGCAGGCGGAGAAGCGCGTTTACTTCCAGATCATCGAGGAGAACGACATCAAGAAGTTGCAGAAAATGACGAGCTTCGACGCCGAAACGCTGGAAGACCTCGGCAAGCGGCGCTGTGTCGTTGAGAACAAAGACTCCGGTGAATTTGCCGAGGTCGATACTAACACTCTCACCCGGGTTCGACCACATCATGCGTCGGACGATGGAATTGTAGACGAAGCCTTGCCTGTCTGATTCTTTTTTATCGACGTGGTAGCGTTACTTTTTGCAGAATTTGGTCTGCTACCACCGACCGACTTGTGACCTATATTGAATAGTACAGCAACAAAAGTAATGTTCCCCAATATCTTCGTTGAGAGTATGTTACCTCCAGTAAAAGCGTGGGGTCCTCTTCTTGTCCTCGTGTTCTTTTGGGCATGGCCAATCTTCTGGGTGGGAAGAGCCTTGTACCGACTAGCGCAAAATGACTGGAAAATCGAAATCGACCTAAAACGGTGGAATCTCTTCAAGCAGTTCCGCGAAGGAAGACGTGATGATAGCGAAGTACATGAGTAACAGGCAATATACAGTGACGCCAATCGGGAATTAGAAGAGCGATTGAATGTAGAAGCCGTGCTACTACCTACTGTTAGTCAACCCTTCCGTCGGATGGGTCATACACGGTCCCGAAAGCACCGAAAGACGCCTGCACTGCTCGTGAGATACGGCCTTTCGCACTCGCTTCCTCGATAGTCTCTCGACCATCTGGCCCGGGGAACGTCTCTGTTGGGTCGTCGGGGAGCGGTTCACCACCAGCCCATCCATCTAACTTCTCGAACGAGAGCGGTTTCTGACCGTTCACAGCACGAACACCGTTGATGATCTCGGCGTACTGTTCCGTGTTTCCGACCGCAGAGCGTTCTTCGGCACGGGCGGCGCGATAGCCACCCCACGCTTTTCGGAGTGCGCGCAGCGCCGGGCCGGGTAACTGCTGGTGCATTTCCACGGGATCATCGGTCGAAGTTGGTGCGGGTCTCGCTAACTCGTCGTCTGTTGGGCGGTCTGCCTCTGGTTCCATCTGGGCGGCCCAACCCTCGAACGATTGGCTCGGCACGTCAGCCTCAATAGAGTCCACCATGTCGGTGTTGGTTGGGTCGTAGGCGCTGGCGTCGAGGACGAAATCAAGCGGTTCATCGAGCAGGGCGAAGGCATCGCGCAGGGAATCAATCTCGTCCTCGGTGTACCCGCACTCGGCTTCGAGATGCTGACACGCGCCATCGTCGCCGCCTTCGCAGTAGTCACGCGCTTGCTGGCAGCCCTCGCCGAGTCCCTTGTCGGTCTGACGGGCCATCTCCTGCATATCCGGGTCGGAGTCGTCGATTTCGCCCGTCTCTCCCGGCCCGGTCAGGCCGGTGACGGCGGCCATTTCCTTCCCACTCTCGACTACGCTGGCGTGTTCGATGGGTTCGAGGTCGGATTGGTAGTGGTCTAACCAATTATCTGCACCTTCTTCGACGAGGACGGCTTTCGCGCTCATTGCGTGGAAACCTTTGGTGCCCCACGTCCAGTCGGGTTTGTCGTCGAGGCGGGCGCGTTCTGCATCCGTGAGTGTGAGTTGCCCATAGGATTTCCCGGTGTTTTGCGAGACGAACGCGGCATTCTCACCGGATTCGAGCGTCTGGTCGTCCACGTCATCGCGGAGTGTCACCGTCTTCGTCCGGCGGGTATCAGACGGGACGAGGGCGTCGGGGTGGTCATCGCGCCAGTCGTTCGCGGCATCGAGGCGTTCGAACGTGAGTTCCGCACCGTCTTTCGGCGACTCGCCAGTCGGGTTACTCCCAGCACCGGCCATCTCCTCGAACGCCTCCTCGGCGACTGGATCTTCGGTATCGTGGTGGTGCCACGTCGTCCCGTCCTCGCCGATGTGTTCGGTCGATTCGTCCCAGTCACTCGCCGACAGGCCGGAGCCGACGAGGGCGCGGTCGTCCACCACGTCTGGCAGGGTACTGCCTTCGGCTTCTGGTATCGGGTGGTCGCTGGTTGGGCCATAGTCGTCGAAGTCGAACGCGGTGGGGTCGTAGCCTTCAGCGGAGCCACCAGCGTCGTTTCCGGTAGCACACTTGCAGTCGGATTTGGTGGTTGAAAATGCCGCAAAACCATCCGTATCACTGTGCTTCGAGTTGGCCTTTCGAATAATCTCGCGGACTTCTGCTTGGGCATCCGAATCGTGGATACTCGGAAAATCCGTCGGTAGCATCTCGTCTTCGATACAGCTGAGTACGCTGCGTCCCGCACTGCGAGTGAGTGCTTCGCCAACCGGATACGATTCCCCGGCGTCCTTGTCCTCGAAGACCAATCGAAACGGACGCTTTGCGTCGTCGCTCGTTTTCGACAGTCGCAGATAGATTCCCTCACCGGACGTATCGGTCGTCGAGAGCCACTGTTTCGCTCGTCCCGGCCACTGCACGGTGCCCGTTATATCGGCCTGTGCGGCCACCGTTGGCGTCCGATTCTTGTCGTCCCGTTTGTCGGTGAACTCGTCTCCAGTGTCGATGCGACTCTCTCGGTCTTGGGTAGTGAGCGAGTCGGCACCGACCGCGAGTGTAGATTGTTCATCGCGGTCGTCGGAGAAGTCGGAAGGATTGTAGCTAGAGTTAGACATCCATCAGAGATACTCTAAGACGGCCAGTACAAAGGAGATTAGTGAGAGTTAGTGAATCGCCGTCCAGCGGCAGGGTATTGGTGGCAGAGTTGGCAATTGAGATAATATGGAGTAAGTGAAAATACTGATAACAATCACTATGTGATAGCGAAATAACTGTAGAATACGATGCTTAATGTGTTTAGACTGATAGCTGCTGTGTTCGTTCTTTTTGGGATACTTGGATTTGGCTACTTTCTCTTAATTATCGGTCTGCCTATAGTGGCGTCATTAATCCTGATTGGAAGTTTCGTGTGTGCAGCAGTCGTCGGATCTGTCGGTAGCAATCGTCGGTTGTAACAGTACACTTGTAAGGAAGTATGGCAGCAGATCCCGCAATCAGACTGACGTAATCTCGATAGCGGTTGCTCGCTCTTCCGAGTCGGAGGTCTGGTTACGGCTTCGGTGGACGCCGACAGACAACGCGCCGACACCGACTGCGAGTAAACCCGCTGTCGCAACTCTGACTCGGTCAGTTCGCTCGGTCACGCCATTCCTCCAGCGGGTATGACATCGGTTGTCGTTAGTCGGGTAGCGTATCGTTCCGGGTCGGTGATGGCGACCGAGAACGGCGACACCAGTTCGACACCCGGGAAGGCGTGGACGACGTTCGCACAGACTCGACACACCTTCTGCGGGTCGGATGTGTCGTCCTCGACTACCTCCCAGTCGTTGTCGTTCGAGAGCGAACCGTGGTTGCAGGCGATGTCGTGGATTTCATCGTCTACCACCCGGGCGACGTGCGTCTTCAGACCGTGCGGGGTCTGAATAAGCGCATTCCAGTCGGTCATGCGTCCCGTTTTGCCACGTTTCGGTAGTCGATGATGAGCGCCATTTCCCCCGGTTGCTGGCGGTCAACGATCCGGTGCAGATCGTCGTCGAGGCCCGGGTACTCCGGCACATCGTATGTCCACCAGGCCGGGGCGATCTCCTTGGCGGTGTGCGGGCCGAGTTCGTGCGTCGAAGCGTGGTCGAGCGCGTTCTGAATCGCTCGGAGAACCCGCCGTTCCCGGTGCGTCTCCGGTTGGAGCGCGAGTCGGGGGTTTGTGTCGTCGATGTACATCAGACGACCACCGTGAAATTCCGCTTGCCCATCTCTGCCTCCACGTCGTCCGTCTTCTTCGGTGTGAGTTCCGACCAGAAGCCATCATCGTCGGTCTTCTCACGTTCGATGACGCGCACTCGACCGTCGTCTTCCTCGGTCGGGTGGGACTCGATTTCGAGGCGATAGCGGTAGTTCGCGCCCGGAGGATTGGAGGTGATGACGAATCCTTCGCTGTCGGGGGCGGAGTAGCGACGAATCTCCATCAGTGCCACCTCCGGGTACCTGCTGTCCGGCTGTGGTCGCTTTCTCTCACCATTCCAGTGATGGCGCTCTCGACGGCGGCGTGCTTCGTCGCGTACCGACCGTGAACGTCGTCGGTCTGCCATTCCGAGACGGAGTCGTGTTTCGGAATCTCGCCTTCGGGGTCGGGAACGTCGCAGTCCCGCCGGTGGACGATCCACTCGTCGCTGTCGCGCCGGACGTGCCAGGTGGTGGTTCCGTAGTCCGTCCAGGCGAGGTGGTAGAAGTCGCCCCGAAACAGGGTGAACTCACCAACTTGTCGGGGGAAAACGGCGGATTTGGAGGGTTCGGGCGAGGCGGTCAGTCGCGCCGTGAGCATGGCTCCGGCTCCGAGGAGTGCGCCGGTCAGCAGAGTGTCGGCGATTTCGAGCCACGAATTGGTGTCGGATTGGTTCTCGTGTCGATTTGGCATTCGAGAGAACGGAGACAGGGAATTAGTAAAGCAATCTGGAAAATCCGAATGGCACTATAGTCACGTACTACTGAAGGGAATACTTAATTGGTGTGTCAATCTAGTTGGTGAACAGAACACCATGCCCTTTCGAAAACTGACCGACATTGGCGGCACCAGCGTCGGGGTGACCATCGACAAGAGCGAACTGCGAGCTGACGGGCTGATCGGCGAGGACGGGAAGGCGGTCGAGCAACAGATGTTGGTGAAGCGAACCGGGCCGGGGACGTGGGAAGTGACGACACCGAATCCGGAGGAGTATCCGGCGTTGGAATGAATATCATATGAACATATGAAGGTACAGAAATATCTGCTAGAAATCATTTGTTGTACATAATATGGGATACGATCCTGCCGTCGTTTTCGAAGAACATCTTGTCAATGCTCTTGTTGGGTTGACAACAGCAGTAATTGGTGCCTTTCTCTATGAGACTACTGATGGTGGTTTTCTCTTCCGAAAGCGTTTCCAGTCAAAGGAAAAAGCACTAGGAATATTTCTTGGTTCGCTAGTTCTGATGGGTATTCTGACGCCAATAGCCGATGGACTCTGGACAGAAACTGTCCAAAGCGTGAGCACGACAAGTATTGTCGGTTTCACTATTATCGCTTCGATGATGATGGTGAATAGATCTGCTGGATGGAATCAAACTGATGATAAGTCGATGACCTTCTACTTGATTGGAAGTGCTCTCATTCTGCTACCACACCTGTAGAACTCAAGCTAAGTGAATGAAATGTGTGAATTAGAGAATTACCTTCGTAATCCACTCCATTACAACATACCCAGACAAAATAAGAACGGTTAAAGAAAACACCAGAATCATCCCAAGAAAAGCATGATTTGGGGGATGTTTGAATTCATATTCGGCGACTACTTTTGGAAGATATTTTTTAAGAGAGATGTTCCACTTTGTTCTCAAATCCATGGCAATTCCTTTTCCCCATCGTAGACTACGGTGTATCGGTTCAATTCGGAGAATACGAGTGGTGGCGGTTGAGTAAGTATATCTGACTATTTTCACTATTGATCCAATTATCGCGGCCAGTATGAACATTACTGGGAACGAATTGAAATAGACTAGATAACCAAGGTCAAGCTCAAAAGAAGAATACAGCAGTATGAGGCCATATATTGCCAATATTAATGAGATGATTAGCCGCTGAAGACCGTGGGATAAGAATTCATCCGCTTCTGCTATCAGTTTTTTATTTGCATCAATCCATGCACCAAATCCTTGGTCAAATCGCTCTTGCTCCGAAATCGCGTTTGAGTCTACTAATTCCAAAATCTCTTTTTCGGACTTACCGGTAGCGGGCTTTAGAGGTTTATTCGTGATTGCTCGACTAATCAAAATCATAGAATGGAAGAATACTACTAAAGCAATAAACAGAAGGCAAATCGAGATGAATGTATTCGCAACAAAAATATTAACAACTAATTCTAACCCTGCGCCTGCTTGACCACCTGCTGACTTGAATTGTTCCTCTGATGGTATTGTAGGGAACCCTCTCTCCAATATCACTTTTGTAATAAAACCAATGACGATGGCGAGTCCAGCAATCAGAATTCGAATCGTGTTTTGAGCGAGATTCTGAATATGGTGGTAGGTGTCAAGTTGGTTACTAAGGATGATATGGGCATCGTCTATAGCGATATATGTCGGGTTTTCTTTGGTTTCTTCTGTCATTGTTCGTTAAATTGATTTTACAAACCACAGCCCGAAGTACAGCACTACTAACCCGATGACGAACGGAACAGCGAGATCACTAACCATCAAGGAGAAATTGCTCAGTCCACTACCGAAGAAGGCCTTGTACACCGCGATGAGGATGACAAGACCAACGACAATCTCGAAAATATTCTGTACGACAGCGTCTGGATCAGCCATTGATTTAGTGTGTCAGGAAATAGACTTGAGTATTTCCCTTCAAACAAGACTACTTGAAGTGGCTGAGTACGGCTCGCTTCTCGAAATCCTTGACGAGGTGAGACAAATCTTCGCGTATCTGCCGTCGGTTTTTCCGACCACTGTCGTCGTAGAAGTATTCGAGTCGGAGCCTCTTTATTGGTCTCTCCATCTCACGTTGCCGATGGTATCGAGGACGGCTGTCCTCCCCTTGTGTGGTATGTAAAATCCACTTGAAACCATCAGTTGCGATTCCAGCAGCAGGACGATCGATTTCGTTCAGGTAGTCGAATGACTCTTTGCGAGCGGAAAGAATTTCGTTCGGTTTCTTGATTTCACCGATAATGACGAAGTCTTCTCTGTCGGGGTCGAGCTGGAAGTCCGGGGCTTTCCGTTCGATTCCGGGTATCCCTGTCGGTTGGGGTCTGTATTCCTCGTAGCCGAGTGCTTTGAGACTCGGTTTAATTAGATGTTTCTCGCCGAATCGTTCCGGATTTTGACCGATTTTTGTACCAGTGAGCGTTTTACCGTTGAGAATCGATTTGGCGTAATCAGCTCCATTTCGCTGTTCCAGTTTGGTAGTGAACTCTTCCAGTATCTCGAATAGCTTTCCAGCCCTGAGATTGTTGCCGCGGTCGTCTATTTGTGTTTGACCAGACTTGCCGATACCCATGCTCTACAGTTCATTTGATAGCACAATGGTAAAAATGTGGAGGTGTTGTATTCCAGAAGATTATTTTCACTTTCACTCTCCCCTTTCCATATTGTTTTCAGTGATGATGATGTAGTCTATATTAAGCAGCGCTACAGAGCAATCGGTCGGTATAACTATATCAGTGAAGAAGGTAGAAATGACAATTGACATGGGTTCCTGGCTTAACGACCTTGGATTCGGTGTTCTTAAGGGAGTCTTAGCTACTGGAATCATCTCTGTGAGCGGGTTTCTCCTAAGATCTCGGGTTCGTAATTTTGTTCGTCAAAGTCGTCATTATCTCTCGAATACTCCCGTTTATATTGAGTTGTCGCGGCGAGATCGTTACGTGACTGCTCCATCCGGCAATATTGACATGGAACTCTTCGAAGAGATAGATGAAGTTTCAGATGCAGTCCAGTTCGATGCTTTTAACGAGGGACAATTACGGATTAAAGGAGAATCTATTCCAACACCTCTTGAAATCCGAATCGAGCATATGCCGAATTTCGAATCACATACCGCTGACCGTTACGAGGTTGTCGTAGAGACTTTGACCGAGATGGAATTCGGTTATCGAAAGAACAAACCACTGACCGAATTCGAATCACTCTCCCGTAAAATATCGAGAGTCATCCAACGCGAGTGCTTCGATAACGCTCAACCAAAGCAAACGTTCCTTACTGGCAAAGTAAAAGGAAAGCTCCCTGCGGGGCAGAATGAAATCAACGATGAAGAAATGAAGATGCGAGCGAAAGTCAACGACGGGTGGACGACCTTACGGTTTGAGAATCCTGATTTCTTGAAGCAGGGATTGGAGAAGTATTTCAAGCCTCTCTAGGAGAACGTGTGCTGAATCAGCATCTCATCAATGAAAGAGAGATACTTTTCTCGTCGGTAGTTCCCCGGTGCGACAACCTGCACTAAGCCGTCTTTCGTGATTCGAGCTTTGAGTTTCTGACCGTCAAACTCAATGAGTGGCCCGATCTGTGTTTTGTCCGACTCCAAGAACGGCTCGCCCATGTCAATGTCCGTTTCGATCTCCTCACCATACAGAGTGCCAGAACGTACCTGCTCGGGACGATCCTGGAATCCGCCCATCCACTGACCAGTGTACTGCTTCACGATGTCGGTTAGATTGAAACTGGCACGGACGATCTGGACTCCGGTAGACTGGCTTAGTTTGTCAAAGGGAAATGTACCGTTCGTACTCTCTGCAACGATGAACCTCCCACCCGGAACTAACCAGAAGTTTGACCACGTCCAGTCGGATTTTCGTTCTTCTTTAATCGAGATTTCGCCATCATCAATCTCCACGACATCCCGTTCGATGTACTTCTCGGTGGCTACCTTTCCTTGAACCGTCGTTATCTCGTTCGAGAGGTCTTTCCGTCGTTGTTCAACGTTGATATAGCAGTTGAGGGTATCGTCCCCGGCTTCCTCGGTTATATGGTCATCGGAGATATCGTCGAGGTTCCCTTTGACGAGTCCCACGACACCGGAAGTAAACGCCATTATCTATCAACAGTCATTTGGTAAGTATTAGTCCTTTTGAAGTATCGAAGGAGATAGATTCTGCAGACATTCTGCCACCTCGAAAGAATTTAGCGATTCGACTGAATATCTGTACCAAATGCCGTATGAAGATCATCCTCGCTGCATCAGCCCTCGCCGGGCTGATGTGAAAATTTGGCGGTATATGGACTTTACACAACTGGTTTCCATTCTCGAACGGAATTCGCTCTACTTCCATCGAGCAGATCGATTTGATGACCCATACGAAGGTTCTCTACCAAAACAAAATTTTGACTTAAGATCCAATGAGTTAGATAATATCCCAGACGATTGGACGAAAAATCTCCTCCCGCGATTCCGTCAAATTTGTAGGAGATATACTTTCCTTAATTGTTGGCACATCAATGAAACAGAGTCTGCGGGTATGTGGGATCTTTACCTGAAAGCAGACGCAGGTATCTGTATCCAGTCTACCTATGAGAGGCTAATTGACTCATTAGAACCATATGATGAATCGAATGTTTTCATCAGTAAGGTAAAATACATAAAATATGGTGAGGAACGACTCTCAGGGTGGAGCCTCCAATCCCCTCTTGCAGATACTATATCTCCCTTTATTCATAAACGTGAGAGTTTTAAACACGAACGTGAAATAAGAGCAATCATCCATGATTTACCATGGTCTAATGAAGGTGATACTTGGATCACCGCAGAAGATATTGAAAATACTCCACTCCATGACGAAGGACTTGTTGATAAAAACAAATATATAAGGGTGAATTTGGACAAACTGATTGAAAATGTATACATCGCACCACATGCACCGAAATGGATTAAAAATCTTGTTGAGAAAGTTCTAAAGACTCATGGATTAAGTAGTGAGTTAGTAAAGAAATCAAATATGACTGAAGATCCATTGTATTGAAATTACTCAGCAAATTCAATCAGTATCTCTGAAATCAGTGTTGAAAGTTTTGACTTTCGATAACCTCCTGGTGAGACAACTTGCACTAAGCCGTCCCGAGTGATTCGCATTTTAACTTCTTCTCCACCAAATTCGATTACTGGTCCAATTTGCTCAAATCTACCGTCATCATCATCTTCCAAATAGTCTCTAAAAGAAATCTGTTCTCCGTATAGTGTTCCAGACCTAACATTTCCGGATCTCTCACTAAACGTTCCCATCCAACTAGCACCGCCGGTTTCTTGTAGAATAGATTCCAAATCAAACTCTACTTTTTTGATTTCAATACCAGTGATATCTGTAAGTAAGCTGAATGCAGAAGACGGATTTTCACCAGAAACAGCAACAAATTCTCCCTGTATCCCAAATATGTCATATGATCTTGTTTTCTTTTCAACTTCAGATTTCGTCTCAATTGGGAAGTCGGATCCGTTCTGAGTTGATTCTAAATCCTCTTGAACACTTATCTCCTCATTTTTCATAATATCTACACCATTGAATTGACCCATCCGTAGAATATATTCGTCTTCTGTTGAGAACTCGCTTTCACCAATCTGTATCCTCTCTATCGTGGTCAACTCCTGTAAAGCAGCTTGCCCAGAGATAATCGCGGTATCATCTAATGCTAACTCTTGAGAGATTTCTATTACTGAAAGTAGATCTAATCCTTCTTCGGTTTCCGTTTTTTCCCGCTTCTGAATGAGAGGTAGTTCCTCATTTATTATACCCACATGTGCATGAGTAAACATAGAATACAGTAGTTAGTCAAATGGTTAATATTTCACTCTTTCACTGAACCAATTTCTTCGGACTTATTTGAGAACCCAATCATATGTGAGGTGCCGCGAGTTTACTCCTCGTTCTCTGTCGTGAGTTCCTGCGTGTCGAGTTCACCATCGAGATATTGCTCTCCTTGCTCAGTAATCACATATACACCATTCCCCAGATGAGTGAGAAGACCATACTCCGCTAAAACCCTACACCGCTCTGCCACATATTGAGGTGAATATCGTATCTTTCCCTTCTCCTGCATTTTTTTCGGAGAGCCAGACCCGTGTTCCCGTATATATTCCAGAACGCGGTCATCAACGAGAGACATCCAATCCGCAGAGTATCGCATATCAGATATGGACAACATAAGAGGATATTTCCAATGAATCTCGTAATAGCAGTATAATCTGCCCTCTACCGTGCTAGGAAAGATATAACTTATATGCTCATTTCTAGGCGAGCAAGGAAGCGCAAAGCAGTCTCTATCCGTGTATGGGTTCTCCCGAAAGGATTAGCAAAACCCGTGGAACAGCACGGGTCTGTTTTGGGCTTCCTTGGAGCGAAAGCCATGCAAACCAACGCAACACCGCCGTATAACGGTTACGTCGCCAGAATCGCCACCCCACTGAAGAACACTTTCACTTTCAGTGTGCATCATGCTTGGCCTTATACGAACAGTTCAAGAATTAGTACCTTAGAGTCGCGCGCGAAACGTCCCGACGATAGAGGCGTCGAGACAGCGTCTGTCGCCGCGACTCGGCCCATGACCAATGGACGGCTCCGCGAGACAGACATGATTTCAGATAACCCCAATCAATCTAAAAGTACCGAATCATCAGCCAGCGAACAGAAAACCGACTCGTGGCGGTATCGGTGTCCCAACGGACACACGTCCATCGAATACTACGACGGTACGGACTCCTACTACTGCCAGACCTGCGGCGCGCACTTCCCCGCCGCGGAGCTACGCGACCTGAAGACTGGTGATGGCGGTGTCGCCGCCTCGGGAGGTGAGAGCGATGACTGACGAACTAATCGCCGCGATTCGTGACCAGAATCGGATTCTCGAACGCCAGAACGCCATCCTGACACACTTGGCGTGGGTGCTGGACGATTCCGAGCAGTCCCCCACGGCGTTCTTCACGCAGATAGACGACTGGAAGTTCGAACGCGAACAGGAGGTTCGACCATGAGCCACGGAACGCAACGCCTCGACGACCACGACCCGCGCGAGGTGCTCGCGCAGTACGACACGCTCGAAGACTACGTACAGGACAAACAGGAGGAATTAGAAGTGATTGCGACAGGAGATTTCAGATCGAGTTGGATAGCCGAGAAACTGCTACGCGCGCACACGGAGGAATGGCAATGACCGCCACGTCAGTTCAGCAGGAAATGACCGCGAGTTCAGTCCAGCAGGAGGTCGCGCAGTCCGGGGTCGTCTTGGAGAGCCGCGTGCAACTCCCTGATCGTCGCTCGACTCCCGGGGTTGAGGTCCGAAGACCCGTCCGCAAAGAGGTCGTCTTCGGCGTCGGTGACGGTTTCCGCCGCACCCTGCGTCAGCGGCGCACCACAGCCGGGGCAGAACCGCGACCCACGTCGGAGCGGCGTTCGACACTGTGGACATGCGTCGATGTCGGGGCGGGACGCTTCACCCTCCTCATCGACGAGGTCGTAGTGCGCGAGAATCGATTCGTTCAACTCCTCGTCGCGCACCCCGGAGTACACCTCGAACTGCGAGGAGTCTTTGACCCACGTCGCACGGTGCTTGATGGCCTGCTCGTTCAGCCCCTCTCGAATCCAACGACTGATGGCCGTCTTCCGGAAGTTGTGGGTGTTCAATCGCTCCCGGTCGATTCCGGCTTCGTCGCCAATCCACTTGATCCGTCGTCCGAGGTACTGGTAGGACATCGCGCCGTCTTCCCCGTCCTCGACGAACCGAACCTTGTGGAACAACGCGGCTTCATCCTCGTTGCTTCGCGGGTGAACGTCCAACCAATTGGCGATGTAGCCCCGCGACCAGGTGAGCGGAACGGTGCCACTCGCACCCTTCACGTTCGCCTCTTCGTTGATGCTGACCGTTCCCGCGCGCTCGGTCAGGTCGATGTCGCGGAGCCGCAGACTCGCAATCGCCCCGATTCGCAGTCCGGTATCGGCGATGAGCGAAACGAGGGCTTTGTCGCGCGGGTGACTCGCGGCGTCGAGGAGGGCTTCGATTTCCTCGTCGGTGAGCAGTTCGTTCGGATCGACGTTCCGCTCCGGACTGACACCGATTGTGATGTCCTCCGCCCAGTCCTCGTCGCGGTGGCGGAAGAACTTCCGGAGGGCTTTTCGGTAGTTTCGAAGCGTTCCCTCCGAGAGATCGTGGTCGTGTTTCAGCGAGAACAGCAGCGCATCGACGGCGCTCTTTTCGTCCATCGCGGTGAGCGGCGTGTCCGACCGTTCGGCGGCGAGCCGGAGTCGGTTGATGTGGTTGACCATCGTCCCGGTGTTGACCTTCCCCTGTGCGTCCTCGTGCTGGATGAAGGCGAGGATAGCGGTGCGGTCTGCGTCGGGAATCGGGGCCTCTTTGAGCTTCGCCAACTGGTTCTCGAACTTCCTGCCGTAGCCTTGCACTTCGTCGAAATCGACCATCTATCTGACAATCTCGCACGTAGGGATTACAAAGGTATGTTCGGTAATCCGCCCGGGACTATTCTTCGATTCTATGTCTTTGAGGTAGTATCGCGTCGTACTGATTGTACTTGGTGCGTTCAACTGAGATACGAATATCTGACGGCACACCGGACTACTTTGATACTGCGAATTACAGAGGTACTATCTTTACAGCTCTACTTCAAAAACAAAAACGGCAAACCGCTATCGAAAAATCGATTCTATTCCGAACTGTATTCGATAGTTCCAATCCACTGACCGTACAAGTCGTCTGTCTGCTTGTCCCTGTCGAGCATGAGAACTTCGACTTCGAGGGTGCCGGAGTCGAACTGCTGGAACGCTTGTTCGTCGATGTTGACCGTGTACGTTCCTTCATCGTGCTGGAATCGAACGCTCGTGCGCCCGACGCGCTCACCATCGACTCTGACGAGGAAGTACGGGTCACCGTCCACGAGCGGTTCAGGGTCGACACCAGTGAGGTTCGTGTCGGCCGTGACATCGACGTCGAAGCTGGAGAGGCCGTTTCCGCTTTCAGCTTGCACTTTGTTGGTAAGGGTGACGCTCTTGATGTGGTTGTCATCACCAATTTTGTCGTCAATTGGCGTGTTCGGTGCCGTCGGCGGCTCCCACTCTTCGACCGTCGTGGTGGTGGTCGTCGTCGTGGTAGTTGTCGTGGTCGTCGTTTCGGCCGATGTAGTCGATGAATCGGTCGTGGTTGTTTCGGTCATATCACTGGTCGGTGCGTCGGTTGTCGTGGTTGTTGTCGTATCGTCCGACCCGCCAATCCCACTGCAACCGGCGAGCATGATGGCGAGGACGAGAACGAGGACAGTCGAGCGGTGACGATTCATATGTCGTGAATAAACTGTAGGGGAATCACACATAAATATCCTTCTGCCGGTTTCAATCAGTCGTTTCCTGTGATTTATGCGGCTGTTACCGGCAGTAAGGAGTGCTCATTACGTGAAAAGCAAACGATACAAATTCGAACATGGTCGTTCAACGTAGCTCATCGCTCGTCCGTCACAGTGGACGGAGGATGCCAAAAATAGGCGTGAGAAAAATCCTATGAAAGATATACGTAACGGAAACGAAATTGTTCGAAAGACGATTGGAAATCGCTGCCTACTCCTATTTCAACCACTCTCAATTTTGTTACTAAAAGCCGACAAGTAGAAACAAGACATATACCTCATGACTTCATCTGTAGTGTTTACCATCAAATGGAGAATGTTATGCAATATCAACAAGACGGGCGGTACGAGATGACCGTTACAGAGGCGGAGTACGACGAGGATGGCTCCTTACAGCTCTCACTGACGGTTGATTCGCAGGATACGCCACCGCTCGACGAACTTCTCACGACGAGTTACGTCAAAGTAAGCGTCTACGACAACAACGAGTTCGCGGAAAATGGGACGTTGACGTTGTACGACAGCCTACGCTGCTGATTCTCCGGCTTTGACGGTGATTTACACGAGCAGTTAGCGAGCGACAGCGGTGTCTTTGTAAGTCGTCAGTAGCGTGTGTGAATGTGCGTCTTCGAAAAACGACTGCAATCTTAGAGTCGGTCGCGCCCGTTACGTCGTGAAACGAACCTGCCGGGATTGAGCTGTTGGGCTTTCTTCACGATTCCACGAAGATAGCGACGAACGTCGAAACCACTTCGGCGACTCGTTCGCCGTCGGGGGAAGCGACGGTTCTGTCCATCCGTTCGGCTCAGTTGGCTTCGAATCGCCGACTGTAGCTCGTGGGAGATGAGAGGGCTTTCGGGCGAGATTACGCGCGAGAGCAACAGACAGACAGCGGCGATTACCACGAAATAGTAACCGAACGTGGTAACAAGACTGTCCGAAAAAAACGCAACGTAGATTCCGTTTATAAACAAAAATACGCCTGCGAGCTGTAACATCTTGTTCAGATAGTAAAACGACGAGTCGCTCGTCGATGTTTCGATTCTATTGAGACTTCTCGTGCTCATTCCCGTCCATAGTTTCGACGGGCGACGTAATCAAAGTCAGTCAGACGCGTGTGAGACATGTATGTCAAACGTGACCTGAATGAAATCTGATGACAGCGCAGAATTCTATATAGAACATGCATATAGTAATTATTTCGTGCGGCATATTTATAAATCGGTCAACACTCTACTCGAACACACCATGACCGAACACGGAGCGGGAACGGAATCCACGAGTGGTGTTCGCAGACGAAACATTTCCGCCGAGCTGTCCGACACGCATGCGGATGCCGGCCCCGTTTTTGCCCACTTTGCTCGTCCCCGAAGTGCCGTTCCGACGACTATCGCATTTGTCTCCGACACCCACATCTCCTCCGAAAATCAGGGGACATGGAAGGTGTTCCACCGTACTCAGGCACGTCTCCGAACCACCCTCGCGGACGCGAACACCCGAAACGTAGATGCCGTCGTGTTCGCAGGCGACCTAACCGAAGAGGGCTCGGTGCCCGATTTCGAAGCGTTCGATTCGCTTCTTTCTTCGCTCAACGTCCCTTTCATCGCAGTTCCCGGTAACCACCGTCCCAAAGTCGTTTGACGCGCACGAAACGCCCGCGCTGTCGTCGTTCGAGGCCGACTTTACACCCGGTGAACTTCCATTTTACGAACGTATCGGTGGCGTCGATATTCTCGGGTTGAACAGCGCAGAGACGAACGGCGTGCGCGAAATTGTCGCTCCCTCTCTTTGCTCGTTCCCACAGGCGTACCTCCTGTTCGAGATTGACCGTACAGGAACCACGGTTCGTCTCGTTCCGACTGCCAACCCGGAGGAGACGAGAGAGGCGTACAGTCACGCAAAGCGGGATTCAGCACGAAGCGACGCCGTCGCCGAGATGACGCTCGACCGATTAGGAGCACTCCCGTTGGCAAACGGATTAAAGTAAATGAGAAATCAGCGGAACGAGCCAAGAAACCAGCGGAGAGCAAAACACGGTCAAACTCGGGCGCGAACTCGAACTATTCGAGAACGAACTTCAGGCGCTCTTCGTCGCTTCCCTTCGTTTCGCGGCCTGTAATTCGAAACTCGCCGATTTCGTCCGTGTTCTTCACGTGCGTCCCCGCACAGGCGGTTCGGTCGTACGCCTCGATTTCCACGATTCGGATTTCTCGGATGCTTTCGGGGAGCAAGTGAATCCGGGTTCGCTCCGGGTCGAGGGTCGCTTCGGCTTCGTCGCGTTCCATCTCGTACCAACTGACGTCCAGTCCCTCCTCGATTCGGTCGTTCATCGCTGATTCGATGTGTTCGAACTTCTCGTCGGAAAACCGGTCGTAGGCACAGTCGATTCGCGCGCGGTCTGCGTACAGTTGATTCCCGGTCGTCTGTGCATCGTACTCGTCCAACAACACCGCCGAGAGAAGATGCTGTGCTGTATGGTACTGCATATGAGCGTACCGCCGTTCCCAGTCGATTTGCCCTGTGACAGTCGTCCCTTCTTCCGGCGGCGTTCCATCGACGGTGTGGTAGATGGTGTCCTTTTTCCGAACGTCCGTAACCGTCCACGTCTCGTCGTTCGCTTCGAGAACGCCGGTGTCGCAAGGCTGACCGCCGCCATCCGGGTAGAACAGCGTTCGGTCGAGGACGACTCGGTCGCCCGCGACCCGTTCTACTGTGGCTTCGAACTCCTCATCCCCCGTCGCGTCGAGATACAGCGCCTCTGTCATACGCGAAGAGACGAACAGCCGCCACTTAATGTTCTCGTCGTAACGCTAAAGAGCGAATCGTGCGTTTGTATCAGTAATGAGTACGTACTGTGAACAACGGAGGGGTTTCTATGGGTGTCGAAATTAAGGGGTCGCCCGTCTCTGAGCAGGAATTTGAGGAGATGAAGGCGTTCGTTTACGAATATCTCTCGGCAAGCGTGAAAAACGAGGAGGGCGGCGGACGGATGCGCTGGTATCCGTGGCACTCTGCGGACTACCGATTCAACCACATCCTCAACGTGGTCAGGCTATCAGAAACCATTGCGGAGCGGGAAGGCGCCGATGTCGATGTCGCGCGCGTCGCCGCGCTGTTTCACGACATCGCCAAACTAGACGCCGACCAAGAAGTCCACGCCGAGGAAGGCGCGCGAGTCGCGCGCGAGTACCTCGAATCCCGCGGCGAGTTTCCCGAATCGTTCGTTGACGAAGTGTGCAAGGCGGTCGAAGACCACTCGTTTCAGGGCGACCTCTCGCGCCTCTCGAAGGAGGCCCAGTGTCTCATCGAGGCGGACATGCTCGACAAAGTCGGCGCGAACGGCACTGCCCTAATGCTCCTTCGAATGGGATACGAAGCCCGGACGCATATGGCCGCAGCCGAGATGGTCGATAGGGTGCTCGAACGCGGGAAGGATGCGGCCTCCCGCGTCCAGAGCGATACCGCGAACGACATCGCACACCGACGGCTCAAGCGCGTGAAATGGTTCCGCGAGTGGTTGGAGGAGGAAGTGCCGGAGATGGATGCCGAACCGACGAGTTCGCCGCGCGGACGCGGGCCGTAAGGTAAAACGGAAACGAAAGACCGAACGCAAAATCCCGTCTGAACAGCGGCCTGCAACTCGGTTCTACTCTACAGTCGCTTACATCAGCGTCGTCACGCTATCGTACACGAACGAGACGCCTGCTATCGCAAGCACTCCCGCACTCAGATACGCGACCACTGGTGCGAAGGAATCGACGCGATTTCGCGCGGCGACGAGCGCCGCCGGAAAACCGCTTATCCAGAGCGCGATTCCGGCGAAGAAGCCGAGTACGATAATCGGCCCGCCAGTTGTCACGACCAGATTTCCGGGCAAATCCGAAAGGACGTCGAACTCGCCGGGGTCGAGGAGGCCGACGCCCGCCGTCAGCCACCAGATAATTTGGTACGGGTTCGTAATCGCCAGCGCGAACGCTTTTCTGAAGCCCTTGGCGTCTTCGTCCACGTCCTCCGCCGTGAACGTCGCGGTCGCATCCTCCGCGGTTCCGTAGGCGAAATACAGCATCAGGAGTCCACCGACTCCAATCATGATGCCGCGGACGAGCGGCGCATCTTGGACGACAGCCACGACTCCGGCGAGCGCGAGAACGAAAAAGCAGGCGTCGGCGGTCATCGCACCTAGTCCCGCCGAAAACCCAGACCGCCAGCCACGGAGAACGCTCTCCTCGGCGATAACCGCGTTCATGGGCCCCGGCGGGGCTGCGAGCGAGAGACCGAGCACCACGCCAGCGAGCGCCGAAACGAGCATCTCAAGCATCGGATACGGACTTGTCGGCGGCAGAATAAAATCTCGTTGTTTGCGGAAACGGGCCGACCAATCGGGGTGAAATCAACTACGCTTCGACGACTGCCCGGACGCGAATCGACCGCGCAACGGTCTCCGGAAGGCTCTGTTCGTTATCCTCGACCGCCACGGTCACCATGCCGAACGGGGCCACGTCCACGATTTCGAGTTCGGTTCCGGGCGTGATTCCCGCATTCGAGAGATAGCGCAGTTCTTCCTCGTCGCGGTCGCTGACTCGCGCCACGACGACCGTTTCACCGGAGTCGTGGTCGCTGAGTCGCGTCGTGTCGTCTTCCGCGATTGGTGAGAGATCGGCGTCCGGAATCGGGTCGCCGTGCGGGTCAACCGTCGGATTGCCGAGGGCGTCTGCAACCCGGCGTTCGAACTCCTCGCTGATGTGGTGTTCGAGGCGGTCTGCCTCCTCGTGCACCTCGCTCCAGGAGTAATCCAGATGCTCGGTTAGATACGACTCCAGCAGTCGATGGTGGCGAAGCACTTCGAGCGCGACGGTTTCGCCCTCCTCCGTGAGTTCCACCCCTTTGTACTTTTCCCGGTGGAGGAGGCCGCGGTCGGCCAATTTCTCCACCATGCTGGTGACCGTCGGCGGCGTCACGCCGAGGTAGTCCGCGATTGCGGAGGTCGCCACCGGCTCCTCGCTTTCCTTCTGGAGCGTGTAGATGGCTTTCAGATAATCCTCCATCACGTCGCTCAACATCACTGCTCGAAATTAGATTGTTCTAAACCTTCAATTTGTCGTGTGCTAGCGGCGGTTTGGAGTGTGTAGCGAGAGCAAATAGGTTGTAGATTTTGGTTACAAAAGTGATGGCGTTGTCGTGACTGCTGTTGCCGACTCCAAACGACAGCATCGAACGCAGGCAGGTGCGCCGAAGCGGGCGCACCCGCCTGCGTGGCCCCATTCCTCCCCGCAGGGATTTGCGCCTCGTGCGTAGGGCACTCGGCATGAATCCGGGCGCATCCTGTTGGTTGGACGGGTTTCTATCTGAAACGGCGGTCGATTGGCCTGCTATCGAAAATCGCTAGTCGCAACGCTCCTCGCAAATCCGGTCGATGATTCGCCCCGTCGAAAGCAGTTCCTCGGACGCTTCGGGGTCGAGCGGCGAGGCGCGCCGAACCACGCAGTCGATTCCGCGCCTGTCGAGTTCCGCCTCGATTGCCGCGTCGTCGTGATGCTGGTCGTAGCCGAGCGCGATGATGTCCGGGTCGAGTTCCTCGATGGGCGCGAAAATGTCCTCAGGGTGGCCGACTCGCGCGTGGTCAACCATCTCAAGCGCCTGAATCATATCCCGACGCTGGCGATTCGGCAGAATCGGCGGTTCCTTGTGCGTGACGTTCTCCCGCCGCGCGATGATGACCGAGAGTCGGTCGCCCATTTCCGCAGCATCGCGGAGATAGTGAACGTGCCCCGGATGCAGAATGTCGAAAGTTCCCTGCGCGAGGACGTGCGTCACTGTTCTCTCAACTCCTCATCGATGTCTGCCTGCGTAAAGTCGAAAAACGATTCCGCGTCCGGAAGTTCCACGTCCAACACGTCGAGAACTCGCGGTTTGCCCTCCCGGTCGAACGCCTTCCAGCTATCCCGGTCGTAGGGCGCGCCGATAATGATGTGAACGTCGCCCTGCCCGAACGTCGCCAAATCCGCGTCGCTCGGTCGGAGCACGCCGTTGGGATGGGAGTGCACCGACCCGACCGCATTGCGGTCGTTGGGGACGGTGCTCGTCTTCACCGTCGCGCTCACGCTGTTCGATTCGGTACCGGGCATGACGAGGATGTCCGTGATGACGATTCCCTTGCGGTCGAGTCCGAGTTTGTTGGCGGGCTCGCCGCGGAGGAATCCCATGTACTCGTTTGGATGGGAGTCACGGGACGCTTCGAGTGCGAACACCAATGCCTCTTCCGCGATTCCCAGGATTTCGTTCGACCGGAACAGCGGCATAGCAAACACTCCGGTACCCCGCGTTCTAAACGTTGCGAACGCCCCGCGATTGCTATCGGTTTTGAGCGGCCGTTGCTACCGTTTGGCACATGTTGTTACCGATTACACATGTCTGTCCTACGCACACGCGGCACCAAGTTGCAAAGCGTTAAAAATAGCGCCACCGAAAGAACGGACAAGATGACATCCGCTGATTCCGGTCCCGATGAGAGGGCCGACGATTCCGTCGTGTACGACCTCGCGGCGGACTGTACCCTCTCGGACATTTCCGAGGGAGAACAGTACCACGCAGCCGTCAACGGCGTCGTTGACTACGGTGTATTCGTTGACCTTTCCGACTCTGTCTCTGGCCTCGTTCACGAATCGAACCTTTCGCAGTCGTATGACGTTGGCGACGACCTCATCGTCAAACTCCTCGAAGTCAGGGAGAACGGCGACCTGAGCTTCGTCCCCGCCGACCCCGACGACTACGAAACCGTCGCAGTCGCCCACGAGTACAAGGTCGCCGAAACGGGCACCCTCGGCGACCAAGTCGGCGAAACCGTCCACCTCGAAGGCGAAGTCGTCCAAATCAAACAGACCGGCGGCCCGACGATTTTCCACGTCAGCGACGACACGGGCGTCGTTCCCTGCGCCGCGTTCGAAGAAGCTGGCGTTCGCGCGCACCCCGAAATCGACATCGGCGACGTGGTTCACCTCGTTGGCGTTGTCGAAGAGCGCGACGGCGCGCTCCAAGTCGAAGCGACCTCGCTCGACGCACTGGACGGCGATGAAGAAGATGTCGTCCGTGACCGACTCAAAACTGCGCTCGACGAGCGCGCGGAACCGCACGAAACCGAACCGCTCGTGGACTGGCCCGCGCTCGAACAGTTGTTCCCCGACCTGCGCGACATCGCAAAGCAACTCCGCCGGACGGTGCTGGAAAGCCGCCCGATTCGCGTCCGCCACCACGCTGATGGTGACGGAATGTGTGCTAGCCTTCCGGTCGAACTCGCACTCCAGCGATTCATCGAACAGACACACCAAGACCCCGACGCGAAACGACATCTGTTCAAGCGCCTGCCGAGCAAGGCACCCTTCTACGAGATGGAGGACGTGACGCGCGACCTGAACTTCGCACTCGAAGACCAAGCGCGACACGGCCAAAAACTCCCGCTCTTGCTCATGCTGGACAACGGGAGCACGGAGGAAGACGTGCCCGCCTACGAGAATCTGGCTCACTACGACATCCCGATTCTCGTGGTTGACCACCATCACCCAGACCCGGAGGCAGTTGAACCCTACACCGACGGCCACGTCAACCCGTACCTCTACGACGAGGATTACCGCATCACGACGGGTATGATGTGTGTCGAACTCGCGCGGATGATTTGCCCGGACATCACCGAGGAACTTCGACACGTCCCCGCAGTCGCGGGAATTTCCGACCGCTCGAAAGCCAACGCGATGACCGACTACGTCGAACTCGCTGAATCGGAAGGCTACAGCGAGGAGTTCCTGACGGATATGGGCGAAGCACTCGACTACGAGGCGTTCTGGCTGAAATACGACCCCGGACGGAACCTCATCAACGACGTGCTCAACGTCGGTTGTGACGACGAAGAACGACACAAGGAACTCGTCTCGTTCCTCGCAGAACGCGCGCGCTCGGACACCGAACAGCAACTCGACGCCGCGATGCCGCACGTCCAACACGAGCGACTGGCGAGCGAGGCCCACCTCTATCGCGTGGACGTCGAAAACCATGCCTACCGATTCACCTACCCACCACCGGGGAAGACGACCGGCGAAATCCACGACCGGAAGGTACAGGAGACGGGCGAACCCGTCATCACCATCGGCTTCGGGCCGGACTTCGCCGTCCTTCGCAGTGACGGTGTCCGCCTCGACATCCCGGAAATGGTTTCCGAACTGAACGAGGAAATCGTGGGCGGCGGCGTTAGCGGCGGCGGCCACCTCGTCGTCGGGAGCATCAAGTTCGTTAAAGGGATGCGCGAGCAGGTTCTCGACGCCCTCGTGGAGAAGATGGCCGACGCGGAACTGGACGAAGCGCTCCAGAGTACGACTGTCGGGCATCAGCAGGAAGACTAAGCAACTACGCAACTACGCGAACGTCACCTCCTTTTTTGCGAGCCACACTGCACCACCGAGTCCAAGCACAGTGACTACACCGAGACCGACGGGGAATCGGTCGTCTGTTTCTCCCCAATCCGCATCGAAAACGTTCGTGTAGTACGCTCCCGCCTGTTTGCCGTGGAGCACGAGCGCGACTTCGCGGTTTTCCCGTGCCGAGTGGTTGTTCCAGTTGAGACTGCCGACGACGACGTGGCGCTCGTCCACGATGACGCCTTTTGCGTGGATTTTTTCGTATCCTCTCGGCTCTGCAAGTTTTGCTTCGAGCGGGAGGCTCTCTTTTTCTGCGCGCTCGTTCAACCAATCCACTATTTTTCCGTTGTCGTCTTCGACGTACCACGTGCTGCTCAGGAGGACGCGAACCTCGACGCCGCGGCGGGCGGCGGCCAGCGTGGCCTGCACGAACGGTTGTTTCGGCTCGCTGATTGCCATCTGCTGGACGGCAATCGACCGATTTGCGGACTGGAGAAGCGATATGACGCCTTCTTCCGCGTTGTCAGGTGCGGCCAGCACGGTTACGGATTCGACTGGAACCGTTTTCGGTTCGAACTGTGTCGGATAGCTTTCGTTCGCTGGCGAGTCGGACGTGAACGATTTGCCCTTCCTGAACTGCGACCACGAAACCGTGTCGTGCCACGAGGTGTCGGCGTGGTAAATCTCGGCTAACTCCCGTGCGGGTTCGCCGCGGACGACAGCACCCCAGCCACGGCTTGCGTGACCGCCGACCCCCGACGGTTTCCAGTTCTCGGTGAGAACGATTCCCCGGTCGTCAACGACCGCGTATTTCGGGTGATGGAAAGCGTAGCGCGCGTGTGCACCGCCGATGACTTCGATGTCGATTCCCTGCTCGGTGAGTCTGTCGAGCGCAACTGCTTGCTGGTGAGTGATTCCCCCGACGGGTGCGTCGTCCACGACCAGTCGGACTGTGACACCGCGATTTACGGCGGAAACGAGTTCGTCGCCGATGTCTTCGGAGACGAACGAATAGCCCGCCAGCAGAATGCGGTCGTCCGCCGATTGTAAGGTTTCGATGGGCACAGCAGGACTGTCGGGAAGAACGAACACGCGGGCCGTAGATGCGTTGGTGCGTACAATCGGCCTGTCCGTCGCTCCCAGCGGAACCCACGAACTGCTGTTCGGTCGCCAAAGTTCGCTTTCCGGAGCGTCGGTGTAGGTGGCCGAATCGACGACGGAATCGTTGCCGGGCGACGATTCGTCGGCCGAATCGTCGCTCATCCGTTTCCGAAGTGTGACGGTTTCACCCGCGTTCGCCAGCGAGATGTTTCGGAGTGGGAGCGTCCGAAACTCGGTAAGATTCGCGGTGCGGTTCGGGGCGGTCGAAAACGCAACCATCCCGGAAATCGTCACGTTCGGAAGTGTGGCGGTTTCCCCGCCGTCCGACAGCGACCACGTCGAGAGATTCGTCGGTCGCGGAAACGAGACGACCACGAACTCCCCCGCGTCCTCGTTCGCCACCGGATTCGGGTAGACAGCAACGATTTCCGGCGATTGATTCGGTACTGTTGCCGTCGCTTCCGATGGCGCAACGAACGGTGCACCGAACGGTGCACCGAACGGGGTACCGAGCGTCGATGCGACGACGAAACAGACGAGGAGGACGACCCTGCGGGACACAAACCGGAGTGGTTCCGTCTTCGGTTATAAACGCTCGGAGCGGAAAATTTTTGTCACCGACGTACCCGTTGTCGGTATGGTCGAAATTCCGTTTGCACTCGAACTGACGGGACACGCGTTGGGTGCCCTCGGTGCAGTTCTCATCTTTTTCGAGTTCTTCCAACTGCCGGACTACATCGAGTACGACTCCGAGTACAACGATTACACCATCGACATTTCACCGATGGAAGTGAGAGAATACACGTCAATCGGTCGCATCGGCGCGTTCGTGATGGCTATCGGATTTACGCTTCAGTTCTTAGCCACGCTACTCGCGCACTGATTCCGTTCATCGAGTGATTTTCCGGTCTATTGCCCCGGATGGACGATTTCCCGACAGTCGGGACATTCGGCGAACCGCTCCGGCCCGGTTTCGGTTTCGTACTCGATGAGAAGATAGCCTCGCGTAATGCTCCCGTCGCAGTTCGGACACACGCCGATTCGGGCGGGTTCGGTCGCCATGCCTCAGAACTAAAACAGGCTGGTGGCACCCTTTGTTATGAGTCGATTATAGAACAGTAAGGAGTCCTTACGACCGACTATAAGGCCTTCTCGGCCTCGCTCTGGACGAGGAACGAGCGGTCGTCGGAGTAATCACGCACTGCATCGAGTGCGCGCTTCGTGCCGATTTGGTTCAGTGCCCATGCGGCGCTCGCACGAACAGAATCCGACTCGTCGTTTTCGAGGGTGTCCGTGAGCGGGTCGATAGCGCGGGTGTCACCGATGCGGCCGAGGGCGCGCGCGGCGTAGCTACGAACGTCCTCGTCGTCGGCGACGAGTTGGTTTGCGACGTCTTGGGTCGTCTCGTCGCTACCGATTTCGCCGAGCGCCTTGATGACGGTTTTCGCCATTCCGGGGTCGGCATCGACGTAATCGATGATGCCGTCTACGGCTTCGTCGCTCCCGATTTTGCCGAGGATACTGATGGCGTCCTTGTCGCGGCGGTTCGCGCGCTCAAGCATCGGTTCGATGGCTTCCGCGTTGCCCATCCGTTCGAGCGATTCGAGGCAGTGGCGCTCCATGAAGTTCGATTGCAGCGAATCGAGCGCGAGCAGAACCATGTCCGCGCGGTCTTTTTTCTCCCAAACTTTCAGAGCGTGCCACTCCGGCGGGTAATCTTTGCGGTGGTCGAGCACGTCGTAGAACCCTTCGGCTTCGAGTTGTTCGCGCGTTTCCAGGTCGCTCCACTCCTCTGCGCCCTCGATTCCGTCTTGTAGCTCCACTGTAGCTTCAACGAGCGCCTCGATGGTGTCCGCATCCTCGTCGGGGTCTAGGTCGGCGTCACCGACCGCGACAGCGGCGTTTTCGAGGACTTCCGCGAGGTCGTCCGCGTTGCGCGATAGCGTCACGGTGAAATCCGTATCGAGGATGTCCTGTACGCGTTCCGCGAAGGTTTCGACGACATCGACAAGTTCGGCGCTTCCCGTGTCCGTCCAGCGAGTGTCTTGGATGGTCGAGGCGGCGTCCTCTACGTCGCTGATAACGTCCTCGGCGTATGGACCGCGCTGGTCTTCGAGTTCGTCGCGGAGGTCGGAGAGGCGTCCTTCCAGTTCCTCACGCGGGTCGTCCTCGTCTTCGTCGTCCGGTTCCGGAATGTCCGCGCTTTCGAGGAGTCCCTCGATTTTGTCGAGTTGTGCTTCGACTACGTCGAGGTCGGCTTCCGTCTCGGCGCTTTCGAGTTCCGATTCCGCTTGGTCGAGTTGTTCCTCGATGGTTTCCGCATCGACGGTTTCGACCTCGGATTCCTCGGATTCGGCTTCTTCCTGCGTCTCCTCGGCGTCTTCGTCGCTCATGCGTCCACCCCCGGCTGAGCCGTTGCTCTCATATGCGGAAAAATCGGGCCGTAGCCATCAAGAGCGTTTCCCTTCTGTCGTCCCGGTCGGCGCGGGCTCCGTCGTCCGCCAGTAAAAATGCGGCGAGAGGACGAGATACGCGAGCGCCAGCGTCAACAGCGCGTAGGGGAACGCTCGCCCCTGAACGTTGGGAACGAGCACCGCCAGCGAATGAACGACGCCCATGATGAGGGCGTCGCGGGCCAACAGGTCGGGATAGGTTATCGTGGAAACCATCAGTCCCGCGAGGACGAACGTGAGCGCGACGAGCACCAGTGGTTCGGTGAAGCCCGCAAGCACCCCTGCCGCGAGGATGACCGACGCAAGCGTGGTCGGAACGCCTTCCGTCACGTCGTCATCGGTGTCGTAGGCGGTGTACAGGCCGAGTCTGACGATTGCCATACCGACGAACAGCGCCCCGCCGAGGAGCGCGATACTGATGCGAAGCGAGCTGGAGAGCCACGTTTGGCGCACCATGCTGACCACCAGCATCGCAGGGGCAACCGCAAACGACGCCACGTCGGCCAGTGAATCGAGATACGGCCCTGCCGACGAACTGCCGACGTGTCGCGCGAGGACGCCGTCCAATCCGTCCGCTACTGCCGCCAGCAGAACGAGGCGCGCGGCCAGCTCCGGGTTCGTGGTTGCAACCGAAATCGCCAGAAAACCGAGCGCGCCGTTCGAAACGGTCACCGCGTCGGCGAGCGACAGTCGTCCCACGAACCGAGGTTGCATACTCGGCGGGTAGTGCGAGCGCGCTTGATACGTCTTTTGAATCGTTTGCCGGTCGGAGAAAAGTCAGTCGTCGTCCGCGTCCCGAGCGCCGTCGGAACCTCCGCGGAGGTCGCTCCGGTTGAAAAAGTACCACACAGAGACGAGTAGCCCGACACCCGGAGAGAGGGCGATTCTGGCGAACCATTTCAGATTGGGATTTTCTGTCCCTCGAATGTCGATTTCCATGACGACCCACAGCAAGAACTGCACGAAAAAGACCACAATGAAAACCGAGACGACGAAATCGCTCATCTAGTCTATTACTGAACAGTTTGGTAATATAGTGGTTCCCCCGACAGCATCCGGTACTTCTTCTGCCGAGATGTGATTTCAAGATAAAACCCCGGCGTATTCACCACTCTGCAAGTTCCCGAACCTTATCGAACGCCTCCTGCTCGCGCTCGCCGCCGCATTTCCGAGCGACTTCCTCGAAATAGTCCAACCGTGCCCGAAGTTCCGGGGTGTCGTAGGCATCGACCTCGAGGCGCGAAACGGCCACGGTTGCCTCCACGATTGCCGAAAAGCCGCGGTTGACGGTCGGGACGCGCTCGGTCAGGTTTTTGGATTCGATGGGGACGAGTTCCCACCGTTCCCAGTTCGTGCCGTTCGATTTCCCCGAATCGACCTGCTCGACTTCGACTTCGACCCACGCGTCCGCGGAATCCAAGATGGCACCCTCTTCCTCTCGAATCGAGAGCGTCGCATCGACGAAATCCACCGGGTCGCGCGTAAACTGAATTACGCCGCCGCCCTGCCGGTGGAAGTTCCGCCGAGTTCGGGTGTTCCCCCACGTCTTCGCAGTGACGGGGTTCTCGGCGTGAAGCCCCAATGCGGCCACGTTCCACAGGTCGTTCGGCCCGAGCGTCGTGACGATGGATTCGGTCACGCCCCGCAGTTCGACCGGCCAGTCCGATTCCGTTCGACTGCTCACGGTCGTATTCCTCGTTCCAACGCGACGAAGAGACCTCCTGCCACGATGTCGGCGGTCGTTCCGGGGTTGATTCCATCCTCGACCAGCGAATCCGAGAACGCATGTAGCAGTTCCGGGTCACCCTTTCTAACCTCTTGCAGTGCTTCCTGCGCTCTTACGCGGACACTTTCTGCCGTTTTCTTTCCGTACTTTTTCGCCACGAACGTGTCCGGTTCGTGCGCGAGCAGTTCCAGGTACACCCGCGCGCCGCGGCCCGAAAGCGACCCGTCCAGTTCTGCGATTCGTTCGCCCGCTTCGAACGTTCGTTCGAACCCATTCGTCCATTCGTGAGCGATACCGTCCTCGTCCGCGCCGAGTTCCATCACGTCGTATAGCGTGAGTCCTGCCTCTCGAACGGTCGGAATCGCGTCGCTTCCCCGCCGCACGTCGAACTCGTCGGCACCCTCCGGCGGGTCATCCACGAACACGTTGACGTGGTCGAACGCGCGATAGAACCCCACCGCATCCTCGGCGCTGGTTCCCTCGGCGACTTTCGACACAGATTCGGGTGAGCAGGTGTCTGCGGCCGTCGCTTTCACTAGCGGAACCAACAGACAGAGTGCCCCAAACTGCGTGTTGCCGCCGCTCTGCTGGCTCATGTCCGCAACCGCTTCTTCGAACGCTTCGCCGACCGATGTGCCGGTTTCGGCGGCGCGCAACCCCGCACCGGAACCGATTGACCCGGCGAGGAAATGCTCGAATCGCAAATCGGGGAAATCCCTGTCGCGGTCTACGTTGCCGGGTTTCGGCGTTCCCGCCACTTCCAGCAGAAGCGCGAGTTGCGCGTGCTCCGCTGGCGTCATGCGACGACCTCCGCGAACCACTCGTCGGTCGCGCGGCGCACGCGAGAGAGGACTTCCGGGCGGTCGCTCGGGCGGCCGATGCTCACCGCATCGGCGCCGTGTTCGAGATATTCGAACACTGTCGCCTCGTCACGAACGCCGTTGTTCGCTATGAGAAAGCAATCCGTCGTTTCGGCAATGTCCGCGATTACGTGCTCCGAATCCATCGCATCTACGTGGATGATTGCTGCACCCATATCAGTGACCCGGCGGGCGAGGTTCGGCAAATCGACGCCGGAAACCTCGGTTCGCAGTTTGACGCTGACGGTTGCACCCGTTTCGTTCGCCACTCGAACCTGCTCGCACAGTCGATCTGGATTTCGGAGGAGCGACTGTCCCGCGCCGGTTTCACACATCTCTTCTTGGCGACAGTGGGCGTTGATTTCAACTATCGCATCGTGTTCTCGACAGACCTCCGCAACTGCCCGAATCGGCGGAAGCGTCGCGGAGCGGACGTTGAACCCCGGTCGAATCGGCGTGCCGGACAGTTCTTCGAGTTGGTGGTCAACGAACTCGATTGGGTCGTCAGACAGGAACTCGGTTCGGTCACGAGAAACCAGCTTTCGCGCCGCAGTTCGCGTCTGCTCGTCCAGCGCGATACCGCCCAGAAACGCCGCGCCAGCGTACTCCGCGCCAGCCATCGCCCACTCGGCGTCGGATTCTCCCGAAAGGCTGGCCAAGGCCACACGAGGCGAAAACATCAGGCGATCTCCATCGCTTTTGCTTCCTCTATTGCTTCTTTCACCGCGCGGGCGACGCGCTCTGCGTCCGCCGCGTCGTCCATCTTCGTGTCCGTTCTGACCACCGGTCGGTCGAGAGTTGTGCTGTCTTCTTCGTCCAACACGAATGCGTCTACGAAGGGGTACGCTTCGGCCACGCCAGCGGTGCTCGGTTCGTAGCCGACTGCGTCCATCAGTTTCCCTGCTGGCCCGGAGAAAACGCGGTCTTCCACGAACGGCGAGACGGCGACTACTGTCGCCGTTTCGAGCGCCTCCCGAACCTCGTCGATTGCCAGCATCGGGCCGATGCTCGTCACCGGATTCGACGGGCCGATGACGACCGGTTCCTCGGTTAGCGCGGAAAGCGCGGCGGATGACGCCTCCGCGTCATCCGCGCCGCGGAACTCCACGTCGGTTACCTCGGGGTCGCCGCCGCGTGCGACCCAGAACTCCTGAAAATGCAGTTCGCCTTCTGGTGTGTGGATGATGCTCGCCACCGGGTCGTCACTCATCGGAACGATGTCGAGCGGCGAATCGAAGGCGTCGGCCAGAACTCGGGTGGTTTCGGTGAGGCTGTTCCCCTCGTCCAGCAAACCAGTTCGCGTGACGTGAACTGCCCGGTCGCGGTCACCGAGAAGCATGAACTCTGCAACGCCGGAAAATCGCCGCCAGCTGGCGATTTTCCGCCCGGCAGTCTGTTGGTCGTCGGGAAGGTATCGCGGGCCATCGTCCAATCCCGCGGACTCCGCAAGTCGAAGCAGTTCGTCGTGCGTTTCGGTCGTGTCGTCCGCGATTCCCCACCACGTCTCGCGGTTCAGTTCGTCGTCCTGTTGGAACAGGACAGTGTCGATGTCGGGACAGACGAGCAGGCCGCCCAACTCCACGTCGTCACCCGTGTTTCCGACGACGGTCGTTTCGGCGGGCGAGAAGATCGAAAGCGCGCCATCCAGAAGTTTGGGGGTTCCGGTTCCCCCGGAAAGAAACGTTGCCATGGTGGAACAGTTGTGATTCGTGCGGTTAAGTTTTCGTCGTTTGTGGAAATTTTCCGTTCGACTCTCGTGCCGTAATTTCGTCCTTCGATTTTTATAGGATGACGAACCAACCTGTATTCAATGAAGACGATCAAGGACAGCGTCCACGACCACATCGACGTAGTGGGAGTGGCACGTGACCTGTTGGACACGCCCGCCGTCCAGCGACTTCGGCATATCACGCAACTCGGCACCGCTCGTTTCGTCTACCCTTCGGCGAATCACACCCGATTCGAACACAGCCTCGGCGTCTACCATCTCGCCTGCGAAGCTCTCACGAATCTCGGTATCGAGGGAACGCAGGCAGAACGAGTCCGCGCCGCGGCCCTCCTCCACGACATCGGCCATTCCCCGTACAGCCACACCATCGAAGAACTCATTCACCGACGTACGGGCAAATACCACGACGACGTTCACGACCTCATCTCCGAATCGGAAGTCGGCGACGTGCTTCGCAAACACGACTTAGACCCGGACACCATCGCCGGACTCATCGCGGGAGCAGGCGAACTCGGACAGGTCGTCTCCGGCGAACTCGACGTGGACAGGATGGACTACCTCGTTCGGGATGCTCACCACACGGGCGTTCCCTACGGAACCATCGACCACGAACGACTCACGCGTGAACTGACCTTTCTCGACGGTGAACTCGTCCTCGCGGAGGGGAACGTCCAGACCGCAGAAAGCCTGCTCGTCGCTCGTGCGCTGATGAATCCGACGGTGTACAACCACCACGTCACGCGAATCAGTAAGGCGATGCTCCAGCGGGCGAGTGAACGACTGCTGTCCGAACCGGACATCGACGCTGAGCAGTTGCGCCGGATGGACGACCACGATTTGCTCGTGGCGCTTCGCGCAACGCCGGAAACCGCCGAATCCGCTCGCCGACTCTCCCACCGCGACCTGTACAAACGTGCCGTCTGGGCGGAGATGCCGGACGTTCCGGACGAAATCATCGATGCCGACCACGAAACGGTTCGTGAATACGAAACCGACATCGCAGAGAGTGCGGGTGTCGATTCCGAATCCGTTATTCTCGACGTGCTCAGTCGGCCACGAATGACGGAATCCTCGTCGCGCGTTCTCGTCAACGGCGACGTGCGCGCCCTCGGGGAGCAGTCCACGCTCGTCCGGGCACTCCAGCAGGTTCAGCGCGACCAGTGGCGACTGGGCGTGTACGCACCAGCGGAGAAAACCGAGGATGTCGGACTCGCAACCGAGCGCGTCCTCGGATTGGACACCGACGGAACGCTAGTCAGCGACGTTCGAACCGGTGTGAAAACGACGCTGGACGATTTCGAATGATGTGCGAACGAGCAAAACCGCGGTTCTACTGCGATTTTGCTCGAAACACTGAAATCTGGAGTGCTCTCCAGACTAACGTGAACCAATTCCCGTTCGTTCTGGAACATCCCTGCAGCGCACGTATAATTTAATAGATTTAATTTATACAATAATTATAAGTCACTGTACTCTCCATGATGGTCTATGACATTTGCGGAATCAGCGCGGAAAACGGAACAGCGCCGTATTTCGAACCTTAGTATCACCCCGGGCGGCGACTGGAACACGATGTACATCGACGGCACGTGGCGTGCTGTGGGCGACCGCGACACCTGTCCGATAATCGACCCCACGACTCGTGACGCTGTGGGGAGCGTTCCCGCCGCGACGACGGCCGACGTAGACGATGCCTACCAGTGTGCTGTGGACGCCCAGCGCGAGTGGGCAGAGCGGACGCCGGACGAACGTGCCGAAGCCGTCGCTACCGCTCGAGGACTGCTCGACGAATATGCGGACGACCTCGTTCGCCTCTTCGCCATCGAATGTGGCGGCGTGCGTTTCAAGGCCGAACTCGAAACCGACCTGACCCGCGGAACGATGGAGGTCGCGGAATCCCTCGCGTCCGATTACGAAACGACCGAACACGAATCGGTCATCTCCGGAAAGAAGAATCTCGTCAAGCAGGTACCGACGGGCGTCGTCGGCGTCATCTCGCCGTGGAACTTCCCGCTATACCTCTCCATGCGGGTCGTCGCCCCGGCAATCGCGTTGGGGAACTCGGTGGTTCTCAAGCCCTCGACATCGACCGCCATCACGGGCGGTCTTGCGCTGGCAAAACTGTTCGACGAGGCAGGACTGCCGGACGGCGTGTTGAACGTCGTCACTGGAAAGGGGTCTGAAATCGGAACCGCCGTCGCTTCTCACCCCACGCCGTCGGTCATCTCTTTCACCGGTTCCACCGAGGTCGGACGCGAAGTCGGCGCGGCGGCGGCTCGGCAGTTGTCGGTTCCGGCGCTCGAACTCGGGGGGAACAACGTCCACATCGTGACTCCAGAGGCCGACCTCGACCGAGCGGTCGATGGTGGCGTCTTCGGGTCGTTCACCCATCAGGGACAGGAGTGTATCTCCATCAATCGCCACGTCGTCCACGAAACGGTCTACGATGAGTACGTCACCAAACTCGTTGCGCGCGCGGAGTCGCTACCCGTGGGCGACCCGATGGAAGACGGCGTGATTGTCGGCCCAGTGATGAACGAAAAACAGCGCGACTCGATTGTCGCGCTCGTTGACAAATCGGTCGCGCAGGGTGCAACCGTCGAAACCGGCGGTAGCCATAACGGTTGGTTCGTCGAACCAACCGTCCTCTCGGCCGTGACGAACGAGATGCCAATCGCGGTGAACGAGCATTTCGGTCCCATCGCACCGGTCATCCCCTACGAAACCGACGAAGAGGCTATCGAAATCGCCAATGCGACCGAATACGGTCTCTCGGGGTCGATTCACTCCACCGACATCGACCACGCGATGGAACTTGCGAACGACATCAACACCGGAATGGTTCACATCAACGACCAAACGCTGAACGACGAACCGCACATCCCCTTCGGTGGCGTCAACGGTTCCGGAATCGGTCGGTACAACGGCGAATGGATTATGGACGAACTCACCGAGACGAGATGGATTTCGGTTCAGGAAGAACCCCGAGCGTACCCCTACTAATTTTCCCTCTTCGCTCGCTTCCGACGAAGGAGAGATAGGGCTAAGAAGCTGGATTGACGACAGACGAACAAGGGATATGTTAGTCGAAGGCACGATACTTCGTGGCCCGAACTTCGAACCGACTGAGGGTCGCGTGGTCATCGAAGACGGCACGATTACAGCGATTGAGGAGGAATCCGTTTCGTCGTCGGATATCATCCTCCCCGCATTCGTCAACGCACACACGCACATCGGCGATTCGATTGCGAAGGAGGCTGGCGGCGGACTGTCGCTCGAAGAACTCGTCGCACCGCCCGATGGACTCAAACATCGACTGCTCCGACAAACCGCTCGAAGCGAGAAAGTCGAGGCGATGCGGCGGTCGGTGCAGTTCATGCAATCGACGGGAACCGCTTCGTTTCTCGAATTTCGGGAAGGCGGCGTCGAGGGCGTGTTCGCGCTACGGGAGGCCACAGAGGGGTTGGACATCGACCCGGTTATCCTCGGCCGAGAGACAATCGAGGCGATGGAGGCGGCGGACGGATTCGGCGCGAGCGGTGCGAACGACGACAGCTTTGGCGAGGAGCGCCGCGCGACGAGAAAGGCCGATAAACTGTTCGGCATCCACGCGGGCGAGGCCGACCCGAGCGACATCAACCCGGCGCTCGACCTGTCGCCGGAGTTCCTCGTCCACGTCGTCCATCCGGAGCCGATTCACCTCGACAGAATCGAGGACAACGGGATTCCAATCGCGGTCTGTCCGCGCTCGAATCTGGTGACCGGCGTCGGACTGCCGCCGATTCGGAAACTACTGGACAGGACGACGGTCGCGCTCGGGACGGACAACGTGATGTTGAACAGTCCGTCGATGTTTCGGGAAATGGAGTTCACCGCAAAACTGACCGACCTCTCCGCCAGAGAGGTGCTTCGCATGGCGACCCAAAACGGGGCGCGAATCGCGGGGCTGAACTGCGGTGTCGTAGAACCGGGCCGCGACGGAAAACTGCTCGTTCTCGACGGCGATTCGGACAATCTCACCGGCAATCGGGACGTGATTCGGTCGGTCGTTCGCCGGGCGGGCGCAAGCGACGTGAAAGACGTGCTGTTGTAGAGCGGTTTGTCGTACTGTTTCGATTCGAAGGTTCCACCCACCAAACAAGTTAAGGCACCCCACACCGTGCCATTCGGTAACGTTCCTATGTACGACCGCATTCTCGTGCCGACGGACGGTTCGGCGGAAACGAAGCAGGTAGTCGCACACGCCGCCGAACTGGCCGAGGCGCATGGGGCAGAACTGCACGCGATTTACGTCGTCAACTCCGCGACGTTCGCCAGCCTACCGATGGAAACCTCGTGGGAAGGCGTCACCGACATGTTGCAGGACGAAGGCGAGTCGGCACTTGAAGACGTGCGCGAAGTCACAAACCGATACGACGTGTCGCTGACGACGCATCTCGTGGAGGGAGCGCCGAACAAGGAAATCGTCCGATATGCGGAACAGGAAGGTTTTGACCTCATCGTCATGGGAACCCACGGACGCGGCGGCATCGACCGCCTCCTGCTCGGCAGTGTCGCAGAGCGCGTCGTCCGTGCCTCGACGGTTCCCGTGCTCACCGTGCGCGTCGAAAAGGACGAGGTAACGCCGAAAGCCGAGGCGACCGAGAAGGCAAAAGGGAGTAGCTAATTACACTGGCCGTAGGTGTTCGCAGTCGCCCGCGTGAACGCGTACTTCGCCGTCGTCGGTGTCCACAACCAGCACGCCGGGGGATTCGATGTCGATTGCTTCCCCGACTACGTCTTCGTTTCGCGTTTCGACGCGAACTCGCTGGCCGAGCGTTGCGGAATGCTCGCGCCACGCTGGCAATATTTTCTCTGGGTCGGTTCGCAGTTCGTCGAACTCCTCCAGCAATCGCTGGGCGAAGACCCTGCGGTTGACGGCTCCTGCCTGTTCCTGCACGCTCGTCGCGCCCGCAGGTAAATCCTCTCCAGCAATGTTGACGTTGGTTCCGATGCCGACGATGACCCACGAGACGCGGTTCGCCTCGCCTTCCATCTCGGTGAGGATGCCACAGAGCTTTTCGCCATCTACGAGAACGTCGTTCGGCCACTTGATGTCCGCCGGAACGCCCGCCTCTCGCGCTGCGCGCGTCACGGCAACTGCGGCGGCAAGCGTCAGCAACGGCGCGTGGGACGGCGGAATATCGGGTCGGAGAACGAGACTCGACCACACACCGCCGGATGGGCCAACCCACTTCCGTTCGAGTCGGCCTCTGCCACCGACCTGCTCGTCGGCCAGCACGACCACGTTTTTTGCACCGTCCGCGGCCAGTTCGCGCGCTCGGTCGTTCGTACTGCCGATAGAGTCGTGGTATTCGATTTCGAACGGGGCGTCCAATCCGTACTCGACCGCCAAACCGAACTCCGGAATCTCGCCCAGTCGGTAGCCGTCGCCAGTACTTTCGATTTCGAACCCCGACTCGCGCAGTGCTTCGACGTGCTTCCACACTGCGTTCCGGGAGACGGAGAGGGTTTCCGCGAGTTCCGGGCCGGACATCGGGCCGTCGGCGAGGGCGTCCAAAACGCCCCGGCGCGTGTCGTTCATGCGAGTGGATAGGACGAGTTTCGACAAGAATGATTTCGTTTGGGGCGGTTCGGATTACGCGAGCGATTCTATCGGTCGTGGACAGTCGTAGGTTTCCCGGAGCGTGTCCGCAAATTGGCCACCTTTTTCGAGCGCGATAATAACGATGACGAACGCCCCGCTTTCAGGCCGGAGAACGAACACCTCTCGGGGGTCGTCACCTTCCTGCTCGTTCACTTTGTCCACTAGTGGGTCGAGCGGCCGAGAGCCGTCGCGGAAACTTTCGAACATTCCGTCTCTGCCGTCCTCGGCGAACACGTACAGCACGCCGTTGACCTCGTTGTCAGTGTTCCGGGTCACCTGACTGTTCATCGAATCGCCCGTCAGCTGTGCGTTCTGCCACGCCTGCTGTGCCGCCTCGAAAACCGGGTCGATGTGGTCTACGAAGCTGTAGAGTGTCGGTTGCTGAATCGAAAACGACCAAATCGACGGTTCGGTTGATGTCCAGTCGAGGTCGGCGTCGATGCAGTAGCCGGGATGGAGATCGGAAATTGGCGCGTCGTGGCCTTCGCTCGCAGTAACGATTTGCTCGTGCGTTTCTCGGTTGAGCAACCGAAATCCATCCGCTTCGTTCGTCACCAGTACACGGTAGCTCCCGCCGTTTTCCATGGGCATGAAAGGAGACGTGCCCGAAAAAAGTCCTCGCATCGTCCGATTGTCCGTGCGCCGTCTTCTGGAGATTGTTGGCGATTTCATCGTCGAAATCCACGGAAATCAGCGACGCTGCAGGGTGGCAAGTATCTCTCATTACGGGCAATAATTAGTTTCTAATTGTTTACTCAATACCAAGTATACTAGATACTGAATTAAAGTATCTACTGATTAATAATGCTATGCGATGCAAGAAAACAGCAGTGGTAATTCGACACGGCGTGACGTATTGAAGCACCTCGGCGCGGTCGGCGTGGCTGGTCTCGGCGGGGCCGCGGCGATGAGCGGTACCGCGGCGGCGAAGCCGTCTGTTGACTGGGAACCTGCTGACTCCAGCAACTTCTCGGGCGCCAATCGCGGCGCAGGCTATATCGATTGGGTCATCATTCACACCGTCCAGGGTTCCGCCAGTAGTGCGGTCAACTGGTTCCAGAACCCTGATGCTAACGTGAGTGCACACTACACCGTCTCCGAAAGCGGCTACGAATACCAGAGTGTCAGCGACCAGAATATCGCGTGGCACGCTGGCGGGTCGAACTACAACACGTACTCCGTCGGCATCGAACACGGCGGCTACGTGAGCGGAACGTACGAAGATGCCCAGTACCGGGCGTCAGCCAAGCTAGCCAGTTGGCTCTGTGACCAGTACGGCGTCCCGAAACAGCACCCGTCTAACGTTCCGTACGACGCGGCGAACCCGGCAAACGGTGGTATCATCGCTCACTCGCAAGTGCCCGAGAGTACGCATACCGACCCGGGTTCCAACTGGGATTGGGGTTACTACATCGACCTCGTCAACTCGTACTGAACGGGTCTCAAGCCATTTTTGTCGATTGAGTAACGAAGTTTGCCCGGACTCGGATGTCTCTCGTGAGTGCATCCGTTGTGTTCTCATCGCATCTAAAAACCGCGTCGTCGGTTAGAGACTTTCCCGGTCAGTCCACCACGACGAGCACGTCGCCCATATCGACGCTGTCGCCTTCGCTCACCGCGATTTGTGTGACGGTGCCGCCGCGGGAGGCGACCACGTCGTTTTCCATCTTCATGGCTTCGAGGACACAGACCACGTCGCCGGATTCGATTTCGTCGCCTTCCGCGACCTTCACGTCGAGAATCGTCCCCTGCATCTCGGCGCTGACCGTTTCTCCCTCGGCGTCCACGACGGTTTCACTGCCGCCACTGCTTCCGCCCGCCGGTTTCGGTTTCTGGCCGCCGGAGTTGCCGTTCGCGGGAACTGCCGCGATTTCGCCGCGCTGTTCGAGATTGACCTCGAATCGCTTGCCGTTGACTTCGACCGTAAACTCGCGTTCGACGACCTCCTCGTCGTCGCCGGACGATTCCGCCGACCCCCACTTTGCTTGGGCGTCTGCGACCTTCTCGTCGTCCAGTTCCTCGTCCAGATACTTCGTCGTGTGCTCGCCAGCGACGAACTTCTCGTCTTCGAGCATGACACGGTGGAACGGGATGATGGTGACGACGCCCTCGATGTCGTACTCCGCGAGTGCGCGGCGACCGCGTGCGAGACACTCCTCACGGTCGGAACCGTGAACGATGAGTTTCGCAATCATCGAGTCGTAATCCGTCACGAGGTCGTCGCCCTGGCGGAGCGAATCGTCCAGACGGACGCCGACGCCGCCCGGCGGGTCGTACACGTCGAGCGACCCACTCCGGGCCGGTGCGAAGTCTTGGGCCGCGTTCTCCGCGTTGATGCGGAACTCCATCGCGTGACCTTCGAGTTCCACGTCTTCCTGCGCGAAGTCGAGTTCGTCCCCGTCGGCAACGCGGAGTTGCCATTTTACGATGTCGATGCCCGTCAATTCCTCGGTCACACAGTGTTCGACCTGAATCCGGGTGTTCACTTCGAGGAAGAAAAACTCGCCGTCTTCCACGAGGAACTCCACGGTTCCGGCGTTGACGTAGTCGGAGGCCTTGACACCCTGTCGGGCCGCCTCGCCGATTTCCTCTCGGAGCGCGTCCGAGAGCGCGGGCGATGGGCCTTCCTCGATGACTTTCTGGTGGCGGCGCTGGAGCGAACAGTCACGTTCGCCGAGGTGGCGCACGTTGCCCTGCTGGTCGGCGATAATCTGCACTTCGATGTGTCGTGGCTGTTCGAGATAGCGTTCGAGGTAGACCGAATCGTTGTCGAAGTACGCCTCACCCTCGCGCTGGGCGGATTCGAGTTGCTCTTCGACCTCGTCTTCGGTTCGGACGACTTTCATTCCCCGGCCGCCGCCGCCACCTTCTGCCTTGATAGCGATTGGGTAGCCGTACTCTTCGCCGAAGGCGTGGACGTCTTCGGGTTCCGTAACGGGGTCGGTCGTCCCGGGAACGATTGGCACGTCGGCCTCCTGCATCACTTTTCGGGCTTTCGTCTTCTCGCCCAGTTGTTCCATCGAGTGGCTGGTCGGGCCGACCCACGTGACGCCCTCTGTCTCTTCCACTTTCCCTGCGAACTCGGCGTTCTCCGCGAGGAAGCCGTAGCCGGGGTGGATGGCGTCCGCGCCAGCCTTTTCGGCGGCGTCGATGACGGCCTCGTGGTCGAGGTACGAGTCGGCCGCCCGCGCCGGGCCGATGTTGTACGCTTCGTCGGCGTAGCGAACGTGACCCGCGTTTCGGTCGGCGTCGCTGTAGACCGCGACGGTGTCGATTCCGAGTTCTTCACAGGCGCGCATGACGCGAACCGCGATTTCTCCACGGTTTGCGACGAGAACCTTGTCGAACATTCTTGCGGAACTCTATTCGGGAGGGTTACCTCATTCTGTCGATTTTTCTCTGGGTGTTTTTGAACCTTTGAGCGTCAACGGTAGGTGTGTGCATGGGTTGACGAGCTACACTATGATTTGTATAAAAGCAGTCCACGAGGGGTTCACATTCCATTTTGAGGATGTTTTTCCTCGATTGAGACGCTATCTGCTGCCGACTCCAATCGAACAGTATCGTGTCTAGATTTATTTTGCGTAATTGAGGTCAGTTCAGGTTTGCCACTAGGTAATCACGACTCCACTGAAACCGCCACCGCACCGCGACGGCCACATTCCTCCCCGACCGATTCCCTCCGTCGCTAACGCTCCTCCAGTCATCCCTCGCACGCTGTCAGCCCGTGCCTCCGGGCGAACTGCCCTCCGGCGCGGGCCAGCGCGCGCCATCGCGGTGGGATGGAATTTTCGAACTGACGCAAACACAGTGGCGCGTGCGTCAGCAAACCTGAGGCGTTCGCCGCCGAAGGTTTGTCCGAGTTCGCGCGAGGGATGACCGAAACGAGCGCTAGCGAGTGAGGGAGTCGGTTGGGGAGGCGTGTGAGGTGCGGTGCGGAGGCGGTTTGAGTGGAGTCGTGACTTGCAAACTCGCGTTCGAAATAAACCGCAGATATTTGCTGTCAGTTTCTCCGTGATTGCACTCTCGTTGGAGCCGTACTTATATAGTGAAAAATACGTACTACCCTCAATCGCGTAAAACAAATCCGACCTTCTAACACAGTCTCCGACATCGTTTTACTGTTCGCCTCTGTCGCGGGACATATGGAAAAAGACCTCTCGGCGTTGGATTCCGCGCTCGATTCGCTAGGCGTAGACGGCTTTCTCATCGACGCGGCATCCTCCGACTCAGACCAGTTGTATCTCTCCGGATTCGACGCACCGGACTCCTTCACGACGCTCTACGCGGACGGCGTCCACCTGCTCGTTTCGAGCCTCGAATACGGACGCGCAAAGAAAGAAAGTGACGCGGAAACGGTCACGCGAACCGCGGAGTACGACTTCCACGAGAAAGTCTCCGAATACGGGTGGAAAGAAGCCGAAATGCGCGTGCTTGCAGAGTTCCTCGCCGACCACGGCGTGGAATCGGTCGCCGTTCCAGAACGTTTCCCGGTCGGTGTCGCGGACGGCCTGCGCGACGTGGGCGTTTCCGTCTCACCCGAGGAAACCGACGTCATCACCGAGATTCGCGCGACGAAGACGGACGAGGAAATCGAACACGTCCGCGTCGCACAGAAGGCTAACGAGGCGTCCATGCAGGCCGCAGAAGACCTACTTTCCGCCGCGACGGTCGAAGACGGCATCCTCTACCACGACGGCGAGGTGCTGACCAGCGAGCGCGTGAAAGAGGAAATCGAAGTCACTCTCCTGCGCCACGGGGCCGCGCTGGACGAAACCATCGTCGCCTGCGGGGTGGACGCCGCAGATCCCCATGACCGCGGAAGCGGGCCGCTCAAAGCCGACGAAGCGATTATCATCGACATCTTCCCGCGCGACAAGGCGAGCAAGTACCACGCCGACATGACCCGGACGTTCGTCAAGGGCGACCCATCCGCGGAGATGCGCGCGCGCTACAACCTCACGCACGAGGCGTTCGATGCGGCGCTCGAAGCCGTCGAACCGGGCGCGACAGGAACAGAGGTTCACGACGCGGTCTGCGACGTGTACGAAAACGCGGGGTACGAAACGCTCCGGAGCGACTCGAACACGGAAACCGGATTCATCCACAGCACGGGCCACGGCATCGGCTTGGACGTTCACGAACTCCCGAAAGTCAGCCCCGCAGGTGGCGAACTGAAACCGGGCCACGTCATCACCATCGAACCGGGCTTGTACGACCCAGCGGTCGGCGGCGTCCGAATCGAGGATTTAGTCGTCGTCACGGAGGACGGCTATGAGAATTTGACCGACTATCCAATCGAGTTTGTCTTGGACTGAGTTCCAACTCTATCTGCCACAACCGAAAAGTAGCCCTCCCGCGACTGCGTTTTCATGGTCGAAGAAAAATCGGACACCGAAGAGTCGCACGCGGAGCAGACGGGGCGAACGACGAGTTTCCTCCGGCGTGTGCTTCCAATCGGCGTGGGATTCGCCGTCGGTTACCTGTTCGGGAAGCGTTCGAAGGGTGCACCAGCACTGGACGAGATGGGAATGAAGCCCTCCGAAATCGAGACGCCCGACGCGGTAAAGCGGGCGATGGAAACCGAGAGCGAGCAGGGTGACCAAGCCGAAGAAGACGGAAAATCCGAGCGAGAGAACCGAGCCGAACCGAAAGAATCGAGTCCGGAAGTAACCGCCTTCTCGGTACCCGAAACTCACGGCATGCCGATGCTCGGCTTCGGAACCTACGAGTTAGAAGAGTACGACCAGTGCGTCGAGAGCGTGAAAACCGCCATCGAAACAGGCTACCGGCACATCGACACCGCCGAGGGATACGACAACGAATCCGCGGTGGGCGACGCCATCGCTGAATCGGACGTTTCCCGCGAGGAACTGTTCGTGGCGACGAAGGTCAGCCCGGACAACCTTGACTACGACCACGTGCTCACGAGCGCGGAAGAGAGTCTCGAACGGTTAGGACTCGACTACGTCGATTTGCTCTACGTCCACTGGCCGACTGACGAGTACGAAGCGGACGACACCCTCGAAGCCTTCGCGGAACTCCGTGAGGAAGGATTGATACGGGAAATCGGCGTGAGCAACTTCACGGTAGACCTCCTCGAAGAGGCGGCCGAAGTCGCCGAAGAGCCGATTTTCGCCAATCAGGTCGAGATGCATCCCCTGCTCCAGCAGGACGACCTCGGGGAGTTCTGCGGGCAGGAAGACGTTGACGTGGAACTCGTCGCCTACTCGCCTATCGCTCGCGGCGACGTGGCTGACGTTCCGGAACTTCGAGCGGTCGCAGAGAAGTACGACGCCACTCCGGCGCAGGTCAGCCTCGCGTGGTGCCGTGAAAAGGGCGTCACCGCCATTCCGAAGGCGACCGGGCAGGAACACATCCAGGAGAACTGGCGCAGTCTGGGCGTCGAACTCGACGAAGGAGACGTGGAGAAAATCGACGGTATCGACCGGGAAGAGCGACTCATCGACCCCGACAGGGCACCGTGGAACTAGCGGCAATCAGTGGTGAATCGGCGATCAAAACGCATCTAGAAGCGCCCGACGTTTGAGGAGGGCGAACCCGACGACGATAACCGCGAATCCCGCCACGGTCGTTTCTTCTATCGGTTCGCCGAGAACCACCCATCCCGAGAGTCCCGCGAACAGGGGCGCGACGTAGCCGACCAGATTGATTTCGACCGGGCCGATTTCGTCGAGCAGAGCGAAGTAGAGCAGGAATCCGATGCCACCCGCGACGAAGGCGAGGTAGCCGAGTGCGAGGATGGCGTCCACCGTCCACTCGATGTCCGCCAATCGCTCGCTCGGGAGGGCGAGGCTGACTGCGTGGAGGACGACCGCTCCGACGAGCATCATCCACGCCTGCATCGACACTGCCGGAAGGTCGGTTCGAAAGCGGCGCGTGAGTACCGCACCGAGGGCGAACGCCGCCGCGGCGAGGAACACCAACACGACGCCGCGAACGTCGCTTCCAACCAGATTTTCCGGGGACGGATTCGCCACGATTGTTGCCCCGAGGAGGCCGAAGAGAAGGCCCACAACCCCGAGTTCGGACAGTCGCTCGTCGGGGAGCAGGAGGGCCGCAAATCCGGCCGCCAGCACCGGATCGAGGCTGATGATGACTCCGGCGACCGCGCTGGTGACGTACTGCTCGCCGACGAAGAGGAAGGCGTGATGGGCCGCGATGAAAAACAGCGCGCCGACCGCGACCGTTTTCCAGTCGTCGCCCTGCGGCCGCCAGCGTGTCTGGGAATATATCGCGTACGCCACCATCACCGCGCCAGCGAGATAGAACCGAAGTGCCGCGAACAGGACGGGAGGCATCGACGGAAGGCCGAGACGAATCGCGGCGAACGAACTCCCCCAGAGGGCGGAAAGCACGAGGAACGCCGAAACAATGCTGGTGCGTGACACAGTAGCACATGAGTTCGGTCGGTCTTCAATCCATCCTTCGTGGTGATAGCTCTCGACACGATTTTCGTTCGACACCCCTCCGAGATACCGGAGAACATCGCCCAGTCGAACACGCTTTAGCGCGTGCTCCGAAAACCTCACGCCATGGCCGAGGAATTTCGCTCGTTTGACGGGCTTCGTCAGGCAGTGGCGGAGACGACGTTCGACAGGCCGCCAGCAATCGTTTGCAACGGACACGTAACCGGATTGAGCGTTGCCCGCGCACTGTCAGCGCACGACGTACCGGTTATCGCCATCGACAGAAACGGGAAGGGCGTCGCGCCGTACTCCGACGCCGTGGATTTCGCGGGGCAGGTAACCTACCCACTGGACGACCGCGACGGCTTCCGAGAGGACGTGGAAGCCCTCGCGGACGAACTAGAACACGAACCAGTTGCGTTCCCCTGTATGGACGAATGGGTGCACGCCTTCGCCGGAACCGAACCCGAAGGCGTCCGCCTTCCCTTCGCCGGTCGGGAAACCATCGACGCCGTGCTGAACAAAGAATCGCTGTATCAGAAGGCCGAGGAACTCGGTGTTCCCTACCCGGAAACGTACCGAATGGCCGATACGGCCCCCGAAAAAGCACTCGAAAACCTCGACTTTCCGTTCGTCGTCAAACCTGCGCTCAAACGCGAGTTCGAGGAAGCCGTCGGCACGAACGTCATCGAAGTCGCCGACGAGGAGGAGTTTTTGGACGTGGTGGCGATGGCCGAAGATGCCGGAATCAACGTCATGGCCCAAGAGAAGGTGGACATCGCAACGGGGCGAGATTGCTCGCTCGCGTCCTACGTTTCCCAAGAGGGCGACCCGGTTACCTTCATCGGCAACGCCCGGGTTCGCTACCCGCAGGAGTTCGGGACTTCCTGTCTGGTTCGGCAGGCCGACCAACCGGAAATCGAAGAGCGTGCCTTGTCGATTCTTTCTGAAACCGGTTACTACGGAATCAGCGAATCCGAGTTCGTCTACGACCAATCGCGCGAGGAGTACGTCCTGTTGGACATCAACACCCGCCCGTGGAAGTGGATTAGCCTGCCCGTGCAGGCCGGGGCCGACCTGCCGGGGGCCGCCTACGCCGAGGCAGTCGGCGAGGAATTTGAGGCTGGCGACACCCACGACGCGACGTGGGTGTATCTGGCAGATTACCTGAAACTGCTCGCAAACGATGCCGCTTTCTCGGACGTGCTCGGTGAACGTGAGTGGCGTACCCTGTTCTCCGGTGAGTTTGAGGGAGTCGATGAGTTGACGACTGGCGTGTATCGTCCGAGTGATGTCGGCCCGGCCTATCGGTTGCTGAAAACCGAGTTCGGGACTTCCGACTATTATTGTTCTTGTTAGCACGACTTTGAGTTCAGTGGTTTTTTGGTGCTTTTTCCGCAAACTACGACTTACGAGAGATTGGATTCGGAATCTACTCTGTTGGTGTGTCTCCGTCGGTCTCTTCCGCAAATCACGACTCCACTGAAAACCGCCACCGCAACGGTCCACAGACCTCCCCAACCGATTCCTTCGTCGCGGTGCTCCTCAGTCATCCCTCGCGCGTCTTCGGCGACCCTTCTCGAACGTTACGTTCTCGAAGGGCCGCCAGCGCGCGCCATATCGCTTGATTGGTCAGCCGAATGGTTGCGCCAGTGCGTTCGCGTGAGCGACGAACGGAGTGAGGCGCGAATGCACCTCCGCGCTGGCGGGGAGGAGTGGGGACACTGGTGGTGCGGAGGCAGTGGCGGTGCGGAAGCAGTGGCGGTTTCAGTGGAGTCGGCAACAGCTATCGACTCAGCGACAACAACTGAACCAGAAAAGCAGACACAAACAACTCAGCCCCTCGCAAAACCAGAGATACACAAAACGACCCCAGCAAACCCCGCCACGACGCATTACGACCCAACCTAGATGACGGAGAACGTGGCCGCGTTCCCCTCTGCTTTGCACCATCAAACCAATCAGAAACCAACAAATGAGCGACGAGAACATTCACTTCAACCTGTTCACGATGAACGCGGTGGAACACGTCACGGCGGGCAACTGGCGCACGCCGGGCGACCAATCCCACCGCTACACCGACATGGACTACTGGCAGGAGGTCGCCCGACTCGCAGAGCGCGGGAAGTTCGACGCCGTCTTCTTCGCCGACGTGCGGGGAATCTACGACGTACACGGCGGAAATCGGGACACCGCAATCGAGAAGGCCATCCAGACGCCCGCGAACGACCCGGAGCTGCTGATTCCGGCGATGGCCAGCGTGACCGACGACCTCGGCTTTGCGGTGACGCGCTCTACGACCTACGTCCATCCCTACCAACTCGCCCGCGAGTTTTCGACGTTAGACCACATCACGGACGGCCGAGTCGCGTTCAACATCGTCACGTCGTACCTCGAAAGCGCGGCAGAGAATCTCGGGTTGGACGAGCGAATGGAACACGACACGCGATACGACCGCGCCGAGGAGTTCATGCGGGTCTGCTACCGACTGTGGGAGGACAGTTGGGAGGACGACGCGGTGATTCGAGATGTGGGCGCAGGAAAATACACCGACCCCGAGAAAGTCCACGCAATCGACTACGAGGGCGAGCATTTCTCGGTTCCCGGGCCGCACTCCTGTGAACCGTCGCCACAGCGCACCCCGGTTCTCTATCAAGCCGGGTCGTCCGAGCGCGGGCGGAACTTCGCGGCGAACAACGCGGAAGCGTTGTTCGTCAGCCAACCGACGACGGAAGCCGTGAAAAGCTACGTCGAGGACGTAAGAGAGCGCGCGACCGAGGTGGGACGAAACGGCGACGAACTCGCTTTCTTCGCCGGAATCGCGCCAATCGTCGGCGAGACGGAAGAAATCGCCCAAGCAAAATACGAGACGTACCGCGAAAACGTCGATACCGAGGCGACCCTGACCCTGCTCGGCGGGTTCATGGATTTGGACTTCTCGGAACTCGCGCCCGACCAACCGGTCGAACACATCGAAACCGAGGCGATTCAGGGCGCGGTCAACGCGCTGACCAAGCACGCCCCGGAGCGCGACTGGACGGTGCGCGACGTAGCGGAGTTTTGCGGCCTCGGTTCCACCTCGCCCGTCGTCGTCGGGTCGCCCGAACAGGTCGCGGACGAACTGGAGGCATGGCGCGACGAAACCGGGGTTACGGGATTCAATTTGAAGGAACTCGTTCGCCCCGGCACGCTTTGGGATTTCGTGGATTTGGTCGTGCCCGAACTCGAAAAACGCGGGTTGGTGCGCGAGGAGTACGAAGGAGAAACGCTTCGGGAGAATTTGGTTGGGCGTCGGTATCTGGCAGACGACCACCCGGGAAAACACGACTGACGGACTGACACTCAATCCGTCCGGAAGGAAAGCCAGTCAATCCCGACGGCAACGGTCGGTGGCGTCGCTGTTTTAACATGCGCTATTTTCTGACCGATTACAAACGTTGCATCGAAACCGCTACCCGATACCGGCCCATTCCCCGTTTCCCACCGTCTCGCGCCCGTTTCCGCCTGAACGATGGTTCTCGTTTATTCGGCTGCTCTGCGTAATTCGTCCGCGGGGAGAGAGCACCATGAGCATCAGAACTGCGGACAACGAAGCGGTCGTAATTCGGGAAATCGAAGAGATATGGAGCGGCGGTGACCTCGGCGTCATCGACGATGTCGTCGCGGAGGACGTCGTCTACCACACGCCAATGATGGACATGGATGGGCGGGACGAATACCGGGAGATGGCCGAAGAAGTTCGGAAGGTTTTCACCGACCTCGAAATGAACGTCGAGGACGTGATTTCGACGGACGACAAGGTCGTCGTTCGATACACGACGCGGGGGACCCACAGCGGCGAGATGATGGGCATCGAACCGACGGACGAGGAAATCGAAATGACCGGCATCCTCATCGACCGTATCGAAGACGGGAAGATACAGGAACGCTACGACAACGCCGACGAACTGGGGATGTTCGTCCAACTCGGCGTCGTGGAACTGCCCGAGATGGAGTACGAAGAGTAGCCGAATCCAACCCAACCGAATCCGACCACATCCAACCCGACCAAACGAACCTCTTTTGGGCGAACCACGCCAAACCGACAGCAATGAACGTACTCGTCGTCGGTGCGGGCGCGATGGGTCGCTGGTTCGGCAAGTCGCTGGACTGCGACCTCGCGTTCACCGACGCAGACCCGGCGGTCGCGGAACGCGCCGCAGAACAAGTCGGCGGAAAGGCGGTCGAACTGGACACGTCAGAAACCTTCGAGGCGGTCTGTCTGACGGTTCCCCTGCCCGCAGTCGATGACGCAATCGAAGACCACGCCGAGAAAGCCGAGACGGCACTCCTCGACCTGACCGGCGTGATGGCGGAACCGATTTCCTCGATGGCCAAACACGCGCCAGACAAAGAACGAGTCAGCCTTCATCCTCTGTTCGGTCCCGAAAACGCACCCGGAAACGTGGCGGTCGTGGCGGCCGAACCCGGCCCCGTGACCGACGAAATTCTCTCTGCCCTCAAATCGCGCGGCAACACGCTGGTCGAGACGACGCCGGAGGAACACGACGAGGCGATGACCACGGTGCAGGCGGGAGCGCACACCGCGGTTCTTGCCTTCGCGCTCTCGGCGAACTCGGTTCCGGAGGGACTTCGAACACCCGTCTACGACAGCCTCGCCGACCTCACGGAGCAAGTGACGAGCGGCGATTCGCGCGTCTACGCCGACATTCAGGCGGCCTTCGACGGCGCGGAGGATGTCGCAATCGCGGCCCACGACCTCGCGGATGCAGACCCGACGGAGTTCGAGAGACTGTATCGAACGGCGAAAATGAAGACAAATCGAGCGGAAGACGAATCGGAGGACGAACTATGAAACCCGAACAGCGCGAGCAGGTGCGCTCGAACGCGCTCTACCTCCGCGACGTGCGCCCAATCGACCCGGAGGAAATTTCGGAGTACATCGAAGGACAACCGCATCCGGCGGTTGTCCGGCAGGTGCTCCGCGAACAGTCGCTCGACCTCGGACTCGTGGAACGCGACGATGGAACCTTCGAACCGGCCTCCGAAGAGCCGATTTCACCGACCTTCCGCGGCGTCGAATCGTTCCCCGAAACATACGGAAGAAAACTCGAAGACCTGCTCGTCGGGGAGTTTGGCGTCGGATGGCCGGACGGCGAATCGGGAGTGAAACTGCGCGAGACGATTCGCCGACTCAAGGAGGATTACTTCGCCCAGAATCCCGTGGAGTACGACTATCGAGTCGCGCTCGCCTACGCCATCTACCACCTGCCGGACTACTACGCCGTGGTTCAGTACGTCCTCTCGGAACTCGCGGAGCGCGGTCTACTTTCCCGAAAAATTCGGGTGTTAGATGTGGGTGCTGGTGTCGGCGGCCCGGCACTGGGTTTCCACGATTTCTATCCCGACGATAGCTTGGTCGAATATCACGCCGTCGAACCGAGCGACGCCGTGGACGTGTTTGCCGCGATGATGGAGGAAACGCGGGAGAACTTCCACGCGACGACGCACCGGGAAACCGCGGAGGCGTTCGAACCGGAAGGCGAGTACGACATCGTTCTGTTCGCCAACGTGTTGAGCGAGGTGGACGACCCCGAGGCTGTCACGGAAAAATATCTTGACTATCTCGCCGACGATGGTTCGATGGTCGCCATCGCCCCGGCGGACAAAAACGCCAGCATCGGTCTTCGAGAGGTCGAACGAAACGTTTCCGACCGAACCACGGTGTACTCGCCGACGCTCCGCCTCTGGCCGGGCGAGGAACCGAGCGACCGAGGGTGGTCGTTCGACGTGAAATCGGAGTTAGACATTCCGGCGTTCCAGCGTCGATTGGACGAGAGTGAGGGGAGGGACGAAACCGAAAATGGCGGCGAGGACGCCCGAGGCGACGGCGAGTTCGTCAACGTGGACGTGCAGTATTCTCACGTCGTCCTTCGAACTGACGGAATCCGTCGGTTCGAATTTACCGCCGACAAATCTCGGTCGGCGAAGATGACCGAGATGGAGCGACACGTTACGGAGCGCGTGAATCTCATCGCGGTAAAACTCAGTCATTCGCTGTCGGAGGAGGGAAGAAACGACCTGTTCAAAACCGGTGACGGGAGCGAGAACGTCAGTCACTTCGCAGTGCTGACGAAGGAGACGGCGCTCAATCGTGCGCTTCAAGAGGCAGAGTACGGAAATCTGCTTTCCTTCGAGGAGGTGCTGGTACTGTGGAACGAGGACGAAGGCGCGTACAATCTCGTGGTCGATGAACAGACGGTCGTTGACCGTCTGTAACTCAATTCGCTTCGACGACCTCTCTGACGTAGTTGTAGTAGGAACCGAACTTCCCCTCGTCGTTCGGTGATAGCGGGATGTTGTTCTCTGCGAGCAGTTCAACCGTCTTTCGCGGTTTACACTCGAACCAGATGGACAGTACGTCTACGTTCCGCTGGGCGTATTCGTAGTTGAGTTCCAGTGTCCGCGCGTCTGTGACCGTTCCCTCCGCCATAGCCACCTAGACAGAGCAAATCACACAGCATAAATCCATGTGGTTCATTAATTATCATTCTCGGATTATAACACTGATATGAAACTCTGCCACTAACCTGATATTCTAGTGGAATGAAAGCGGAAACGATGTCCACAGAGCCGCTCCTTGGCTTGGTGTTGCTTGTCCTCGCCACTATCGGCTTCACGATACTCGTCGCCGCGTTTCTGGGACTGCTTTTCCTCGTCGCAATCGTTCTCAACGTCATCATGACAGTATTGACGATTCCCGTACTACTGCTCACGCCCGCACCGCGAACGTTCTGGTTGGCGGTGACCGGCCGACTCTGGCGGTATTCGGCGGACGTCACGGAGTCGCGGTTCTGGTCCCGTACTCTGTACTCCTGTTCCTCATCGGTGTCGGGTCGTTAGTGATGATACCCATCAGCCGAGATATTTTCATCACGGTCGGTATCGATCGCTTTTGGACAATCGGATATCTTTCGTGCTGCGCCCTCGGCATCGTTGCAAGTGCCTTCTTCGTCTCGCGGACATCGTCGGTTCCGGGCGGGCCGACGACCCCTCGCGCGGTGCTGGACTGGATTGTGTTCGCCGTAGCGTACGTTTGCCTCCTTGCCGGGATTCCACTCCTGTTGTCGTAACTGTCGGCCGAACGGAGCACTTTTGCGTTCCCGTTTCGACCCCCTTCTCATGGGCGACTCTCCGGAAATTCTTCTGACGAACGACGACGGTATCGACAGTCCCGGCATCCACGCGCTGTACGAGGCGCTCCAAGAAGTCGGCAACGTGACGACCGTCGCACCCGCAACCGACCAGAGCGCAGTCGGCAGAGCGATGTCCTACGAGGTGGAGGTCGAAGAACACGACATCGGCTACGCCATCACTGGAACCCCAACCGACTGCGTCGTCGCGGGACTGACCGAACTCGGCCCGTACCCGGACATCGTCGTCTCGGGGTGTAACAACGGTGCGAACCTCGGGGCCTACGTTCTCGGGCGCTCGGGAACCGTCAGCGCCGCCGTCGAAGCCGCCTTCTTCGACGTTCCCGCTATCGCAGTTTCGCTCCACGTGCCGAACCACATGTGGCCACACGACACGACGAAGGAGGAGTACGAGGAAGCGGCACGGGCCGCGACGTATCTCACCGAACACTCGCTCGACGCGGGCGTGTTCGAGCAGGCCGAGTACCTGAACGTCAACGCGCCCATGCCGGGCGACGAACCCGCGGCGATGGAAGTGACGCGACCCTCTCACGTTTACGACATGAACGCGACGAACGACGGCGGCGTCGTCACGCTTCACGATTTGACGTGGGAACAGATGGACGACGAGACGCTTCCCGACCCGGACGGAACCGACCGCAGAGCCGTGTTCGAAGGTCGAGTGAGCGTCTCGCCGCTGACTGCGCCGCACACCACGGAACATCACGAATCGCTTGACGAACTGGTGACGGCGTACCACGGGTAGTCGCACCAAGTGGTGTCTGCGACAGCGGGCACCTGCGTACCTCGGCACTATCGTTTTATCCATTGGCGACTAACCGCTCTCCGACGACTATGGGGAAGGGGGAAGACACCGCGAGTCACACCGACATCGACCGTCTTGCACTCGATACGCTTCCGGTGAACGTCGCCGTTCTCGACGAACACGGCGTCATAGTGGCGACGAACCGAACGTGGGAGGTGTTCGGTCAGGAAAACGGTCTTTCGATGACGACGCTCGGCAGTAGCTACCTCGACGTGTGCGACGCCGCCGACGAACCGACGGCCGACGAAACCGCGAAGGGGATTCGTGGGATTATCGCTGGGGAACGAACGGAGTTTTCGCTCGAATATCCGTGCCATTCGCCGACGGAACAACGCTGGTTTTTGCTGTCCGCGGCAAGGACGAAAACCGGCGACAAACCCTACGTCGTGGTTGCACACTTGAACATCACGAACCGCAAGGAACGCGAGTTCCAAGTCGAACGCTACCAGACCATCATCCAGAACGCGCCACTCGTCCTCTTCGTTTTCGACAAGGACGGAACGGTGATACTTTCCGAAGGTCGCGGCTTGGACGCCCTCGGAATCTCTGACGGCGAAATAGTCGGCGAATCTATGTTCGACCGCCACGACGAACTATCCGACATCGGAAGCGACTTTACACGCGCTCTCTCCGGCGAGCGCGTCCACTCGACACGGGAGTACGAAGGGTTGGTCTTCGAAACTGCCTATCAACCAGTCATGGACGAATTCGAGAGTATAGAGCGCGTCGTCGGTGTGGCGATAGACGTAACGAAACGAGAACAACACGAGCAGGTTCTCGCCGCGCTGTCCGACCTCACCCGCGTCCTACTGGAGACGGAAACGACGGAAGAAGTGTGCGAAATCGCTGTTGATGGAGCAAAAGACGTTCTTGACCTCCCCGAGACGTCCATCGCGCTGTACGACGAAAACGAACAAACGCTTCGGATTCGTGCGGGTGAACTACGAGATGGAGCGATAGCTGACCTCCTCGACATCGAAAGCCACGACGGCCTCGCGTGGCTGTCGTTCATCGAAAACGAACCGAAGTCCGAGGACGGCGTCGCCGTCCTCCCGCTCGGAAATCACGGGGTTTTCGTCACGAAAACCGAAGACGAATCCGCCTTCGACGTCGCGGAACTCTGTTCCGCGGCGGTCGAATCCGCGCTCGGCAGGGCAGACCGAGAGCGAACGCTCCGGGAACACGAAGCGACGCTCCGCCGCCAGAACGCCGCACTCGAACGACTGAACGAGTTGAACGAAGGGATTCGACGTATCGACCGAGCGCTTGTGGAGGCGCGAAGTCGGGACGAAATCGAACAAGCGGTCTGTACCCGACTGGCCAGCGGCGGCCCGTATCGGTTTGCGTGGGTCGGCGAAAACGACCCCGGAACGAAAACGGTGGTTCCCCGCAAATCCGCGGGTATCGGTCGCGGTTTCCTGGACGCGGTCACTGTTTCGCCGGACGACGTGGCCGCTACCGACCCGACAGGAATCGCGGTACGGACTGGGCGAGCACAGGTCGTCCAAGACGTTCTCCGCGACCCGCCGTCGGAACCGTGGCGACGTGAGGCGCTCAAGCGCGGCTATCGCTCTGCCTGTGCGCTCCCGCTTCGCTACGAGGACGCCGTGTACGGCGTCCTCACCGTCTACTCCGACCGACAAGGAACGTTCGACGAACTCGAACGGGCGGTTCTCGACGACGTGAGTCAGACGGTCGCCTACGCAATCAACGCCGTCGAGAGCAAGAAGGCGCTCGTGGGGGGCGAAGTAGTCGAACTCAGGTTCGACGTGGTCGATTCTTCCATCGTGTTCGTCGCCATCGAACGCGAAACCGGCGGCCATGTCGAGTTCATGGGTGTCGTCTCCGAACCCGACGGAACGTTGAAAACCTTCTTTACGGTTCGTGATGCCACAGTCGAAGACGTGAAAGCGGTTGCCGCCCACTCGCTCGAAATCACCGATATACAACACGTTAGCGACCGGAACAGTGCTGCACTGTTTTCCGCGGCGCTCACGGATTCGAGTTTCATCGGAACGCTACTCGACCACGGCGCGGTTCCGGAAACGTTCGTCGTGGATGACCTCCCCGCGCAGGTCGTCGTCCGCCTTCCGGCGAACGCCGACATTCGAACCTTCGTCGAAGTGCTTCAACGACGGTTCCCCGACATCGAACTCCGAAGTCGCCGTCAGTGCGAAGGCGGGTTGACTACCGGTGATTTCGACGTTGCGCTCACCGAAACGCTAACCGACCGACAGCGGGAAACGCTGGAAACGGCCTACTACAGCGGCTTTTTCGACTCGCCGCGAAAAAGCACGGGAGAGGAGGTCGGACGGTCGCTCGGAATTTCACAGCCGACGTTTCAACACCACCTGCGTGCGGCAGAGCGCAAGTTGCTCTCTCGGCTGCTCGAAAGCGGCGTCTAGATAGATAGACCGCCGATTTTTCGACGGCGTTCAATCTAGCTGGAAGGGTCTTTGCCGAAGCGTCCATCGTGGTAACCATGAGAACAGACGTTCGACAACGGCCTGACGACCGAGGCGGTGAACGACCGAGTTTGGCCGTTCTCTCCGCCGTGATGGAGAGAGCAGGCTACAACGACGCGACCGAGTTCGAAACCTGTCTATACGACGTTATCGACCCGGACGCGCTCGATGGACTCTTTCATCACGGGACGAGAGACGGACGCGTCGAGTTCTCGCTCGACGGATACAACGTCCACGTCCATAGTGACGGAACGGTCGAACTCACTGACAAGTGACGATGAACGACCAGCGTATAGCGGGAAACGGCCCGGAAATCCCCGGCGACGAATCCGTCTGTACGAACTGCGGTGACACCATCGAAATCGAATCGTGGCATCCGGTGCTCGCCGAGACGGACGCCACAGGTTCGTTCCACCTGTATCCGTTTTGTAGTCCTCACTGTCGAGATCTGTGGAATCGTACCCGACCAACAGACACCCGAGAATGAGCGACCGACAACCAAACACCATCGAACCGAACACCATCGAGTATAGCGAATACGAAGACGAGTACGGAATCGTCGCGATGTTCTACGACCCCGATAACCAACGGGCGTGGATTCGCGCCAGTACGACCGTGCCAGTAAAACGGTGAAACCTTCAGGCCCGTCCTCGGCGAGATAGCTCCTCCATCACCGGCGTTGCGAGCGTGCCGTGGACGATAACCGAAACGAGTACCACGAATCCGACGAGCGACCACGCCAGTCGAGCGCCGGGAAAGGTCGCCTCGTTGATAGCGTAGGCGAGATAGAAAAACGACCCGACGCCGCGGATGCCGAAAAAGGAAATGACGCTCCGGTCTGCGAACTCCATGTTCGAACCCGCCGTTCCGAGCAGTCCGGCGACGGGTCGTAGGACGAAGACGAACCCGAGTCCGAGGGCGATAGCGGGAAAGGAGAGATTTTCGAGAAGACCGGTCGCAACCGCCCCGCCGAACAGGGCCAACAGGACTGCCATCGTCAGTCGCTCGATTACTTCCGCGAAGTCGTGAAGCGCCTGATTGTACTCGTGAGTTCGCTCCCGGTGTCGGATGACCAGCGCGGCGGCGAACACCGCGATAAATCCGTACCCTTGAATCAGTTCCGTGATACCGTACACGAGGAGCGTTCCGGCCAACGCTTCCGTGCCTTCTACCGTGCTGGCGAGTTTCGTGGACGGTGAAAACCGAAACAGCAGTCCGGCCAGCAGCCGCCCGAGAATCAATCCCGCAACCGTTCCGACAACGATTTTGTAAGCTACGTCCACGACCAACCAGTCTACGAACCACCCGGACGGCGCGAGTCCGGCGGTTGCGATGGCGATAGCTACATACGTGAACGGAAATGCGAGTCCGTCGTTCAGTCCGGCCTCAGACGTGAGGGTGAATCGGACTTCGTGTTCGTGTTTTTGCTCGACCGGTTGGTCGCTCATCGCATTTTCGCCCTCTCCGGGTGGCCCAACCTGCACGTCCGACGCGAGAACCGGGTCAGTCGGAGCGATGACCGCACCGAGCAACATCGCTGTGGCGGGAACGAATCCGAGTGCCCACCACCCTGCTATCGCCGCACCAGCAATCGTCAGCGGCATCGTTATCACGAGCAAGCGCCACGTCGAACTCCACTTGCCGAGCGAAAACGGGCGATCAATTTTCAGTCCGGCGCTCATCAGCGAGACGATGACCACGAACTCGGCGAGACGCTCCGCGAGGTCGCTGTGAACCAACGGGTCGGGATTTGGCAGTCCGACCGGGAGCGAAAACGCGACCGCTCCGATGGTTAGATAGGCGATAGGAACGGAAACGGCGTACTCGCCGAGTAACTCCGGCAGTACGGTGGCCGCGAGAATGAGGAGTCCGAGAAACGTGAGCGCGACCACATAAGTTTCGACCATACGCCGGTTTCATCGTGCACAGTCAAAATTTGTCTGGCAGGTTCGTCGCTTGATGTCTTTTTCCAGCAGAACCAAAACGGTTCGAATCGCTCCGATTCGAATCCCTCGAACAGTCGATTTATCGGCTGTTCTGCAGTACCATCCAGAGCGAAACCGGAACGTTCGCCGCGATGAGTCCGTAAACGGCCCCCATTATCGGGTCGGTGCCCAGCGGTGAGTGCAGGAGATAGCCGGCAGTGAGTCCAACGATGTCGGCGAGGAGGAACGCAACGACGAGTTTTTTACCGGAAATAGCCGATGACATACTGTCAAAATACAGATGAAATTTCGTACATGTTGCAAAAATTCCATCATCATCTACAATCACGCAAGATATTGGTTCGTTACTTCCTGTTTACGGAGGCCAACAGCACGTTCTTGGCTGTGTCTCCGAGTCGATGCATATCTTCTCTCGTCATGTGAAACTTCGGTTCCCACTCCGATAGGCCGAGATAGTCGCTGATGACGAACATCGACGCCGCTTTCACGTCACGGTGGTTCGCAACCGCGAACACCGCGGCCGCTTCCATCTCCACGGTGAGAACCCCCCTCCTCGGCGTATCGTTCGACCTTCGTTTCTCGATACATCGCATCTGTGGTCCACGAGGAACCGACGTGAAACGATTCGCCGCGGTCACGCAGCAGTTCCGTGGTTTGCGCAGTGAGCGATTCGCTGGCGTGTGCGTACTTTTTCGATTCGACGTAGTGGTGTGACGTTCCTTCGTCGCGGATAGCTTTGTCGCAGACGACGAACTCGCCCATCTCGATTTCGGCGTCCAAACTGCCCGCGATGCCTATCGAGAGAAACGCTTCGACGCCGTCGGCGATCAGTTCGTCCATCAACATCGCAGTCGTCGGCGCGCCGATTCCGAACTGTCCGAGGACGCCAACGGAGCGCTCGGTGTCGTCGAAAACGTAGAGGGTTCCGTAGTAGTGGCCTATCTCCTCGCCTTCGTAGGTTTCCACGAAGTAATCCATCAGTCCGCGACTGTAACAGAGGATAACCGCTTCCGGCGGTGTTTCCACCTCCGAATCGGTTTTCGATTGTCTGTAATCAGAGTGCTCCTGCGGCGTCACGAGCGCTTTTGCGTCAAATTTTTCGGGGAGATTCGGAAACGCCATTTTCCGGTGACAACTGACAGTACAGCAAAATATCTTTCGTTGCTAACCCTTTCTGTCGTTACAAGTGGTTTTCCATTCCGCTGTCTCCCCGCGTCATCACGAAACACCAAGTAACATATTTGATGGCGCGATTCTATTCAACTATGCACGAGACGGTCATCGAACTGTTGAAGCACAATTCTGAACACGCAGACGAGTTTCAGTCCCGATTCGACGACGTACAGGACTCCCAACGACCGAGCGTGGTCACCGTCTGCTGTTCGGACTCCCGCGTCCTCCAAGATCATATGTGGGGGAACGACCAACCGGGGCACATCTTCACCTGCGGCAACATCGGAAACCGGGTCGTCCAACGAACCGATTCCGGCGAAGCCGTTTCCGGTGACGTTCTGTATCCAGTCGAGCACACGGGGACGGATACCATCGTCGTCGTGGGGCATACGGGCTGTGGAGCTGTGACGGCGACCTACGACGATTTGACCGAGGGTCTCTCCGAATCCGCTGGTATCGAGCACTGTCTGTCACTGCTGAAACCGCGTCTCGAATCGGGCGTCGAATCGCTTCCCTCTGATGTGAGCCGAACTGAAGCCATCAATCGACTCGTGGAGTACAACGTCGATAGACAAATCGAGTTCCTCATCGAGAGCGACGAAATCCCCTCGGGAGTCGATATTGTCGGCGTCGTCTACGACTTCCAAGACGTGTACGGGGAGCGCCGCGGGGAAGTCCACGTCGTCAACGTCAACGGCGAAATTGCCGTAGAGAAGCTTCGAGAAGAACATTCGGAAATCGACTCGCGGATTCGGCGGCTCTGGGAGTACTGACTGCCCCGACAGCTTTCCCGAACGTTTCGTGGCACTAGCAGGCACGACGCTTTTGCATTTTTCGCGTGGAATCCAACTATGAGTGACCACGACGGGACGTGGCTGGGTCTTCGAGAACGCGCAAAGCCTCTCGTTCAGGCTGGCGTTTTTCTCGGACTGGGACTGGGTGGCTTTTTCGACGGTATCGTCATCCACCAAATCCTCCAATGGCACCACATGCTTAGCTCCCATCACGACCCCGGCATTGCGAACGATTTGCGGTTGAACATGATGGCCGACGGCTTCTTTCACGTCGGAACGTACACCTTCACTGTTCTCGGTGTCGTCCTCCTTTGGCGTGCGTGGCGACGACCCGCAGTTCCGCGGTCTGGCCGGACACTGCTCGGGTCGGTGATTTCCGGGTGGGGACTGTTCAATCTCGGCGAAGGACTCGTCAACCACCATCTGCTCGGGATTCACCACGTGTGGCCAGCAGGCCCCGGTTCCGTCCTCCTGTGGGATGTCGCATTTTTGCTGTGGGGCATTCTGTTCGTTCTCGGCGGCTACGCCATCGTTCGGGGTGACGAAGCGGGGTCGGTCGAATCGCAGGTAGAGACGGAGACAGTGTGAGCAGTACGAAACTGGTAAACAATAGTCCTGCGACCGAACCGTTATTCTGGTAGAAATCCAACTGTTTCCTATGCCCATTCGACTGCTGTTGCTGGCGTTCGGCGTCTTCGAGTTCCTTTTTCCACGAAAAGTCGTGGATTGGGGAATGAAACATTCGATTCAAAACGGTTCGGACGTCGAAGTGAAACCGTGGGTGTACACGGTTGCAAGAATCGAAGGCCTCGTCATCACGCTGTGGGCGCTTCGTCGCGGCAAAAAGAAGCGCGATGCATCGAGGTAAATGCTGACCTCTCCATTCAATTACGCACTCAAGAAGGGGAGCGACACGTCGCGCGTTCGTAGCCAGTACTCACCTCCGGCGAGCAGTCCGTATCCGGCGATGTAGAACGGTGCAAAGACGAACACGAACAGGAATGCGGGTAAATCACTCTCTCCGTTTCCAATCGGGGGAACGTAGTAATGCAGTGGTAATTATCGGATGGAAATCCGAACGAGACTCCTACTATCGGTTTTTCAGGTAGTTGTGAGCACAGGACAGAGACGAATTGCTGAGAGTAGTTATCGACTTTCTCGCTGCTCTACCTTGTTCAACTCGATGAGAAGCCTGAAAACCGCTTTCACCAAATTCGAATCAACGTCGAACCGTTGGGCGTTTTCGCCCGCTCTGTCCATCACTTTCTGTTCTTGTCCTTCGTCCGTCGTTGGGATGTCCTCGATGGATTTCACTTGCGCCACCGTCTCCGCGACGTAGGTCCGTCTGGCGATGAGTTCCACGATTTCGCGGTCGATGGACTCTATCTCGTCGCGGAGTTCCGCGAGGCTCATATCGTTCGGGTCCCGTCTGTTTGCGTCGTCGTTAGCCACGTAGTGCCCTCCAGTGAGTCCCACCTTTCTTGTACTCCCTCTAAAACCTCCCGTCCCCCGACGGCGACGTAACTCGGGCCAGTACCGGACAGCGAAACGCCATCGACATCCGGCAGAGCAGAAAGCAGTGGGCCGGTCGAAAAACCGAGCGCGCCGCAGAACGCGAATCCGTTGACGGTCATCGCCCGTCCGTAGTCGCCGTCGAGCGCGAGGTCAGCCACCAGTTCGGCCATCGGTGCGATTCGCTGACAGCGTTCGACATCTGCATCCGCCGAAAACGCTTTTTCCGGCGGAGTGTAGACCAGCACGTCCCACGACACTTCCTCCCGAGAAAGCAGTTCGTCGCGGTTGTTGTCGGTGACCGTCACACCCCCGAGCATGCTCGCGCTGGCGTCGTCGAACGCCCCAGTGGCAGTCACACCGACATCGCGGGCGGCCTGCATACCGAGTCGGCAGGCGTCTTCGCGGGTCATTTCTGCGTCTTCCTGTCCTCCCTCCGCGCCCTCTCGCTCAATCTCCACATCCAGCGCGGACAGGGTCGCCATCACGGTGGCGTTCGCGGCGGCGCTCGAACTCTTCAGGCCGGAGGCCATCGGAACGTCGCTTTCGGTGCGAACCGTCGCGCCCAATGACGAATCTCCGTCCTTGGACGAATCCTTGTCGGCGGATTCGAGAACCAGTTCGACACAGCGTTCGATGAGTCGCGTATCGGCGTCCGGTGCGTCCGCGATTTCGCCGCGGATTTCTCCCGAGTCGTCCAGCGAAACCTCGGCGGTCGTGTCGGCGTCGATGGCGAACGCCGACCCGACGCCCGTGGCGAGTGCGTTGAGCACGGTTCCGGCGGCGGGTGCTGTGGCGCGTCCGTTCATGGCCGCGCTTCGCAGGGTGTCCGCTTCAGGGTGGCGGTAGGCGCAATTCGTGACGGCCTAGGTCGCCGTCGGTTCGGCCTGTTCGTCGGTTTGTTCGTCAATGGGGTCGCTCAACTCGCCGATGACTTCCTCCAGCGCGTCGGTTGCGGTCACGAGGCCGACGACTTCGCCGTCTTCCATCACCAGCGCGAGTTCCTGATTTTGCACCTGAAACAGGTCGAGTGCGTCGCTGATGGTCGTGTCGGCGGCAATCGTCATCTGCGGATGCGCGACTTCTTCGAGCGTGGTTTCGCCCGATTTGAGTTCCTCGTCGGCACGATACAGCGCTGGCATGTAGATGTTTCCGTGGTAGTCGGAGAGCGATTCCCCGACGAGCGGGAATCGCGTAAGTTTGCTGTCTTTCACGCGTTCGAGGTTTTCTTCGAGGGAGTCTTCCGTCGAGAGCGAAACGATGTTCTCGCTCGGAATCATGATGTCTCGAATCGGTATTTCACCGATCTTGAGGGTGTTCATCACTTCCTGGTATCGTTCGTCCGCGAGGTCGCCCTGTTCTAGCACGTCGCCGAGTTTGTTCCGAAGGTCAGCGCGTGATTCGATGGCGTCGGTTTCGGCGTCTTTCCACGCGCCGGTGATTTCGACGCCGAACAGTCGCAGAGTCCATTTCGCCACCCCGTCACCGAGCGTGATTATCGGTGCGATGGCGCGGTAGAACCAGTACAGCGGGGTCGCTCCGTACCGGCAGACGAACTTCGTGCGTTCCACGCCGAGATATGTCGGCGTCTGTTCTCCGTGTGTCAGGTGGAGGAGATTGATAATTAGAAACGCGATAAGTGCCCCTGCGCCGACTGACGCGAGAGCCGTATTTCCGAATAGTGGTTCGAATATGGCTGCCAGTGCCGGTTCGGCGACGATACCGACCGCGATACTGGACGCGGTGATTCCGACCTGACAACTGGTGAGATACAGTTCGAGGTTGTCTGTCATCTCCCACGCTCGCCGCAGTCCGGGAGTGTCGAACTCCGATTCCGGATACTGGCGAACACGGGTAAGGGCAAACTCGATGGCGACGAAAAATCCGTTCGCCAGAATCAACAACAGTCCGGCGACCAGTCGCATGGCTATTACGGCAGTTTCCATTAGTCGGCAGTACCCGTTCCAATTATTTGATTCCCGTGGCCGGTTTCGAACTGGATGATGGTGTCGAGGCGTATCGGTGACGAGATGTATCGCGGAACGCGGGTCTTTTCCCCGTCCCTACCCAAATGCGGAGTATGAGCGTCCGGAGCGACATTTCCCCCGACACACTCGGCGTCGAACTCACGAAGGACGGTATCGTCGTCGAATACACTGACGGCCGAGAAGCGTTCTACAACGGCGTTCCGAAGAAGGTGCAGGACACCCTTAGAACCCAACCCGGCAAACTCATCCAAGTGCTCGTCACCGACCCGACCGAGACGGAAGGCGTCATGACCTACGTCAACGACCGGGATACGCACGACGAAATCCTCGAATCGACCGGCGTCGGCCGAATCATCATCGAACCCGGCGAGGAAGAGGAACTGTTCCCCGGCGTGACGGTTCGCTCGGACGGCCACGCCGTCGAAATCGAGGCAGACCCGGAAATCGCTCGTGGGCGCGTCTTCGTCTTCGAAGAGGACGAACTGGGAGAACGCTCGTTCGAGTTCGTGAACGAGGAGTGAAATGCCCCTGAAAAAGCGCTGGCAGTCCCTCGACAGGGCGACGGTTGGACAAGCCCCGGAGCGCTGGGGGATGTACGAACTCGGTTCCGGCGGCGAGATAAAAACAATCGGCAGCGGCGTCCTCCGCGACGAACTGAAAACCGAGTTGACCTACAGCAGGGCCGAACAGGTTCGCTGGGAAGCCTGCCAGTCGCGCGAACACGCGGAGCGGTTGGCGGACGAACACCGCGAGCGGGCGGAGTTAGGCTGAATTTCGTTCTGCGTGAATCGTCATGAAGATGATTCCAAGCAGAACCAGCACTAAAGAGGAACTCACCATCGCGCCTGCACCGAGGCTGACGACGACACCGACTAACAGCGCGGCGATGAGCGTGAGGAGGACGACGATTGCAGTCAGATAGGTTTCGATTGGCGGCATTCGTGGGAAAATTGTGCCACCGCCGCCTAAATTTGTCGAACTGAACCAGTAACGATACGGAATCTATTTTTGGTATTTATCGAAACTGTTCCGAATGAAGAACACTCTGACTCAATTAGCACTCGGAAACGGAGCGATACTGCTCGGTTTGTTGGGTATCACGTCGGCGAATTTGAGCGTGCTTCGCTACATTTTCACGACGCCATTGAACTACCTGAATTGGGGCTTTTTACTCCTCGTCTTGCTGTTCCTCTCCGGCGTCGTCTCCGTTCTTCTCGGAATCGCGGTTATCGGCCGTGTTGCCTACCGAACGGTCGCACAATAATTCCCCCTGTGAAAAATAGGTGAATGTACTTATTTTCAGTTTTGGAGAAAACATTTAACGATTGATGCGCAATAGAATGTATGGATTGGAATTTCCTCGCTCGAAACGTCGGACGATACACGATTCTGCTCGGTGGCGGGACTGTCGCAGTCGGGTACGTGCTTCCGCCCTCCATCCGCGGCTACGTGCTTTTAGCTGCCGTCGCCACGGGTATGCTCCTCCTCGGTCGCGCGGCGAGTGGAGGAGACGGTGCAGGCGTCATACGCAGTGGTACTCCTGCCGGGGCGGCAACCGCCCTCGGTTCGGCGGGGTCAAACGACGTGTTCGACCCGCCGAACCGCGACCACGCCGGCGCGTGGTCGGTGTTCTACGGGATTGGACTCCTGCTGTTCGGGATGTCTACCCTGCTCGTAATCGCGTAAAATCCCCGTTGCCCCGTTAAAAGTCAGTTCGCGGACGACGACACTCTCTTTTCCTCGGCATCCTTCCACTCACCCATTCCTGCCGGGTCTAAGTGGATGTGAACGTCGCCGACGTCGTCCCGTGACAGGAGCGTGTTTCTCAAATCCGTCTCGATGTCGTGCGCTTCGACGAAACTGTGGTCTGCGGACACTTCGGCGTGAAACTCGACTTCGTAGACGGTTCCGGCGTGGTACACCGTAAAATCGTGCACCCCGTGAACGTCGTCGTGAGTTCGAATCTCGTCCCGTAGTTCCTCGCGGACGTGTTCCGGGGCGGCTGAGTCGATGAGGTAATCGACGTTCTCGCGCGCGACTTCGATACCTTGGTGGATGACAAGCAGGCTAACCAATCCGCCCGCAATCGGGTCGAGGATGGGAAACCCACCCGCCATTCCCGCCACGCCCACGACCGCCGCGCCGGTCGTGTAGAGGTCGTTTCTGCTGTCGGCGACCAGTGCCGACAGGCCGGGCGACTGAACTTCCCGATTGACGTGCTTCGTGTACCAGTAACAGAAGTAGCGGTCGGCGAAAGCGAACGCGAGCGCCGCCACGAGGTAGATGCTGTAGTGTGATTCGGGCGAAGATTGAATCGTTTGCCACGCGTCAGCGAGCAGTTGCAGACCGAGGAGCACGAGCATTCCGCCGACGAACAGGGCGGTGAGAGGTTCGACGCGCTCGTGTCCGTGTGGGTGATTTTCGTCCGGGCCTTCGAACGAGAGGCGGCCCCAAATCAGCACCACCGCACTGGCCAGCAGGTCGGCGACGGAATGGGCGGCGTCGGCCACGAGCGCGAGGCTTCCGAACGCCAGTCCGAGTCCGCCCTCTACCACGATTTTGAGGACGTTCGTGATGACGTTGACCCACGACGCCTTGAGAAATTGGGTGCGGTGGTCGGCCATTCGTGTTTTACTTTCCGAGCAGGAGTATGAATATGTTCATTAGATTTAACAAAATTAGATTTAGAGTGAATCTAAAAATACGATTTGTACCGGTGAAACGGCGTGAAACGAGTGTTCATCAGTTGCTCAATTCTCTTCGTTAGAAGAGTCGCCGTGTCATTATCAGGAATCCCACCAGGAGGAGGCCGATACCCCAGTAGAGCGAATCGTAGGGGAGCCATTTCAGGAGGAGCGTGACGACGCCTGACGTGAACAGCGACCAGCCGATAGTCGTGTCGTATCCCATAGAACGTAAACGACGGCAACCCCTTTCAATACTCTGCCTGCGCGAATCGAAAATAATCGGTTAGTCGAACCACCTACTGAATGTAGGATGGGTCTTCCGCGTCGCAGTTCGTTTCGTGCTGTTTGGCATCTCCTCGGTCGTCGAACAACAACCCGCACTCCTCACATCGGTACCATGTCAGGTCGTCGCGCTGGGTTTGGGACACCATAATTGAAGCCAGGTCACCATCGGACAAATGCGTTTCTGCGGGAAACCCTGAAGATGGTCGGGCGACGAGTAAGCGATATGACTGAAAAACCGACGGTTTCTCTCACCGTCAGGGGCGCGGAAAAGCGAGACGGCGGGCGGGGTATCGCCCGAATTACGGATGGCGCACGAAAACAACTCGGCGTCCTGAGCGGCGACACTATCGCCCTCGAAGGCGGTCAAACGACAGTTGTCAAGGTGTGGCCCGCCGCGAGTACGGTTCCCAAAAACACGGTGCAGATCGACGCCGAAACCCGCGCCAATGCGGGCGTCAAAATTGGCGACAAGGTATCAGTTCGGCCCATCACCATCTCCGACGCCGAGTCGATAACCGTCGTTCCGAAGGCGAACTTCTCGCTCGACGACGTGGACACCTTAGAATCCGCGACGAAACGCGAACTACTGGATAGACCGGTCAGCGCCGGGGAACGCGCACGAATCGAACGATTGGGCGATGCGGGCCTGTTCGTCGTCTCGAAAACCGACCCCGGCGGAACCGTCCGCGTGACGACCGACACCGAGGTAAACGTCTCCCTGTCGAAACTCGCGGACTCCGTGATTCCGACCACCTCCGACGAATCGAGCGAAGTGACTGACACGACGGAGGTCACAGGGGCGACCTACGAGGACATCGGCGGCATGGACGAGGAACTCCGCCGCGTTCGGGAGATGGTCGAGCTGCCGCTGTCGAACCCAGCGCTGTTCCGCCGACTGGGTATCGACCCGCCGAAAGGCGTCCTGCTCTACGGCCCGCCCGGAACCGGGAAAACCCTCATTGCAAAGGCGGTGGCGAACGAGGTCAACGCGCATTTCGTCTCCGTCTCCGGCCCGGAAGTGATGAGCAAGTACAAGGGCGAGAGCGAAGAACGCCTCCGCGAAATCTTCAACGAGGCGAGCGAAAACGCCCCAGCCATCATCTTCTTCGACGAAGTGGACAGCCTCGGCGGGAAGCGCGACGACGAAAGCGACATGGAGAATCGGTTGGTCGCACAGATGCTCTCGCTGATGGACGGCCTCGAATCGCGCGGCGAAATCGTCGTCATCGGCGCGACGAACCGCGTTGACGCAATCGACCCCGCGCTCCGTCGCGGTGGTCGATTCGACCGCGAAATCGAAATCGGTGCCCCGGACGAAGCGGGCCGCCGCGAAATCCTCGAAGTCCACACTCGCGGCATGCCGCTCACGGGCGACGTATCCGTCGAACGACTCGCGGCCACTACTCACGGTTTCGTCGGGGCCGACCTCCACGCGCTCGTCACGGAGGCGGCGATGGCCGCGCTCCGCCGAGCGAGAGACGAGGGTTCGGACGACGAAGAACTTCTTTCGGTCGAAGTCACCCGCGAGGATTTCAACACCGCGATGGCCAGCGTCGAACCGTCCGCCATGCGGGAGTTCGTCGCGGAAGCCCCGGAAATCTCGTTCGAGGACGTTGGCGGCCTTGACGAAGCAAAGCAGACGCTCATCGAAGCGGTGGAGTGGCCGCTCTCGTACGCCAATCTGTTCGAAGCGACAAAGACGGAACCACCGAGTGGCGTTCTCCTCTACGGCCCGCCCGGAACCGGGAAAACGCTCCTCGCGCGAGCTTTGGCGGGCGAAAGCGACGTGAACTTCGTGCAGGTTGCCGGGCCGGAACTCCTCGACAGGTACGTCGGCGAGAGTGAGAAATCCGTCCGGGAGGTGTTCGACAGAGCTAGACAGGCCTCCCCGGCAATCGTGTTCTTCGACGAAATCGACGCGCTCGCAAGCCAACGCGGCGAATCACACGAAGTCACGGAGCGCGTCGTCTCCCAACTGCTGACCGAAATCGACGGTCTGACCGAAAACCCGAATCTCGTCGTCCTCGCGGCGACCAACCGCCGGGACGCCATCGACCCGGCCCTGCTGCGTCCCGGTCGAATCGAATCCCACATCGAGGTACCAGCGCCGGACGAGAAAGGACGGCGCAAGATTCTCTCGGTTCACGCTGGCGACAAACCGCTTTCCGACGACGTGGATTTGGATGCCCTTGCGGAAGAACTGCAGGGCTACACGGGTGCGGATTTGGAGGCTCTCGTCAGAAACGCTTCAATGCGGGCGATTCGGGAGGCCGCCGACGAGTGGAGTCCGGAAGAAGCGAACGAGCGCGCGGACGAAATCGTCATCGAAGCACGTCACTTCGACGTGGCACGTGAGTTCGTGCAACCGACGATGACGTAAGTCGTGAGAATTACGGACACGGCCCGGTCGTCAGTTTTACTCGCTCCGTCGGTTCCGGCCCATCGAGGGTCGTCGGTTGGCGCACGTAGTAGACGGAGACGTTGGTGAGATCGTCCTCGTGGTTGCTGTTCCAGCGGTTACAGACGTAGTCGGTAAAGTGCGGTCGAAGCCGTTCGTTCTGTGGGCTTTGAACGTCGAGGAGATATTTGTACCATCGGTGGGTCGGATAGCCCAAACTCGCATCCGTGGGCCGACTCCAGCGAACGTCGGAGTCGTGAAACGCATCGACCTGTCGCCCCGATTCGAGCGTCCCGGGGACGACGTACCAGCTATCGACGCCCCACGGTTCGGGAGCGAACATGCTCCATCGGTGTTCCGCCGGGTCGGCAACGTCGTTCACCTGCTCCGGCGTTTGGACGTAGCCGAGCGTCGCGGCGTTCCAGACGAGAACAGTCACGAGGAGACACGCCGCAACGAGCGTGGCGATTCGCCTCGCCCCTCGGGAAACGGTTGCTGGAATCGTCGGCGAAATTCGAGCGGGCGACACTGCCCGCTCGAATTTCGCTCGCCAGCGATTGCCGTCGAGCGCTTCCGCGAACGGGTCGGTTACCCGCTCCGCGGCGTCCCAGACGACGCTCGGGAAGAACGGAATCAGGGCGACGATGGAAACCAACGGGAAGATGCTGAGGTGGAGGGTCAGCAACATCCCGAAATGCATCGCCACGAACAGTGATACGAACGCGGCCCGCGCCCACCCGGTCAGGAGGAGCAACAGCACCGACGAGATGATCAGTGCGAGCCAAAGCGCATCGAATAGCCGGAGGAGGGCAGGGAACTGAGCGAGGAAATCCCCGAACGAAGTGGTGTAACTGTGAAGGCTCAACACGTACTGCACCGCGACGCCATCCGTCCACATGTCGCCGCGGAGTTTGAACAGGGCGTTTGCAGTGTAGACGATCACCACTTGCACCAGCAACCCGGCGGACGCGAAGCTCACGACGCGCCGCTCGTGCCCGTCGTCGTGGCGGGAATCGAGCGACCAGCGTTCGCCCAGCGGTAAGAAGATACTCCACAAGAGCAGTCGCCAAAGGAGAGAGTCGCCCGAGTTCAGGAGGGTCGGATTTCGGAACTGGAGCGACACGAGAAGGACGAACGAAACGACCGTCGAAAGCCGCGTCCAGTAGCCGAAGAGCAGTGACACCGCGAACATGCCAGCAGCGACGAACAGGAGAACCTGAAACCACGTTGCTCCCGAGAAAGTGTGAATCGAAAGCTGTGACATACTGGGGTACTGCACTCCGAGAACCGACCGAGGATACACCCCGGCGTTGGTGTAGAACGCGACGAGATTACGCGACCGGAGCAGCAAGTCGATGAGTAAGAGGAGCCCGAGACTGATTCGAAAGGCGGCGAGCGCCCGCGCGTCGATTCCGATTCGACGCGCGAGCGCGGTGCGACCCCGAGCGCGGAGGCTCGCCACGGTCGCAGCTGTGTCCATGGACGCGAATTTGTTCCGGCTAATATAAGTCTTCTATTTTAGTATTATTTCGGGCCGAAACGCCGGTACAACGGTTAAGGTTGCCAGTAGATGTCGGTCGCGCGATGCCGTTTGTCGTATCCTTCCATTCCTTCGCCGAGCAACCATCTGAGTCGTAAATCGTCGTACAGCGTGCTGTGCGTGTAGTCCACGAACGTCATCGGGATGACCAACTCTCCAGCCTCTTCGAATGCACTGGCGACGCCCGTGTAGACGTGTTTGTGGCGTTCGTCGAACACTTTCGTGCCCGCAATTGGAACGTCCTGTTGGTGTGCGGGAACCGAGTGGAGTGCTTCGACTGACCGCCACGTAAATTCGTAGCAGAACATCCCTGCGGTTTCTCCGGCCTTCATCGCGTCGTACTCCGTCGGGGTTCGGAAATGTTTCCGCAGGTCAACCGACCCGAAGAGGATGTTATCTTCGACTGACCCCGCGAGATAGCGCGGAATGTCGTAGTACGTCTCGTCTCGGAATCCGTCGACGAGTCCCTCCAAGACCGCTTTTGGCTGTTCCGGCGACGCCCCGGAGAACGATACGATTACCGACGGCTCGACGTGCTGGTATCGGTCGCCACGGAGTGCTTCGACGGTGAACGGTCGAGTCTCCGTACCGCGAACTCGTCGGAAGAAATCCTCGTAACCGAGAAATTCGAACCGATACTCGTCGGCTTCGATTGCCGAGAGGTCGCTGACCAACTGCCGGAGTGGTTGCCCGGCGAGTTCAAATTCGATGTCCAACTGGTCGGCATCCGCCGCGGCGGATGCCGACAGCGGAATTTCCTGCCAACTATCTCCGTCTTGTACCCTGATTTTATTCTCTTTGAGCTGAATTTCGTGACCTGATACGGTCGTTTCGAATGGAGACGGTTCGAGTCGCTCGCCTGCAACCGCAGAAAGGTCTTGGTCGTGCAGATTCGTGCCGACGAGAACGCCGTAGCCAATCAACACGTTGTCCGCCGCTTTCGCCCCGCCGAGTACGACGCCACCCCCACCGAACGCGGAAAGTACCTGTCGTCGGGACAGGTCTTTCTCGGAAATTGCAGAGAGCGTACTCGCCCAGTCCATACCCCTGCGTCGGGACGAACCGGAATAAGTCTTCTATCTCTGATTAACTGCGGAGAAACATTCTGCCGCAAAAACTACCACTCTCGCCATTGTATGTCGCATGTTAGCATGACTGATGCATTCGTTCACATCAGCGCCGAATCGACATCCGTCCTGCACGCCGCGCGCGAAGTCGCCGAAATCGAGGAGGTGACCTCGGCGCACGTCGTCACGGGCGAATACGACGTTATCGCGCAAATCGAACTCAACGACCTTGACGACCTACCCCACGTCGTCGCCGAGAAGATTCAGAACGCACCGCCAGTCGAAGGAACGGTGACGAGCGTGGCCTACGAAGCAGAGTAGTCAGCCATTCACAGTTACTTTGAACGTCCGTCGAATCGCCTCGGCTTGCATCGAAAGCGACAAACTCGGTTGTACGGAAGCACCACTGGTTCCGTTCCCGTCGTGGACTTGCTGTGCGGCCATGCCGGGCGTGCAGGGGAGGTGGACGAATCCCATCGGAATATTCAATTTTTTGGCTTCCAGATACGCCCGCGTCGAGTAGAGAATATTGTTGCAGAGGTGGGTTCCGGCGGTGTTCGAGACGTGTGCTGGAATCCCGCGCTCGAGCAATTCCTCGACAACCGAAACGATGGGAAGCGTGGCGAAGTAGCCCGCCTGATTGTCCGGTCGAATGCGTTCATTTCGCGGTTCCGCGTCGGCGTTGTCGGGCGTGCTTCCGCAGTCGTTGACGTTGATACCGATGCGTTCGACGCTGATTCCCGCACGTCCTGCCGCGAGGCCGGTTGCGACGATTGCAGTCGGGTCGTGAGTTTTGATGAGGCTCTGCATCTCGCCTGCGGTTCTGTCGAACTCGACGGGGAGGACGTGACTCGAAATTTCGTGCCCCGCAACTTGCTCGCCGTCGAGTTCTCGGGCGACCATCGCGCTCGGGTTTTCGTCGTGGTCGCCGAACGGTTCGTAGCCGGTTAGGAGGTGTGTCATGGAAGAGATTTTTCGGGAAGTGGGCTTAGTTGGTTGGCTTCCGGCGAATCGGGAAAATCAGTCCCAAAACGCCTGCGTCCGGGCGTACTGGCGCTCCTTCGAGAGAATATCTCGATAGAAGTCGTCCTCGTTTTCGCGCAGTTTGGCGATGATTCGCGCGGCGTTCTGCGGGCCGACGCCGCGGGCCGCGAGCGCGATAATCGCCTGCTTTCCGTGGCTCTGGACGAGGTTGGCGGATTTGTAGGCACGTTTGGTCATCTTCTCCTGTTCGTCGTCTTTCTCCTCGGCCCGAACCGCTTTGAGCACCTCGTCGGCCCACGGATTGAGCGCGGCGATTCGCGTCGAACCGCAGTGGATGCATTTAGGTTGGTCGTCGATTTTCTTCACCGTCGTCTTCCGCCGCCAGTCCTGACAGTGCAAGCAAAAGAGGAGCATCTCGTCGTTGCGGATTCGCTCCCGAACGGTTTCGATGACGCTGGCGTCGGCGTTTTCCGGTGCGAGGAGTTCCCGCCCGGAGGAGCGTCCGCCGCTTCCGACAGGGGTTCTGCCGCCGACGGTGACGACTTCGATGTCGCCCGACCGAATCCGCTCCAGAATCTCCTCTGCTTTCCCGACTTCGAGGTCGTCGTGGAACACCTCTCTCACTGCTTCGTCGTACATGGGGGTAGCTTCCAGCGCGCCGAGCAGACGACCCATCGAGAACTGTCCCTGTCCCTCCCAGCGATTCAGGGAGCCGAATTTCGCGGCGACCTGCGCAAGGGTGAATTTGAGGGTGTCCGACCGCTTGAGCGAAAGTTCGATGAGCGGGCCGACGTGTTCCGGGTCTGTTTCTTCGAACACCGAAATAACCTCTCGACCGTCCACGTTCGCCGGAACGTCTAACTCGATTCGGTAGGGGTCAATTTCCATCCCGACCGACGACCCGGTTCGCTGGCCGACGAGGGACGAGAGGACGCGCCCGAGCGTTTCGTTCACTTTGTGGCCGAAGCAGGCATTGACGACGATTTTTCCGGCGGCGTACTCCACGACGAGTCGGTCGCCCGTCGGAATCGGTGTCTCGGCTTCTGCCTGTCGGTCGATTCCGTCCAGTGCGGATTCCGCAGTGTGTTGGTCGGTCGGATAGCGGTTCGTGAACTCCGCCGCTACCCCTTCTCGGGGCGCTCCGCGCTCGAACTGTGGCCCCGCCACCGCTCGCATTTCGCCAACTTCTTGGGCTACGTCGAAGGGAACCGGAATTTCCTCGCCGACCCACGACGGCACTTCCCCGCCGGGGTCTTCGATTGGCGAGACGTTGACGCGACTCTCTTCCTCGTCGATTTCCGCGATGCGCCACATCTCGCCGCGCTGGATGAACACCTCCCCCGGTTCCGCGAAGTTGAGGACGAATCGCTCGTCCAAAGTGCCGACCTGCGACCCGCTGGCCATGTCGTACACTTCGAAGGTTTCCTCGTCGGGAATCATCGAGAGGTTGGCGTAGAAGTACTGCCACGTTTTGCCGGACTTCTCGATTTGGTCTTTCTCTTCGTCCAGCCACACCAACCGATTCCCCTTCAGTTCCCGAACCACGTCCTTGAACTCGTTTTCAGACAGATTGCGGAACGGATACGCCCGGGTGACGATTTCGTAGGCTCGGCGGGCGTCGATTTCGCCGAAGTCCATCACCAATCCGACGATTTGGTTCGCAACCGTGTCGAGACTCGCATGATGGATGTGCGCCGGTTCCACATCGCCTTCGATTGCTCGCCGAGCGATTGCCATCGACTCCAGCGCGTCGTCGGGGTGTGACGTGATGATGGTTCCTTCCGACACCTCGTCCATTCGGTGTCCTGCCCGTCCGACGCGCTGAAGCAGGCGGGCGACCTCCCGCGGACTCTGGTACTGCACGACGTGGTCGATTCGCCCTACGTCGATGCCGAGTTCCATCGAGGACGTACAGAGCAATGCATCAATCTCGCCCGCTTTGAAACGGTCTTCCACGTCGATTCTGGCTTCCTTCGAAAGACTTCCGTGGTGGACTTCGATGTTCGCGCCGAGTTCCTTGAACCGCGACCCCAACGCTTCTGCCGTCTGGCGCGTGTTGACGAACACCAGCGTCGAATCGTGGTTTTCCACGATGTTCCGAATCGCCCGGACGTGGCTGGCGATGTCCGGGTTGGTCATCAACTCGCCAGCCAACTCTTCGTCCGCCTCCCGAATTTCGGGTTCGTGAACCCGAAATTCGACTTTGCTCCCAACGTCCACTTCGATTATCTCACACCCTCGATTTCCGGTGAGGAATTTGCCTACTTCCGCCGGGTCGCCGACTGTCGCAGAGAGGCCGATTCGCTGGAAATCCCCCGCCAGTTCGTGCAGGCGCTCCAACCCGGTGGTCAACTGCGCCCCCCGTTTCGCGCTGGCGAGTTCGTGAACCTCGTCCACGACGACGTGGTGAACGTCTTCGAGCGCGACTCGCAGTTTCGACCCGGTCAACATCGCCTGTAGGGTTTCCGGCGTCGTCACCAGCACGTCCGGCGGGTTGTTTGCCTGTTTCTGACGTTGATAATCCGTGGTGTCGCCGTGGCGCACGTCGATGTCGATGTCGAGCGTCTGGCCCCACCATTCCAGTCGCTCGCGCATGTCGCGGTTCAGCGCCCGAAGCGGCGTGATGTAGAGCGCCGAGATGCCGAATCGGGGCTTCGCCTGTGCGATGGAATCCAGCACGGGCAACATCGCCGTCTCGGTCTTCCCAGTCCCGGTGGGTGCGATAACCAATCCGTGATTTCCATCGGCGAGGGGCGGAATCGCGCGTTTTTGTGGTTCGGTCGGCGTCGAAAAACCGCGTTCCGAGAGCGCCGACCGAACCTCGTCCCCGAGTCGCGCGAAGGCCGCAGAACCCACGGCCTGCTGGTCGCTCATTCGTGATTACGGGGTAGGGACTCAGACGAATTAAGCACGTTGCCCGTTTCGTGTGGTTGCGAGTTTTTGTGAGTTGGCTGGTAGAAGATGGGATTTGGAGGATGCATATGACATGATTTCGTGACTATGTTGCTAGCTACTTCTGACTCCAATGAAATCGCAACCGCCCACAACCTCCCCACCCGACTCCCTCACTCGCTATCGCTCCCTCAGTCGTCCACCGTCAGAGCAAGCTCTGACGAGCCGTTCGCTCGCTCCTTCGTCGCTCACGAAGACCTCGCACGGGCGAACCTCCGGTGGAGGTTCGCCTTCGCGCGTCACAGCATCATGGGGCTTTCCGAGGTGCAGATTTCAACCGACTATCTCTGTCTCCTCAAATCGTGTCGTACCGCCCTAATCGCGCGCCATCCAGCAGATAGGCCTCACCATTTGCCAACCCCTCCGGAAGAAACGGCGCGAGAAATCCCTGTCCCTCGATGTTCACCCACGTTCCGCCGGTCAGGTCGTTGAACGCAGGGAAGACGATTAGCTCGCCATCGAACTCCCCACCGACTTTCTCTTCGAACGCTTCCGAATCTAATCCCCCTCGCAACCAAATGCGCTCTACTCGACTTCCTCCCACCGAATCCTCTAATCGAACGCAGGGATGTTCGTGCCCCACGCAAACCACATCCGCCGAAAGCACGTCCCGCGATGGCCACGTGTGCCCATGGGCGAATCCGACGTTCCCCAACCGCACACCATCGCCCGGCGTCACCTCACAATCTATCCACGATTCGATATCTCCGTCGTGGTTGCCCTTCACGAGCGTCACCGGCACGTCGATGGATTCGAGCAGAACCTCTATTTCGCCGCGTTCGGCACCCCCCGGCCCGGCAATGGACTGCATCAAATCGCCGAGAAAGACGACTCTATCTGGGTCGGTGCGGTCGATGAGGGCATACATCTGCTCGCGTCGCTTTCCCGCCCGACTGTCGAGGTTGATACCCTGCTCGTGCCGCAGATGGTCTTCGATTCCGGCGTGGAAGTCCGCCACGACGAGCGCCGTCTCGTCGCCGAGGTCGGCAATCGCGGCGGGGTCGTCCGGAATCGGTTCGACCAGCGCCATCAGATTGGCTTCAGGGTGTCGTCGCCGGATTCGTAACATCGCCCGGCCATCAGCGCGTCCTTCAGCGCATCTTCGACTTCTGCGGGCGTTACGTCGTAGGCGTTTACGACCGCGGCGAGCAGGTGTTCGCGTTCGACGCCGTCACCTTCGTTTAACTCCTTCATCTGCTCCATGACTGTGTTTTCGAGATTTCCGGGCACTTCCTTGCTGGAATCAGTCTCTCCCGCCGAATCCGACGCGTCGGATTCGGCCTCCGAGTCTGCCTCGGACGCACCCTCGGGTTCGGATTCTTCGATTTCGTCCGGCCCTGCTTCGGGTTCCGTCGCTTCGGTCTGTGCCGGTTGCCCTGCGCCAGCGTCCGGCCCGGTTGCCTCCGCGGGTTCGGCGGCGGTGTCGATTTCGGTGTCCGATTCGGACTCCGATTCAGCGTCCGGCGTTGGCGTCTCGATGTCCGCCTCTCCCGGCGAATCGATTTCTGACCCAGTAGAGAAGTCGGTACCGAACTCTTCCTCGATTCGTTCGCGTTCGCCCTCCTCGAACTCGTACATCTCGCCGCTCACGTCCTCACCCATGGGTTGCTCGTCGAAATCGTCGAGTTCGTCGGAGTCACTCGATTCGTCGGGGCTGTCCGAACTGTCTGCCGATTCGGACGCGCCCGAATCGAAATCCCCGAGTCCGTCATCCGATTCGGATTCCGACTCGTCCGTATCGATTTCGCCGTCCGTATCGAACGATTCGGGTTCCGGTTCGCTTTCGAGCGCATCCGGTTCCGGTTCTGGTTCTGATTCCGCCGTCTCGGAACTGGACGGTTCGAAACTGGTCGGCTCGGAATCGGTCGGTTCGCCACCCAGTTCCGGTTCGCGGGCCTCCGCCGGGGGCGTGGTCGTTTCCGGGCCGGAGTCCGGCCCTGCTTCTGTTTCTGAGTCGGCTGTCGAAGCATCCTGCGTCTCGGAGTCGCTGACGGTTCCCGAGTCGGACGTGACCGTAACGCTCGGTTCGGTGTCCGTTGATTTCGTTCCGGAGTCAATCTCTGAGTCCGACTCCGAATCCGAAACGGGCGCTTCTGCGCTCGTTTCGGGTTCCAATCCAGATACGTCGAGCGATGCGCCGAGGTCGATGACGGCCTCGCCCGGTTCGTCCGGTTCCGCGTCGAGCGCGCGCACCTCGTCTTTCTCGTCCGCGACGACTCTAGCCGCGTCGAGCGCCACGTCCTGCAATCCCGCGAGGTACGGCGTCGTCGTGTGGTAGTGGTCGAGCGCCAGCGGAACACCTGTTGCGAGTCCGTCATCCACGCCGTTCGCTTCGAGTGCCTGCTGGAGGGCATCTCCTCGCTCGCCCGAGTCCAACGCTTGCGCGAAGGTTCGAACACGAGCGAGGGTCTGCTCCGCGGTCTGTACCGACCAGCGGTCGCGGGTTTCCGCGTCAACCGTGTTGATGCTCTCCGGTCGGATGGAGGTGTACACCAAATCGGAGTCGTCCGGTTGGAACGTCCGCGCCTTGCCCGTCACGGCGACGAACATGGGCGGGGACGCGCGTTCGAGGAACGCCAGCGCGTCCGGTTGGTACTGTCCGGCGTAGACGACGAATCCGCCGGTCGGGTCAACGATTCGGGCGCGAAGGACTTCGTCGCCGACTTGCTCGATTTCGGTCAGCACGCCGACGACGAACAGTCGGTTGATTCGCGCGCCGGTCGGCGTGACGACGTAGTTCGGCGCGCGCTCTTCGTCGCTGTCGGAGTGTTCGAGCGACGAATCGTTGTACTCCGCCGCGAAAACGCGCCACGCGACTTCCCGTCGGCCCGCACCGCCTTGGGAACTCATGCGTCCACCTCCGAGAGGAGGGTTTTTGCACGGACTGCCGGGTCGTCGTCGGTTTCGGCGAACTCGCTGGCTTCGAGGTTCGCACCGTAATCGTCTACCGAGAGGTTGCCCCGAACGCGGTACTCGTGGCCGACGATTTTCTCGCGGATGGTGTCCGCGACGACCTCTTGGTCCATCGCGTCACGGGCCTGTTCGCGGGCCTGTTCGAGGCCGCCGCCGTACACCTCGGCGGTGAGTTCGTCATCCAAAATCGCGGTGACGGTTCCGGTTCCGTCGTCCACGATTGCTTTCACGCGCAGGTCGTCCTCGCCATCAACTTGGCCGTGGCTTCGGCATTGGCCCTTCTGCACGACGCGGCCGCATTCCGGACAGCGTTGGATGAGTCCCGACCCGTCACGAACCGCCACGATGTTGCCGATGACTTCCACGTCGAACGCGCCGCCGGTTTCGACCGCCTCGCGGACGGGCAGTTTCGTCGCGGAGTCGTTTACGTCCACGTCGCGGGCGAGCGGTTCGACCGTCGTGAACTCCGAGAAGTTGATGGACGGAACGCCCCGGAACTCGCGGACGTAGATGTTGTCGGCGCGAACCGTTGCACCCTCCGTGAGTTCCGCGCGCGCCTCCCAGTCGGTGAAGGGGAGGCGGGCCGTCTCGTCCGCCACGACGCCACTTTTGATTTCGGTTTCGCCGTCGCGTCCGTCGATGACTTTGTCCTCAACTTCGAGCACCGTCAGTCCGAGCGAGACGCCGCGGTCGCCGGGGCGCACGTCGGCGAGCGACGAGTCGCCGCCGACGTCGTAGGAAACGTCGATGTCTGTTTCCTCGCGCGCGACGTTCGTGCTTTCGCCAAGGTTGAGTTCGGGATTTCCTTCCCATTCGCGCACGCCAGCGTTGCCTGCGGTGATGACCTCGCCGGGCGAGAGGTCGAAATCCGTCCACGCGGTGTAGGAGATTTTCCCGCTCTCGTCGGCGAGTTCGCCCTCGAAAATGGCCTGTTCGTTGCCTTGGTACCGAATCGAGCGTTTACCGACGGTGAGCACCTTCGCGGTCACTGTAACACTGCCCATGTCGGTCGTCACCTCCGCGATGTCCGCAGAGGACGGTTCGGAACTTCCCGAACTCCCGTCGCCGTACTTCCGGCGAAGGCTCTGCTTCGCTTCGTCTACCGGCACGCTGTACTCGATGAGGTTCTGCAGGTCTGCTTTGACCTCCTCTTTATCGACGCCGAGGTCGGAGGCAAGCGCCTCGGCATGTTCGTCCACGTTCATCACCCGAAGTTCGGTCGGGATGGATTAAAAGTGTTCGTCGTCGTTCGTTTCCCGCGACACCCGAATCGGGATTTTCGTTTCGATTTTTAGGTTCAGTTGTCGGAGTTCGAAGACACCCCAGACGAGTAGTGCGAGTGCTGCAATAGCCACTGCGACCAGTTCTCCCAGTCCGGCCCACATCGGCAGGACGAACCACATGCCGCTCACGGTCTTTTTCGAGAAGAGTGTGTGGGCCAGTCGCTCGTAGATGCCGCGGTCGGAGACGGGGTCGGTTGCCGTGCGAAGTTCGGCCTGCGTCGCACTCGGCCCGCCCGCGCTCTCGTCCCCGGTTCCCAGTCGTTCAACGTCGTAGGGCGAGTAGAACGGCAGTTCCCAGATAATCTGGCCCTGCCGGTTCACTTCCACCACGCGGTTCGCGTTGGTGTCCGCGACGAGCGTGTGGCCGTTCGGCAGTCGGTCTGCGTCGCGCGTCCAGACGGTGTCCGAATCGTTCCACTCCCACGACTGTACCCATTCGCCGTCTTCGCGCTGGAACTCCACCACGCGGTCGTTCACCGAGTCGGCGACGATTACTGCCGGGCCGCCGCGCGATTCGGGGATGTAATCCGGATTGTGCTGTTCGTTGAGGATGTCGTAATTGTTCTCCTCACCGAGCGTCCACGACGCCATCAGGCCGCTCTCGTTCAGGAAGACGACTTGGTCTTGGTTCCGGAGGCTGGCCATGTAGCGCCCGTCCGGAAGTCGTTCTACGTCGTTCAGGTGCGCCCAATCGACCGGATACGGCCCGCCCTCAGTAATCGGGAAGTCGTCCTGCGCGTCCCAGCGCCACGACGTGATGTTCGTGGTCGTGTTCACGACGTACACCTGGTCTTGGTGGATATCGCCGATGAGGACGTTCTCATCGTCGATTCTATCCACGTCGTGCCAGTTTGCGCCCCTGTCCTGCGGGATGACCCGCGAGAAAACGTGCGTTCTCTCGCCCGTCGTGAGATTGACTCGTTCCACGAACGAGACGGTACATTTCGCATCGCAGGCCGTCGCCTGCGGGCCGGACAGCGGCTTTTCCGCGGTGTACTCCACGGTCATCGACTCGTTCGGAACCGGGTCAACGTCGAAGTATCCGGTGTAGCTATCGTCGTGGTACAACACGCTTCCGTTCCGCGCAAAGGCGACGAGGGCGGATTCATCGCCGTCCATGCCGTGTCCTGCGACCACAGTGATGCCCGACGTTTGCGGCGAATCCGAGGTTAGCGGTGCGACCTGTTCGCGTTGGTCTAACGGGACGTTCGATTGGTCGTGATACTCGCCGACCGAATCTCGAACCGGGGAGGTGGCGTAGGCGTAGCCCACCGTCGCCGAAGAGAGGAGAATAAGCGCGACGAAAAACGCTCGATACATTTTCGGGGAAGCCATCGTCCGATTCGTTCGGGGGGAAGCGCATAAAGTTCCTGATAGCATCGAAAGTCGTTTTCGCGCCGAACGCCAATTCGGGAGCATGCACGTGGTCGTCAACGCCGCGATGAGCGCCGACGGAAAACTCTCCTCGCGGCGACGCGAACAGGTCACAATCAGCGGCCCGGACGACTTCGACCGGATGGACGACCTGCGGGTCGAAAGCGACGCAATCGTCGTCGGCGTCGGAACCGTCCTCGCGGACGACCCATCACTTACTGCCGACGGCGGCGCGAATCCGCTCCGCGTCGTCGCGGATTCGCGCGCCCGGACGCCGACCGATGCCCGAGTGCTGGACGACCGCGCGGACACCCTCATCTTCGTTTCCGAACAGGCACCGAACGGGAAGATTCACAATCTCCGGACTGCGGGCGCAGACGTGGTCGTCGCAGGTGACGGCCGCGTTTCGCTCCCAGATGCCTTTTCGGAACTCGAAACCCGCGGAACCCAACAGGTGATGGTCGAAGGTGGTGGCGAACTTATCTTCTCCCTGTTCGCCGACGAACTGGTTGACGAACTGCGACTGTACGTCGGGTCGCTAATACTCGGCGGACGCGAGGCCCCCACGCTCGCGGATGGCGATGGATTCGCCATCCGCGAGCGATTCCCGAACCTCGAACTGCAATCCGTCGAGCGAATCGACGATGGGGTTTTGCTCCGCTACTCGGTGTCGTCGCGCGAAAAAAGGTGAAATCGCGGGAGGCGACTTCCAACCACGAATACAGAAATCCGGTATCGTGGCGGAAGTCGGTCGTTTTCGTCGTCGGTCGATGCCGAGTTGAAATACTGTTCAGTAGTCGGTATCGACCGGCGTTTTGTTGCCGCCGCGAACGCGATATGCGATTGCCAATACCGAAGCGAGGACGAGAACTGTAAGTATTCGTTTCATGGGTTTATCCGGTGAATCCCGGTACGAAACCCTATTCGCTGGTAATATATAAATCTTCTACTGTGTTGTCACTATCGCGTCTTCAGACCCATCCTTCACGTACCAGCAGTTCGCCGTTCAGGAGGCTCGCTCCGGCGGCCCCGCGAATCGTATTGTGCGCGAGGCAGTTGTACTGAAGCCCACCCGACGTTTCCTGAAGTCCGCCAACTGCGATTTGCATGCCGCCGCCGAGCGTTCGGTCGAGTCGCGGTTGCGGCCGGTCGGGGTTCTCGAACAGTTCGATGAGCGGGTCGGGCGCGCTCGGAAGGTCGAGCGTCGGTGCGTCCGCGAACGCATCGCGTGCGTCGTCCGTGTCGATGTCCTCCGCCGTTTCGGCCCAGACGTTCTCCAAGTGGCCGTCGAGCGTCGGGACACGGTTGCAAGAGGCCGAAACGTCCACGTCGTGCTGGTCGATTTCGGCACCGTCGAACGACCCGAGAAGTTTCTGCGACTCGGTTTCCATCTTCGACTCCTCGCCGCCGATGTGCGGAATGACGTTGTCGATGATTTCCATCGAGGTGACGCCGTCGTAGCCCGCGCCGGAGACGGCCTGCAAAGTCGAAACGTGAACCGTCTCCAGTCCGAATCGGTCGAGCGCCGCGAGGGTTGGCACCATCGTGATGGTCGAACAGTTCGGGTTCTTTACGAGCGCGCCGTCCCAGCCTCGCTCGTCCTGCTGGACTTCGAGGAGGTCTAAATGCTCGCCGTTGACCTCCGGAATGACGAGCGGAACGTCGTCCGCCATTCGGGAGTTAGAGGAGTTAGAGGAGATGACGTAGCCAGCCTCGGTGAACTGCGGTTCGACGACCTCCGCGACGCCCGAGGGGAGCGAGGAAAACAACAAATCCACGTCGTCCGGCACCGCTTGCGGGTCGGTTTCGCGCACTTCGATGTCGCCGACCCAGTCCGGAATCGGGGAATCGACGCGCCACTTCGCGGCCTCGCGGTAGGATTTCCCCGCGCTCTCGTCGCTCGCCGTAACCGCTACCAGTTCGAAATCGGGATGACCGTCCAAGAGTTGAATGAATCGCTGTCCGACCGCTCCGGTGCCGCCGAGGATTCCAACGTTGACACTCATTATGGAGTGGGTTACAAGAGGATTCGCAAGTAGCTTTCGACGGCGTCGGTGCTTGCCGCGGAACGGATTATTCTTTCTTTCGGGTGACGTAGCCAGCGATTCGGTTCCGGACGCCTTTCGAGTCGATGTTGGTCAGTTTTTCGACGCTGTCTTTGTTCTGGTCGAAATCCTTCGTGAATGCGGTCGGGTATCGCTCCAACAGGATGGTGCCCGTCTTCTTGACGTAGTCGGGTTTGATTGCCATGCCGAACTGTTGCCGACAGCGGGTCTTAAAAGCATTCGTTCGCGCTCGCCGAACGTGAATCTCTGCCGGGGGCGCAGTCCAGCCTATCGACGGATTCGGAAGCTGTCTTCACCCTCCGGGTCACCGTACTCGACTTCCACGTCGTCCACGTCCGCCGCAGGGCTTCCCGTATGACACCATTCAACCATCTCCTCAACCGCCGATTCCGGCCCTTCGAAGACGGCCTCGACGCGCCCGTCCGAGAGATTCTGCACCCAGCCATCGATGTCCTTTTCCTGTGCCGTGTCGCGGGTGTTCGCCCGATAGTAGACGCCCTGTACTTTGCCTGAAACGAAAACGTGTGCGCGAGTTCGGTCGGTCATGAGGATGTTTTGGGGTTCTTCCTCGCGCGACAAAAATCGGTTGGGCCGGTTTTCGGAAAATCAGTCAGTCCCCATCACTGCGTTCGTAGGTCAGATGCTTGACCGCGGTTCGAACCTCGTTTTTCGACAGGTCGAGCTCTCGGTAGACGAAGGTTCGAAGCGCCAAGGTCGTGCCAATACTGGATCCGAGGATGAGGACGAGGAATCCCAAACCAAGCGCGAAAAATCCCATTGCCATACGCTTCATCCAAACATCAGTGAGAAGTACATTTCGATGGGAACATGACTCGCAGGAGGAGGTAGTTTTGGGGGAAGTATAAATTAGATCCTCATACGCTGAACTTAGTTTCGCAGATAGTGAAACACGTAGGTCTGTGCATACCCCGCGTACTCGCCGCCGAACTGCTCCCGAATCGCCCGCGAGGTTTTCGCGTAGGTGCCTCGCTCGCAGTGGGGATACTGCTCTTCGATGGCGCGCTGAATCCACGTATCGAGCGGAACCGCCTCCAAATAGTCCAGCGAAAAGAGCAAGACGCAATCCGCTACCTTGTCGCCGACGCCGACGAACACCTGTACTGCATCGCGGGCGTCCTCGTACTCCTTGCCCCGAACGTCGTCAGCAGAAGCCTCTCCGGATGCGACGAGTTCCGCGGTTTTTCGGACGTAGGGTGCGCGATAGCCGAGATTCAACTCTCGCAGATCGTCCTCCGTCGCCCTCGCCAACTGTTCCGGCGTCGGGAACTGATGATAGGTTTTCCCGTCGAATCGGATTTCGTCACCGAAATCGCGGGCGAGCGCGGTCTGCATCCCGTAAATTCGACTGACCCGCATCTGCGCCGAGCAGATAAACGAGATGAGACAGGGGAAAAATGGGTCGCGGACGATTCGCATTCCGCGATACTTCTCGTACGCCGATTCGAGAAGCGAGTCGTCCGGGGTCGCATCCACGATGGCGTCCAAATCGTCGTTGAGTCGGAGCAGGTCGAACAGCAGTGGTTCGGCGTCGGTCGTCGCCTCCCACTCGATTGTCCCGTCCTGCTGGCGGGCACGGACGACTTCACCCCCGACGACGGTGTAGTACCACGCAGACCCGCCGTAGGCGTGCGTCGTCTCGTACATGTTCCCGTCTTCGCGCCGCCAGAGGTAGCTCTGGCCGCTTTCGACGGTCGATTGCAGGTCGAACCCACCCGGCAGGTCTGCGACGGGTATCGAACCGGTTTCCATTGGCGGGAGATTGGAGCGAGAAGGAGCAAGTCTTTCGATTCGCGGCGGTCGGTTTCGGGGTTCGATTCTGTCGCCTCACCACGTTTCGGCGAGGACGCGCCGCCAGTTCTCGCGCGCCACGTTTTCGACCTCCTCGTCGCTGAAGCCACGTTCCCGAAGTCGGGCCAAAATCTTTGGAAGACCGGTTACGTCGCCCACTTCGTCCGGAATCCGCGCACCGTCGAAATCCGACCCAAAGACGACGTGTTCTGCGCCGATGAACTCCGCGACGTATTCGATGTGATCGATGACGGTTTCCAACGGAATTTCGGCGTCCGGGTCGGGACTGTCCGCCAAACCGGGTTCGTGAAGCGAGATTCCGACGACGCCGCCGGAGTCGGCGATTGCTGTGAGTTGCTCGTCGGTGAGGTTGCGCGAGTGCGAACTGAGTTCGTGAACGCCCGAGTGGGAAACGACCAGCGGCGCGTCGGTTAGTTCCGCAACGTCCCAGAATCCCTGTTCAGTCATGTGCGCGCAATCGACTGCGATTCCGCGGTCTTCGCAGGCGCGGACGAGGTCGCGCCCCGCGTCCGTGAGTCCGGAACCGGTGTCCGGACTGCCGGGATAGCGAGACTGAACGCCTTCGCCGAACGCGTTCGGACGACTCCACACCGGGCCGATTGAGCGAACGCCCGCTTCGTAGAGAAAGTCCAGATTGGCGAGGTCGCGCGCGACTCCCGCAGCTCCTTCGAGGTGCGGAATCGCGCCGAGGGTTCCCGATTCGAGACAGGTTTCGAGGTCGGAGAGCGTGCGAACCAGGCGAAAATCGTCCACGTCGTGGGCGAGTCGTGAGAGCAGTTCGAGGGTTCGGTACGTGACTCCTCGTGCATCGTCGTGGGAAACGGCGTCCGGAAGGGGATGTTCGTAGCCCTCTTCCGTGGAAATCGAATCGTGTTCTTCGTTGCTCAGGACGAAGACGGCGAAAAATCCCGCGCCGAGTCCCGCTTCGATGGCGGACGGCAGGTCGATGTGCGTGTCCTCGATTCCGCTCTCGAACGTCGATATGGGGGTATCAGTTTCGAGCAGTCGGAGAAGCGTGTCGTTGTGGCCGTCGATAATCGGCACGGTCATTGCCGAAACTGTGTCCGAACGCGACATAAGTGGTAGTGTGTTATATCAATCTTTCTCAATAGGGCGAAAATTCATACTACTGGCTGTGTAACTGTCTTTGGGATCATGAATTGCAGAGTTGTCGTCGAAGCCGCGATCCCGGTGTACGACGTTTCGACGCCGGACGAGGCGGTGCGAATCGCCATCTCGAAAACTGGCGAGCTGTTGAATCCGGATTTGAACTACGTCGAAATAAACATGGGTGAGCGAACCTCGCCATCCGGGGAGGAACTCCCACCAGCCTTCATCGCCGCGGACGAGGCGCTCGTCGCGTTGGAACTCGAGATGACGGTCTTCAACGTCGAACGCGAAGAACACGCCTCGCGCATCGCGCGCAAGGAGATCGGTCAACGACTGGAGAACATTCCGCTGACCGTCCTCGACGTCAAAGTTCTGGAAGACGAAGACGACGAGGACGAAGCGGAGGCCGAAACCACCGATTCGGACGAGGAGGGCAAAAGCGACGACGAGACCGATGAGGACGATGTCCTGCCGGAGTTCGAAGACCTCATCGAATAGTCGCGTTGGTTCGCACAGATACACCGGGTTGAAGTCGGATTCAGGATGCCCGCGTTCCCCGAGAGATTTGTAGGTCGTTATTTTGTTCGCAGACGTGCTCGTTTCCGATCTGTACACAATAACAAGTCAAAAAACTGTTACAAAAGATCGGGACATTCCCCACATCTCTCATGTCCTCTGTTGCAGGGGTCACAAATGATAACCCGGCGGACGACAAACTACCGGGTATGACGGATTACACGACGGTTTCCATTCCGAAAGACCTCGCCGACCGAATCGAGGTGACCATCGAAGGAACGAGTTTTTCCAGCACGAGCGATCTCGTTCGATTCCTCTTGCGTAGCATCGTCATTCAGCACCAACAACAGGGGAAGCTAACGGAGTCGGAGTTTACGGAAATCACCGACCAACTGCGCGAATTGGGCTACTTAGAATAAATTACAGCAGTTCTGCGGGTGGTTCGGCATCGACGACGACTAACTCCTGTTTTCGACCGGCCCTGTCGAACGCGGCTATCGTGTCAGTCGTCCACGGCGGCACCGCGACCAGCATGATTTCGTGTAAGTCGTCCGTCCGAGCAACTTCGAGGCGACCCTGTGGGTGTGAAGTAAACCGGCCTTGTGTCTGTCTGGCGGGAATAGAGAGGTTCATTCCGAAGACGGCCGTCACCGACCCGCCCGTGTCGGGAGGATAAAAATGCGTAAAAACGGGTGTCTTCGGCCGAAGGTCGTCTCCACCGAGCAGTTCGTTCGCGGACGTTACCGATAACGGGACTGTTACCGTCTCCGGTTCGGCCTTCGCTGCCAGTTCGAGGAGTGCGTCTCTCAATCCGCGGGTAACGAACACCACGTTCGCCTTTTGTGTCGGGATGAAATAACGCCATCGCTAGATACTATCTCACAAATGAACTATATGTCATGATTTCTAAAAAAGAGATAATAAAACAATACCAACAAATGCGACATATATTTCTCAATTTGAAATAGAAAATTTAATATATTTGCAGATGAAATGGTTTTGTATGGCAGAACACGACATCACCTCGTACCTCGAAGAGAATCCCCAAATGATTGGCGTGCTGTTCACCATCATGGTCTTGCTCTCGCAGGCCGGAAGCGTGGCGGGCGCTTACGCAGTCGGAACCAGCGGCCCGTAAATTTCACAGTTCAGAAACAGTAATTTCCTCACTCCACAGCAGTTGACCATCGACGCTGACGGGAACGTTTTCCAAAGTGAGATGTTTCTCAAGTTCGTCTGCCGAGAGTGTTACCGTCGGGAGCGACCCGGACGTGAGAAACATGCTATCCGAGGTTTGTGGTTTGACTATCCCACCGAGTCCGTCCGCACCGCCGATATACGTTTTTCGTTCTAGTTCGAACAGCTCTCTTTTTTTCTTTATTTCGAATAGGAGTGCAACTGCGCTTTCCGTCTGAACCATATCCACGCTCCCGTCGCCGACGACGATGTACTGCCCGCCGATGATGCTTCGGTTGCGGGCGATGTCCAGTGCCGCCCAGAGTGGAAATCCGCGGTTCAGCAGTCGTACCATCGCTTTTCCGACTCGGACTGCACCGCTATTTACCACGTCGCTCAACGTGACGACGCCACCGATTGCCCCCCCGTCAATGAGCGCCATTCCCTGTTCGTATGACTGGCAGGCGTTGAGCAAGAAGGCTTCTACGCCGACCGTATCGAGCGTTCTAGCGTCTAGCATCTCGTCTGCGCATTCGAACCCTTTCTCGTCGATGTGACCGATGTAATGGAGAAACTGCGTCTCGGATTCGATGACGCCCCGGAGTTCCGAAACGGTGAGTTCGTGATGAACCGTCACGTCGAACGGCATATCCTCGCGTGAACCGTACACCGAATCCGCGAGATTTCGCTCTTCGTGCATCTGCTCGTCGTTACAGACGACCGTGATGTCGATTTCCCCTGTCGGCCTCCGTTCCAAACGGTTGCGAAACGCTGTCGTCGTCGCTTTGCTTGCACCGACCGGGGCGTCCTCTCCGACCCACACCTGCTCCAGCGAATCCGTCGTTTCCGGTTCGACCAGCGACCGGGGGCTCGACGGCAACTCAGCCGTGCTTCGCGTGGAATCCGTGCTTCGGACGAACTCCTCGACTGCTGGAACTTGTATCGCGGATGCGGACACCTCTCTCGCCTCCGGCGTTCGAATCACTGCAAGGTCGTCCACGAGGAAGGGCACCATCTCGATGTTTTCGGCGGTTGGCGCGACGTGGGTGGTCAACTGCCAATCCGGAAGGTGTTCTTCGATACATTCGTATGGTATCGAAAGATACGCTTTCAACTGCTCCGCCAGCGAAGCGTTGTAGAGGCGTTCGAAGTCGAAACTCACCACCGATTCGACCTGTTGGCGCTCGTGTAACTCGATAGGATACAGCCCTTCCGTGCGAGTCACGCAGTCGAGGAAAAACGTCTGTTTCAGGACGCGCTCTACTTCTTCTTCGAATCCGCGCGTCGTCTGAAGCGGCTGTTCGAACCCGTCTGCGATGATTCGCGGAACGTTCCCCGGAACCAACTCTGCACCGAAATAATAGACCAGTGGCGCAACCGGGAAGATGTACTCGTACTCGGGCGGTACTTCGATTTGAATGCCGGTTCTTGCCGGGCGCAAATCGTCCGGCACGTGGAGTTCGTCGCCGAGTTCGACCGTGGGAGGGTGTCCTCGCAGGGTTGGAAACGAGCGCTCCGGACTCGTCGTTTTCAGCGCCGAACCGAACGCCGAAATCGCAGCCATCATATCGACCGGGTCGGTCGTCGTCGTCACGGTTCCCGCCGGGTTGCGATGGGGCGACCGGCCGCCGACGAACACCTCGGTTTCCGACCCGAACTCCAAGACGACGTGGTCGAACGATGCGGTAACGCTCAGTTCCGCCTCGGCGATGACGTACAGCTTAATGGAGGCACAAAGTTCGATGCTGTACGCCCCCTCCGGCAGTTCCTCGTAGTCGATTCCCTCCACACTGGACAGCATTTCCCCGTTTTCGTCGCGAACGTACACCGCTGCGGGTGTCGGAAGCGTTAGACGAGTGGTCGAGACGACGACCGCGTCATCGACCGGAAAACAGCACGAACGAGTGTCGGTAGAAACCGGTCGGACGACATCGGGCGTCCGAAGCGTACACGTCCGACGCTCTATCGGGTCGCGTATCACGATTCCCGTGTCGTCCTCACAAGAATCGAACGAGATAGTCACCGGGTCACCTCCGTATTTCGAGAGGTCAGACTCCGGCATTCAGCAAACATATGTGGGGAATATCAAGCAAATAGTAAAAAGCTATCGGCAATTCGGAATACTCAGGCAGCTATATTGGCGCAAATCGGCGAACGGTCGAAGCCAATAGCGATGGATAACGACGACGGGAGCCGTCGAGGGCGTCCGCGAGCGTTACCGCAGTGCTGTCGAACACACCTTCGCCGTGGCCGACGAGGATTCGTTCGGGAGTTAGTCCCCGCAGTTCGTCCGGCGGAAACAGCCGAATCATCGGATGAACGCCGAGACGCTCGCGGTCGGTTCGGAAGTAATCGACAGTGCCGACCGTCTCCGGGACGACGAGGGTGCCAGTGGTTTCGTCGTACAGTGCCGCCTCCTGCCACGCGGGATTGGCGAACAGTTTCAGGACGCGGAATCCCGTATCGGCCAACGACGTTTCGAATCGCCGAACCGGAATCCCGGTGACGCTCCGCCGAATCCACGTCGGGAGATAGAGCGGTACGTCGTGTCGGCGGGCGATTTCTTCCGCATCGCGCATGTGTCTGTCGAGAAGCACGACAACGCCCGCAACCTCGCCATATTCGGCGAGCAGGTCGTCGAGTTCGGGCGCATCGACCGGGTCGATGACCCACACGTCGCCATCGACCGAGATGGCGTGACTCGCTCGCTGCATTTCCTCGTCGGGATGTGCAATCCACCCGACGCCACCGTCCCATCTGTCGATTTCTCGAAATCCGTTCGAGGACTGGGTTTCTTTGAGCGGCATACACCGAAATAGTCCTGCGTGCAGCATAAATCGACGGGGCGGTAGGTTTGGGTGGGGAAATCGAGTCGGTGCGACGTTTTAAGCGCCGTCGCTGTGTATTCCGGTGTATGCTCTCGGGTCTTCGCTGGCTTGCGCTGGAAGTAAAACATCTCGACCGTGCGCGGGAGTTCTACGAAACGTCGCTCGACCTCTCGGTTCGGGCGGCGAACGAACGTGAAGTCGTCTTCGACGCCGGAGAACACGCGCTCGTCCTCCGCAGACCGGACGGCGTTCCTCGGGGCGGCGTGCACACCCACTACGCGTTCTCGACGCCGAAACCTCGATACGACGACTGGTACGACCGACTCTCCCGGGATTTCGACCTCGTGGAACACGATTTCGGGTCGGCACGCTCGCTTTACTTTTACGACCCGGACGGGAACTGCGTCGAAATCGGGAGCACGGACGAGGATGGCGACCCGATAACCGGCATCTTCGAAATCGTTCTCGAAGTCGAAGATCTCCCGGCGGCAGAGCAGTTCTACACCGACCTCGGATTCGAAACGTACAATCGCGGCACCGACCGAAAACGGGTTCGGATGGGCGGCCCCTTCGACCTCGAACTGTGGGAACCGCATCTCGGTATCGCGGACGCGAGGGGCGGCGTCCACGTCGATATTGGATTCGAGGTTGACGACCCGGTGGCGGTAACGACCGAAGTCGAAGACCGTTCCTGCGGGGTCGAAACGGTCGAATCCGGCGTTCGACTCCGTGACCCCGACGGCCACTACCTGACGTTCGTCTCCAGCGATTCCGCGTAGGCGTCGGCCGATTCGGCGTCCTCCCACACGTACTCGAACAGTTCCGTCCCCCAGCGACGCGCACGCTCCGATTCCGCGATAAATTCCGTTCGCGCGTCATACGCCCCGTCCAGCAGTGGCAGAGAAAACAGGAGACAGTCGTCCGTCACAGTTAGCGCGAACGCTGTGTCTGCAACGCGGGTTTGGAGATTCTCTTCGTCGTTTTCGTCAACGTTTGTATCCGAGAGCAGATCTGCGAGAACGTCCTTCCCCAACACGAGTCGAGGGTTGTCACAGTCGTTGAGAAACGCCGTCGAGTATCGTTCGTTGAAAATTGGGGCGATAACCGACGCGTCAGTCGCCGATTCGAGTCGTTTTTCGACTTCCCGTATCGCCCGCGAGGGCTGTGTGTCGGTCGCACGGACGATTTCACCGTCAGCGAGGTCGGCGAGACAGGAGCGAAACGGGCGAGGGAGGACTGAGACATCGTGGTTCCGCCAGTATTCGACATCGGCATGGAGAATGCGCTCGGTTTCCCGTTGTTGGTCGATGAGGTCGGCGACGACCGACCCGGTGCCGGTCACCGACCAGCGTTTTCGTTTCGGAACGTAAATCAAACCGCGATTTTCCAACTCGGTCAGGGCATTGTACACTGCTGACTCGCTGGCCAGATTTCGATTCAACAGTGATTGCGTCGAATCACTGCCGTCGGCGATGGCCAGCAGTACGTCGGTACGCGCTCCTGAACGAAGCACATACTCGATGAAGGGCTGTGGTTTTTCCATACCTGCACGGATCGATTGTATCGTCTGATTCTTTTCAGTATCGTTCCTCGCCAGTTTTTAATCACATTCCAAACTAATCGGACAGTTCCCCGACCTACATAACTTTCTAGACAGTAAAATGGAATTTTTATATACGACGATGCCGCTCACAATAGTTGGGTCACTCCGTGACCCCGCTGACGCCGTTCGGGTGCAGTTGACTCACCGTGGTATTTTGGATGCTGTACCCGCCCTCCAACGCGTCCGTACCCACTCAACGCGTTTTTCAGAGTTCGCTCGTATCTATCTCGACGTCCGATGGCGAAATAATGAGGAACTTTCTGAAGTGCATCAAATTCCCGTTGCATTGTTTCACTGCCGGTGCGAGATCTGCGGCGAGTTCGTTCAAGTCGCCGTCAATTGCGAGAACCAGCACGTTCCCGTGTTCGATGGCCGCTATTCGCTCCGCAACGGGAGTGGTTCCGTCGAGGACGCCCAGCATAACCCGTTCCCCCTCGGCGAAATCGATCTCCTTCTCGGCCGTTCTCAGGTCGAGGTCGAAACCCGAATTGCTCATGCAAGCCACCTCTCACCCCCCCGAGAAAAATCCTTGCCTTATTTGTCGTACTCGCGTTTGAATCCACGGAACTCCGTCCTGTGGGCTTCCTCGTCGGCGAGAATGGTCACACCGAGGTCTTCGGTCACTGGGTCATCTTCATCCTCTGCAGCTGATATGATGGACCGATACGTGTCGATAGCGTCCTCTTCGGCCTCCAGTACACCTTCGATAACCGACAGTACGTCCGTGCTGTCTTCGGGCGGTTGCAGGCTCTCCTGACGCGCCTCGAAGTCGTAAGATGCGGGTGGCCGTTCGTCCAACTGTTTGAGTCGCTGGCCAATCATCTCTGCGTGGCCGAGTTCCTCCTGAATGTCTTCTTCGAGGCTCTCTCTGACCTCTTCCGCGCTGACTCCCTCGAGAACGACCGAGTTGGTCAGATAGTTCATCACGGTTTCGATTTCGTCGCTGTACGCTTTCCGCAGAAGTTCGGTAACGTCGTCGCTTGTCATGCTTTCTGCAGTACGATGCCGAACTACCTTACCGTTGTGGCGAACTCGTGCGGCGGTCGATCGATGCAGGTTGCCATACCATTTCGTGCGGCAAACGTTGCGTTCCTCGTAAGCATTATAACGGCCGAGTCACAGAGTAACACAGTACGATGAGACAGTTAGACACTGACTCGCATACGGCCCCAGCGAGCGGTGGTGCTGTCGGCGCACGTCTTATTGTAGGGGTCTGACACCCCTACCCACTCACATCCCCGACTTGCTGAAACACACATCAACCGACAGTCGATAGCGTACCACTCAAACCGACATCACCGACGATAGAACATCTATGACAGAGAACCGACGAACCACGAACGACAACCGAGACGACGACCAGCAGACGATGGCGGACGTTGACCATACGCCGCCGCACGAAGCGCCCGGCGCGAATCGCGTGTTCGAGCGAGGCAACGAAGGCCGACGCTAGCGAGCGTCGAAACAGGAAAAGGAGTCCACTGCGTTTTTGTTTTTTCACCCGTCCCCACACCCTCCGGAGTTAGCGGAGCGGTTCTCGGCCACCGATAAGCTTGGTCGTGTCCACGTGTTCCGCCCGTGCCCCACCTTTTTTCACCTCCGTGGCAGTCATGCATTCGAGGCATCCGAACACGTCGTTCTCGTTGTTCCCGAACACGCGTGCGAAATCTCGGGTCACGAACGAACCACAACTTCGGCACCGATTTTCGGTGACGGTGTCATTTCGACTGGTAAGCCTGCTGTCTGTCGTTGTCATAGTGAACCTCAGCGATACGTGTAACACGAGTGCGGGTACTTTGTTATCCGGTCACTGCCGGGGCGAAAGCAACCCCTTCCGTCCGGAACGACAGCTCTTCGAAAGTAGTAACGAGCGGTTACTCGACCGAATGCTCGAAATCCATGGATAGTCGGGAATCGAAACGAAACTGAATCTCGTTCCGGCCAACCCTTTAATGCCTTCGCGGGCGTCGTGATAACCGATGCCCAAAATAGAACTCGACGAGGAAACCGTCTCGCGCCTCGACAACCTTCGCGTTGAAGACGAATCCTACGACGAACTCGTCACCGAACTCATCAACATCTACGAAGCCGAAGAGTTGACGCTGTTCCACGGCGGCGACTATTCGAGCGACTGAATGACAAAGCGATCTAAAATCCGGCTACTCGGAGGTTTCAGCACTGTGGGCGGCAGATGCGGCTAAAACGGTTTCTCCCGCGCGGACGCGTTCTCCCTCGGCTACGCCAACGTCCTTCACGTCGAACGATTCGGGAAGGAGCACGTCCGCGCGACTGCCGAACGCGATGTGGCCGAGTCGTTGTCCTCGTTCCAGCGTCTCGCCACCCTCGACGTAGGGATGAATCCGGCGCGCGAAGGCACCCGCGATGAGCGTCAAATCGTACTCCGAAAACCGGATGTGAACCTTCTCGTTGTTGTCTGACTCCTTGCTGAACGCGGGGCGATGTTTTCCGGGTTCGTGTTCGACCGACTCGACCTGCCCGGACAGCGGCGCGCGATTGATGTGAACGTCGGTGACGTTCATGAACACGCCGACGCGGACGCGGTTTCCTTCCTCTCGAATCACGGAGACGCGGCCATCCGCTGGCGAGAGGACGCCGTACTTCGGCGATTCGCGCGCCGGGTCGCGGAAGAACAGGAGCGTTGCGCCGCCGAAACCGAGTGCCAGCAGAGTGGCAATCGGTGACAGTAATCCGACCGGCCCGGCGAGCAAAAACGCCGGGAGCGCGTACCGCCACGCGCCGGGTGCGAGCTGCATCACTCCTGTACCGCCGTTCTGACGCGGTTCCACTTGTCGTTCGATTCGAGGTGGTCTTGGAGTTCGTCGGCGTACTCCTGTGCCAACTCTTCCGCGGCGGCGAGGCGTTCTTCGTCGATTCCGTTGCCACCGCCGCCACCCATTCCGAGGGCGTCTTTGACCGAACTAAAAATTCCCTTGCTCTCTTTTTTCTGCGGTTTGCCACCCATCGCGCTCATCTGCGATTGGATGTTCTCCATCTCGGGCATCACCTGTCGAACCTTGCTCGTGTCGGCGACGAGTTTGGCCCGGTCGTCGTCCTCCGGATTTTCGATGTCGAACTCGACGGCGGTCATAATCAGCCCCCACTCCTGCCGGGAGAAACGCGAGTCCGTGACTCGTTGGGAAAAGTCCCTATCCACGGCCATTCTGTCCCCCACAATCATATCCGTCCACTGTTGTCTGGCCATGGCAGAAAGTGATGGGGCGTGAGACTTGTCGTTTTCGTCTGCGATGGCGGGTTTGTGAGTTCCGTGGCAATGGTGCTGAAGTCGGAGGTTCGACTGCTCTGACTACAAATCGCGTCTACAATGGACGCCCTCGCTCGGTCACTCGCACCTTCCAGTCGCTCACTCCTCGCTTCGCCCGTTCCCGCCAGGACGGCAGAGACCGGGCGCGCCCAGCGCACCCGGCCAATCCAAACTCGTCTAGCTGTTTTCCCCAGAAATGTCAAAGGCCGTCAGAGCCGACGATACAGCCCCATGGACGTGCTGGTAGGCAGTGCCTACGGTGGTAACACCCGGTCGTAATCGCTGGTTTCTGAGGAACGTATTGCCGGAATCAAACGACCACGCCAGTAGTTTCTGACATTATTCGTAGGGATACCGCGCCTGCGTGCCGCAGTCGCAGGTAATGACGACGTGGTCGTCCTGTAATCTGACGCGTGCGTTTTTTCCGGGGCGGAGGTAAGAGTCACAGGAGTCGCAGGTAAATCGCTTGAACTGGTGGGGGAGCAAAAGACGATTTCGCTCGGCGATTCGTTTAGCAAGCCGGACGTACTCCCGTGCGCGCTCGTCGTTACAGTCGGCGGCGGCGTCGCTCGCAAGCCCTGCGAGTCGCTCTATTCTCTCTTGAGCTACAGTCATTCGGAATGGGGGGTGGGGGGGTTTCCGGGGCGAGACAGGACAAGGATAGAAGGTTCCTGTATTGCCCCATTGGGCTCATGTTCCCATAACAAGAAATACTTTGTGGTCGCTTAACGACCCCTTTCCGAAAGCGGTAATGGCCGGCTATTCCATCACTTCGCCAGTGCGCGCACTCAACTACCTCGAACTGGAATCCCAACTCGACCGGAGCGGTATCGGAACCGCCACGAAGCATCAGCGAAAGGCGCTCACGGGGACTGACGTGGATGTCGTCATCTCGCCGTGGCGAGGCGGAACGCCGGTTCATGGTCTCGCTTCCCGGGCGGTAGGACGCGATTTCTTCGCGGATTTCGACGTGGCCCACTGCAACGTTATCGGGCCGGGTTCGGTCGCAGTCGCGCGCCACGCAAAGCGCGAAGGGATTCCCCTCGTGCTTCACGCGCACGTCACCAGCGAGGACTTCGCAGAGAGTTTTCGCGGTTCGACGCTCGCCGCACGGCCACTCCGACGCTATCTGAAATGGTTTTACTCGCAGGCCGATATGGTGCTCTGTCCAAGTCAGTACACGAAGTCCGTCCTCGAAGCGTATCCAATCGACGCCCCGATTCGTCCGATTTCGAACGGCGTGGACGCGGAGTCGCTTTCGGGATTCGAATCCCTGCGTGATGAGTACCGCGACAGATACGACCTGTCCGGGATGGTCGCGTTCACCATGGGCAACGTCTTCGAGCGAAAAGGTCTGACGACGTTCTGCCAACTCGCACAGAAAACCAACTTCGACTTCGCGTGGTTCGGCCCGTACGACACCGGCCCGCAGGCCAGTTCGACGGTGAAAAAGTGGGTGCAGAATCCGCCGGAGAACGTGACGTTTTCGGGGTGGATCGACGACAAACGCGGCGCGTTCGCGGCGGGCGACGTACTCTGTTTCCCGGCGAAAGACGAAAACCAAGGCATCGCCGTCCTCGAAGCGATGGCCTGCGGTAAAGCTGTCGTCCTCCGTGACATCCCGGTGTTCAACGAATTTTACACCCACGGCGAGGACTGTCTCATGTGCGAGACGGAAGCGGAGTTCCAGCGCGCGCTGGAACTCCTCGACCGAAACCCGGAACTGCGCGAGCGACTGGGCGAAAACGCGCGAAAAACTGCACGGGAACATAGTTTGGAACGACTCGGTGACAGACTTACACGAACGTACCGCGAACTCGCGTAAAGTCACAAGTCCTTAAGACCCTGTCTACGAATGGCGAGTCAATGAGCCGATGGGTCGCCGCGTTCACGGATACGTATCTGCCGACGATAAACGGCGTCACCTACACGATTCGGTCGTGGCGCGACTGCTGGGAGAGAAACGGCGGCCGGATGGACGTGGCGTATCCACGATCCAACGAGTACGTTCCCGAGAAAGGCGAACACCCCATCGGCAGTCTTCCGTTTCCGTTCTACGACGGCTATCGACTCGGAACCCCCCGGATTCCGAAAGCCGTCACCGACGCCGAAATCGTCCACGCACACACCCCCTTTGCCATCGGACTCGGCGGCCTTCGACTCGCGTGGAAACAGGACACGCCGTTCGTCACTTCGTATCACACTCCGACAGGCGAATACGCGGACTACCTCGTTTCCAACGAGTCCGCGGCCGAATACGTCGAACGCGCGTCGGTCGCCTACGAACGCTGGTTTTTCGGTCGCTCCGACGCGGTTCTCACGCCGAGCGAAGCGACCCGCGAGCACGTCGTAGAAACGGTGGGCGTGGACGCTCCGGTTCATGTCGTTCCGAACGGTATCGACATCGGGCGATTCCATCCCGTCGAAATCGCCGACTTCGTGGACAAATACGACCTCGACGGTGATCGACCGCTCGTCGGCTACACCGGCAGGCACGGTTACGAAAAGCGACTCTCGGAACTCATTGCCGCCGCCGAGGGAACCGATTTCACCGTCCTTTTCGGTGGCGACGGCCCTGCACGGAAATCGCTCGAAAAACAGGCCAGCGAATCCGACATCGACGTTCGATTCCTCGGCTTTTTAGAACGGGACGAGATGCCAGCCTTCTACTCCGCGCTGGACGTGTTCGCCTTCCCGAGTCCGGTCGAAACCCAAGGGCTCGTTGCCCTCGAAGCGAACGCCTGCGGGACGCCCGTGGTCGGCGCAAATGCGGGCGCACTGGAAAATACGATCACCGAAGGAGAGACGGGCTATCACTTCGAAAGCGGCAACACCGAGGAATTTCAGGATGCGATTCGACGCACACTATCGGAGTACGACCGACTCAGGGAATCCTGTCTCGCCCGACGTTCGGAAATCAGCGTCGAGCGGGCGGTGGACAAACTCGAACGAGTGTACGAGAATCTGCTTTAGAGTCGCTTAGAGTTCCATTCGTTCGACGATGTTGTCGCTTCCTTCGCAGACGTTCAGGGCGACGATTCGGATGTCGTCCTCCAAGCCAGATTTGTGGAGTTTCGCCTTGAGCAGGTTGTCAACCTGATAGACGCCCGCCGCGTTCATCATCTCGATTTCCACGAGAACCGGGATGGTGTCGCCCTCTCTCAGACTGACTTTCTTGATGGCCTGACTGGAGACCGTGTTAATGCCGCGTCCACCTTTTTCGTATGGAATGCGCGACCGACCGTGTTCCATGTCGAGTGCGTCGGAAACACGAATGACTCCTGCTTCGGTCGTGAGCGGGTCTTCTTCCGTGTGGTGGCAGAGAATCGCGTGCAGAATCTCGCCTTTCATTCGAACTGTATCCGCCGTGTCGTAGAAATTCGGGAGAACGCGGTCGAGAACGCCCGCAGCCAGCGGAATCGAATAGTACGAGTGGTCGTCGCGGTGGACGATGTGGCCAATGTCGTGGAGCGTCGCGGCAAAGGCGACGATGACGCTTTCGTCTTCTTCGTCCAGTCCTTCGTCCGCGGCACCGTTGAACTCGACGCCGCCGCGCTTCAGCAGATCGTAGAGGAGGAGCGCACGATTGAGGACGATTTCGATGTGTTTCGAGCCGTGGTCGTTGTATCCTTTTCGCGCCACGGCGTTGATATTTTGGGCGTCCAGATACGTCTGAATCTCGACGTCGTTGTCGATGAACTCCAGTACCTCGTTCAGCTTTTCGTCCGGAAAGGCGTGGTCGGCGTCGGGGTCGTAGGAGCGTCGTCCGTTTTCGGTCGGCTCCATTTCGGGGTCGTCCATGGCCGTATCTCTTCGTCCGGCACAAAAAAGTTCTCGGGCGCACTGCTCGGGGGAGAACGAGTTAGATGGCTGACTCGAACTGCGGTTACTGTGAACCTGAGTAGAGCAAAAAGCCTATAATTGCCAATGGGTAAGCAACTGGTAGAGGATGTACGAAATGATACCACTATTCGGGCCGGTTCCCGGTGGGATGGAGCTTGCGGTGATTCTGCTCATCGCAGTGCTTCTGTTCGGTGCAAACAAGATTCCAAAACTCGCGCGCTCGACGGGTGAGGCGATGGGCGAGTTCAAGAAAGGCCGTCAAGAAGTCGAGGATGAACTCCGCGAGATGCAGGATTCCGGTTCGTCCAGCTCGCCGTCCGGCGACGCGAGCGAATTTGACGACGAACCACGCCGCACCGACACCAGTACTGAAACCAGCACCAACACCGAAACCGAAACCGAATCCGGACAGTAAGCGTTTTTCTGCGTCAGTTTGTGCGTTTATCTAGGGCGTGTGGCCTAGCGGATAGGGCGAGAGGTTCCTAACCTCTCGACCGCGGGTTCGAATCCCGCCACGCCCGTTTCCTTCGCTATGCTCAGTCAACGAGCGTGGCTTACCCCCACTCGCTTCACTTCGTTCGCTCGCGGGAGTCCCGCCACGCCCGCTACTTCGTTGTGAGCGAACGCGAACAAGAAGTAGCGGCGCGTAAGGGTTCGAACTACGGCCGCATGTACGCGTAGCCCTCGTTTTGCAGTCGCGTGACTTCGACGGCACCTTCCGGAACGGTTTCGATGCCGTCGATGAGGTCGGATTCGTCTAAGTCCATCACGTCGAGGGTGTTGCTACAGGCCTTGAACGGGACGCCGTCGTCCATCAGCGACCGTACCTGTTCTTGCCCGTTCCCCCCAGCAGTGACGGCTTCGATACCGCCCGCCTGCGCAACGATGGCAACGTCGTCAATCGTGCCACTTTCGTCGTCAAGGAGATTTTTGGCGATTGCGAGTGCAGTCTGCTGTTCGCTTTCGTCGCCGGAAACCAGGTGAATTACGGATTGCATGCGTGGACAGGAAAAGAGGGCAATTGGCTAATAACTGCTGGCCTTCGCGCAGGCGACTGACGGAAACCTACTCGTCGGATTCGTCCGTCGAGTTCGAATCGTCGTCTTGCAGTTCGTCCGTCTCGTTCTCGGTTTCGGACTGCACGTCCTCGATGTCGATTTCCGAATCCAACTGCTCTTCGTCGATTGCGGATTCGAGCGTATCTCTGTCGGTTACTGCGTCGATTCCGTCCTCTTCGACCGCAGACCGAATCGTCTTCACGTCGATGGCAGTTCCGGCGTCCTCGCTCTTTGCGACCGATTTGACGGCACGCTTCACCGCGAGATAGCCAACCGTTCCGGCACCGCCCGCCACCACTGCACCCGGAATCCCGTATCGTTTGTAGCCGAACTTTGCCGCCTTCTTCCCCACCGTGAATGGGCCAATCATCGTATTCAGTACAGGCTTCGAAGCGGCCTAAGCGTTGGGCCTGCATTCGAAAACGAACCTACTCCTGTCGTCCGAAAACGCGCTTACTCCAACTCGTGTAGGTCGTGTTCCGAAACGTGTTCTCCGCAGTGCGGGCAGGCGTATTTCGTCTCGTGCTGTGACTCCTCCACGAATCCCGAGGCTAAAATCGATGCGGGAAGCGCGAACAGTCCGATTCCAATGACCGCGACGACTGCACCCAGCAGCTTTCCGAGGGGCGTCACCGGATGCACGTCGCCGTAGCCCACAGTCGTCAGCGTCACCACGCCCCACCACATCGCGGCGAGAATCGAACTGAACACCTCCGGTTGCGCTTCGTGTTCGACGAAGTACATCAGCGACGAGGAAAACAGCAAAAGAATGCCACCGACCGAGGAAGCGACGAGGAAATCCTCCTTTTTGTCCGTAATGACGGTGACGAACAGCCGCATCGACCGGGAGTATCGCGCGAGTTTGAACAACCGAAGAAATCGAAGCAGGCGGAACATCCGCAGGAACCGCAGGTCGAAGAAAACCCCGAGGAAGAACGGCAGGATGGCTAGCAGGTCGATTATCATGAACGACGAGGTCGCATATCGCAGTCGTCCCCAGATTGGGTGCTGGTATTCGGGATGCTCCGTCGCGGCCCACAGTCGCCCGAAGTATTCGATGGAGAAGATGACCACGCTCGCCAGTTCGAACAGATAGAACTCGGTCTGATACGCCGCGTAGAGCGGTTCGACCGTTTCGAGGATGACGCTTGCGACGTTCGCAACGATGAGAGCGAGAATGAACGAGTCGATGTACTGCCCGATTCGCCCACCTGCTCCGACCTGAAAGAGTTGATTCACCCGACGACGAGTCCGCCGATACATTAGCGGGAGTTTAGAGGATGCTGTAATAAATCTACGCGACTTCGGAAGTTGGTGACCGAGTCGTGGTTCGCCGAGTCGAACCCGATGCAGGCGCAGGCCTCACGCCTGCGTCTGTATCCATTCGGTGCACACCTCGACGATGGGGAGAAGCGGCACGTCGTCGTTGTCGAACGCGACGAACAGTGCCCCGGACTCGCCGGGGAACTGCAAGACGACGGCCGTATCGAAGGTGTAGAGTGCGAAGTTGAGTGCCCCGGCGCGAAACACGTTTTCGGCGTCTTCCCGCGGTTCGTCCGCGAGCAGGGATTCTCCGTGAATCCGGTTGAAATCGGCGGGCGTGAAGCGCCCGGTCACGTCTTCTCGGGTGTACAGCATCTCGTACCCGCCGTCTTCTCTGCTGGCCACCGTCTGCAGTGCGGAGCCGAGGTGGGATTGCAGGGCGGCCACGAACGCCTCGTCAGAGTCGAACACGATTTTACGTTTGGCAAGCGGAACCATCAACGTTTGTGATGGTTCGAAACTGGTCGCCGTCGAAGCGGCCGATTTCTCCCGTTTTGACGCGATTCCTATTCGATTGCTCACTCGATTCGCTTGATGTCAGTGGAATCGCAGTATGGGCAGTTTAAATCCGGGAGTTCGACGGCGTACCGAAACGTCCGTCCGCAGTAGTGACACCGATATTCGTCCCCCTCTATCGTGAAAATCCGTCGCACCGAATCGAACAACCCCATTCGAGAATATTCTCCGCACAGTCACTTAACGTTCGTCGGCTACACGCTAGTCAGCAGTCGCATCGCCGCTCCGATGAGGAGGACGAGCAGACCGAGTCCGGACGTTATCGGTTCCGGAATGAAGAACATGACGACACCAGCCAACATTACGATTGTCGAGATTCGAGCCATACAGTGATTTCGTCGATGCAGGCTACTACCTGTTGTGGCTGTATTTGCATCCATTTTTAAACCATTTCAGTTGACTTTTCAACGTAGCTTTATGCAGGTTGGATTATGAGTGCATACTATGACTGGTCGGGAAATAAATACGATTTCGGAAAATCAACGGGGGCAGTCGCCACTTATCGGTGTCGTCCTAATGATGGGTTTGGTCGCCATCTCTCTGGCTGGCGTCCTCCTCATCGGTTCGGGGGCCGTCTCGGAAATTCGCGGTTCGGTAGAGGTACAGAACGCGGAACACACGATGCGCGAGGTGGATGCTCGCCTGAGCCAAGTCGCGTTCAGCGCGAACGACGCTCACACGCTCGATTTCAGCGGACAGAACGGCGACACGGAAGTGACCCGGGACGGGCGCATGACCATAACCGTCGTCAACGGGACGAACCAGCCGTGTCGGGAGGAAATCGAGTTCGGCGCAATCGAGTACCAAGGTGCGAACGACGAAGTTGTCGCCTATCAAGCGGGCGGCGTCTGGAAGCGCACCGACGGGGGAAGCGTGATGCTCTCGCCGCCGGACATGCAGTACCGAAACGGAACGTTCAGCTTCCAGATGGTGAACGTCACCGGTTCGGTCAGCGGGTCGATCACGCAACTCCACGCGAGCAAGAACGCGACTGCATCGCGGGCAGACAGCCAATCGTTCCGAGAGACGTTCAACAAAGCGCGGTGCAATCCGCCGGACAACGCGACGCTCACGGTTCACAGCGACTACTATCGGGCGTGGGGCGATTTCTTCGAAACCCACGTCGATGACGGCGTGGTGACCATCGACGACGGAAACGAAACGGCCTCGCTCACCGTCATCTTGAGCGGTTCGACGGCGGAGAGCGACGAAAACAGTCTCAGTGCTCGGCAGAACGCCTCGGTTACCGTGAAAGTTCTCGGAACGGAGATTTCGTCCGGAAGCGGCACGTCGTGGGAGCAAAACTATACGACAGGGGAACGGGAGCGACACGGCAGTAAATACAACGCGCCCATCAACATGCGAATCAACATCGGCGACGACACCTACGAACCGTGGGGCGACGGCGTCGGTTCGTCTTCGGTCATCAGACACGACATCAACGACCCGACGAACGGCGAATATTATCGATTCACCGAAAACGTCACCGCGGGCGACGCCATCAGTGTGGAAGGAACCGCATACGACATCGGCTCCGTCGATAGCTACTCGTCCGCCGAAAAGCGTTTCAACCAGTTCGAGTACAACGGCGACACCTACGACTACGTCTGGGATTCCTATCGCACCAATCGGGAAGGTTCGATGATGGCGAATATCGTCGTGGACACCGACGGACGGGGCGAGAGCGAAGGAAACGTCGTTCTCCTCGCGGACGGGATGGCGGTTCCGAACTACGGCTCGGCCAACGAAGAACAGAGAAGCATGTCCCAAATCCTCGGCAGTCGAATGACCGAAACCGGATTCCTCGACCTCGACCCGAACGAGTTCGTCCTCGTGTACGAACTTTCCTGTGCCGACGCGACCACGGACGACATCGACAACCCCGACAAATGCGGCAGCGGCGACCCGGACTACAACGACGCCGTCGTCCTCATCTCCATCCACGAGCACGGAAGCGTGGCCGCACCCGAAGACTTCAGAATCCACGTCACGATGAATCAGGTCGAAATCGAGAAAAGCGACTAGTTTCGCACGTCGAACCCGACCACAGTCTCACGGACGAATGCCCGACGCGTCGGGCATTCGTACCACGAGCCGTCTTTTTGCCAGCCGTTCGATTCGAAGTAGCGATTCCACGCCTCGCTGTTCGGCGACGATTCGGCTCGTATCCGAACCGTCGTCGCGGCAGTGTCGTCCTGTCGTGCCACACTACCCCCCAGCGGAAACAGCAGTTCAGTGTCCATGGTTCGCCCGACGACGAGCACCGACCCCTGTTTGCTCACGGAGGAAATGTCCCCGGTTTCGTTTATCGTCACTGCCGAGACGATGGCCCTGTCGGGCGTGCAGTCGAAGGCCGGACGACGAACTAACCAGCTTCCGGCCTCGCCGCCGCTGAACACGGCCCCGGATTCGTACCGAACCACTCGGTCGTTGACGGTGTAAACGAGCGCGCCTTGTCCGAGCGTTCGGTTGATTTCGACCGCCGTTGGACTCGTCTGCTCGACGCCGACTCTGAGTCGTGTCGTTTCGTTCACCGCAATCGTCCCGCCGACGAGTCTGACTTCTCCGGCGCGCGCCGGTGCGCGATTTCGCTGGAGGTCGTCGAACGTCGTTGCGAGCGCGGTGAACGCTCGCTCCGCGTTCTTCGACTGTTCCATATCACGGGCGTCTTCCAGCGACCCGACGCCGCTGACGTACAGCAGGCCGACGGACGCCACTATCATCGAGAAGATGAAGACGAAGCCGAGCAGTTCGGTCGCGGCGCGGTCGTCGAACAGTTTCCTCGTCATGGCTCCCCCAGAACGAGCGTTTCGTTGCTTCGGTCGTACTCGATGACGACATCACCGCCGACGACCCGGCCGGGGCTGACGGCCGTCGCGTTGTCGAACGGAACCGTGACGGTCACGTCGGCCGTGCTCAGTACGAGACACTGCGGATGAGAGCACGGGTCTGCCCCGCCGGTTTTCAGTTCGACGGCGTACGGCGCGCCGACGATTCTGCGAGGATGACTCGTCCGCAGGCGAACGTCCGGTTCCGTTCCGGCCTGCACGAGATGGTCAACGCTCGTGAGTTCCCCGGCGATTCGTTCGCCGACGACGCCGAGTTCGTTTCGAGTCGCCTGCTCCTGCTGACTGCCGACGAGTCCACCAGCGGCGGTGATGAGGCCGCTCAGCAGAATCGTGGTGATGGCTATCGTCAGAACGTAGGTGACCGTGGTCGAAACCGCGCGCTCGTCTCTCGTGAGGTGAGTGATAAAACGTCTCATGGCTGGTACAGCGTGGCGTTGAACGTCGTTCGGTAGGTCAGTTCTGGGGTCGTGTAGGTCAGTCTGGCATCGAGTTCGTAGACGGCGTGTGTCAGATACGGCGACTCCGACGACCCGGAGTTGACGGAAGAAGGCGGAATCTCGGCGTCGGTTCCGTTGAACAGCATCGAGTAGGTTCCGCTGGCGTTAGCCCCGTTCTCGTAGGTAATGTCGTAGTCGTCGCCAACACCGTCTGTGAACGGGAACGAACATCCCGCCGCACTGCCGTTTTTGATGTCGATACGAACCCGCTCGCTCGTCACGGTGCACGTCGAGGAAGCAGCGACAGTAGAACCGTCCGTTCGCAGGACGACATCGTCGTCCTGCCGGAGCACGGAGAGGTTCCAGTTTTCGGTTCCGTCCTCGATATCGATTCTAAAGGCGTCCGAATCGGTCGTCGCCAGCGACGACCGATTCACCGAAAGCAGGTATCGTCGCGCGTCGGCGCTCCGGGCGAGCGTCCAGTTGCTCTCGTTTTCTGCATCTACGAACGTGCCGGAATCGTGTTCGACGCCGGTTCCGACCGTCCGGTTGCTGACTTCGACGTGGAGCGAGGCCGGGGTTCGCCTCGTTACCGTTACGCCGAGAAGCGTTTCGTACTCCGCGATGCTCTCTGCGACGGCAGTTCGGCTTTCTGCAACGGAGTCGTGGCGCTCGGCGTAGTTCGTGCGATGAACCACTGGTTCGATGTCACCGCCCACGACGAGGGCGATATCTCGCGCGTCGCCCGTCGTCGCAATCGGTTCGCTGTTGGTGACGTTCTCGGTGTAGAGGACGGTGTTGAGAACCACGACGACGGCGACCAGCGAAATGGCGATGACGACCGCTCCGACGAGCAGGAGTTGCCCCCTGTCGTCGCGCGCGAATCGTCCGAAGAACTCCGTTTTTCCGCTCACCATGCGACGATGCGCACCTCCACGACGTTGTAGACGACGCCATCGCTCGCGTCGTTCGCGTAGAACTCCTCCGGCCCGAGTTCGGCGAGCGTTCGATTGTCCGCGTTCTCGGGCGCGGTGAGCGTCATGTCGTCGTACAGGACGACGGTGTGGGTCGCCACGACTGCGTTCGAGGAGGGAACGCCGCGGTAGACGACGCGCTCGGTGGCGGTTTCGGTCGGGTCGCTCGGCAGTCGGTAGGTGACGTAGAGGTTGTAGACGTATCCCTGTCGAGTCAGCGTTGATTCGAGCGTTTCCCCGAGCGAATCGCAGGTCGTGTCCGGCGATTTCGCTGGCGCACAGGGCGGTGCGTTGCCGTAACCGACTTCGGTTGTGTTCGCGTAGGCGAAGCCGCCGGTTTCGTTTCCATTGCTCGTGTTCCAGTAGCGGGTGAGGTTTTCGACCGCCCCGTCCGCCGCACCGATTCGCAGGGCGTCGTTCGTCTGAATCCACAGTTGGGATTTCACGTCTTGGTCAACCGTCCCCGCCGTCGTGGGCGTCAGGACGACCGACTGCAACGCGAACAGCAGTGCAGTCAACACGATGAGCGCGCCGACGAATCCTTCGAGGGTGTACGCCTGTGCTCTGTTGTCCATCTGCCGTCCAGTTCGATTCGTTTTTTCGCCTACCATACTCTCACCGTCAGTCTGTAGGCGTCGTCGCCGATGACCACGGTTCGGCTCGATGCCGCAGTCGGTTGCCCGTCGAGCGGGTCGCCCGCGGTCGTGACGACCGCGGGCGACCCGACCGCAACGACGCGGTTCGTGTCCGGGTCTACGATGCTAACGTTGGCTCGTGCGGTGGCGGGGAAGCCGAGATTGACACGGAGGTCGTCGCTTTCCGGATTGTTCTGGAAAAACGCCGCCGTTCGAGATTCGTTCAGCACGTTCGGCGTCTCCGGCGACGAAAGCGTTTCCACGAGGTGTCCGGCACCGCGGTCGGCGCGGGCCGTCGTCGCGTCGTCGATGGGCGCGGTGAACGGCGCGAAAACGGTCGGCAGAAACGCGACGACGAACGTCACGGTCAACAGGAAGATGCTGATGCCGACGACGTAATCGTTCAGAGTTTGGCCTCTGTCGTCCATCTTAGCCCACCAACATCCAGACGGCCAGCGCGATGGTTGCGAGCGTTACCGAGAACTTGACTCCGGAAAGGAGGTCTGCGTCCCGGATGTAGCCGCTGATGAACCCCGAGAGGATTGCTTGGATGGTCACGGCGTGGAAAAACAGCATCGAGAGGGCGTCGGTATCGACGCCCTCTCCGAGATTCATCCCGGACGAGGGAGCGTCCGAACCGCCGCTCGCTTGCTCCGACAGTCCTGCCATCACGTCCAAAAACTGCGTCTTCAGGATGGCCATCACCGCGAGCAGCGTGAGGTAAGTCATGATGATGATGACGACCTGCATTCGGGCGCGGGAACGTCGCTCTCTGGCGATGTCGTCCTGATTCTCGCTGGTTTGGGCCGCAGTGGTCAGCACCGCAGTAATCTGGCTCGACGCCTCCTGTGCCTTGCTGATGAGTTTGACCGTTCGTGCGAGACGGGGCAGGTGATAGCGATTGTTGAACTCGATGAACGCCGTCTTCATGCTCATCCCGTAGTTCACTTTCGCGTGGATTTGGTCGAACTCGTCCGCGAGTTTGCCAGTCGAGGTGTTGGCCACGGTTTTGACGGATTCGAGTAAAGTGAGTCCCGTGTCGTTCGCGCTCGACAGTTTTCGCAGGTCGTCCGAAAGCTTCCGCAGTATCGACCGCCGCGAATGGATGTTCCACTCGCGGAACACCGCCAGCGGCACCCCGTTCACGTACAGCGGAACGTAGACCAAGACGAACGTCGTCCAGACGGGATTCGCAATGAATCCGTCCGGAGAGGCCGGAACCGCGCCCGTCCACACCGCGCTGGCGACGAGCACCAACGAGGCCGGAAGCGTGATTCCGAGGACGAAGAGCGGATTGTCGCGGAAGAAATAATGCGGGCGCTTCAGTAGTTCGACGGTCGTGTGGGTTCCCTCCCGACTTTTGATTCGGTCGAAGACGGAGAAATTACCGGTGAACTCCTCGACCAGACCGAGATGGAGCAGACCTGCCCCGGAGACGGTTTCCAATCTGTCGTCGTCGCCTGGGTCGAGGTAGCCACTGCCGGGTTCGTCCTGTTTCACGGTCGAAACGAGAACGAGAAAGCCGACACCGATGAGCGGAATCAACCCGTACACAGTGGCGTAGAGCAGGGCTTCTTTCGCCTCTCCCATGATGCCCATGATGACGAGGATAATGATGAGCAGGAGTGGAAAGAGCGAGAGGGTCATGTACATCTCGCCGAACAGTTCGAGCGTTTCGAGGGTCAACTCCTGTTCCTGCTTCGCGGTTCGCATGTGTTTGTCCTTCTTGTCGTCCAGAAACCCGGTCATATCCCCGCCGCTGTTGACGATGGAGAGCATGTCCGTGAAGAACTGGCCCAACTCGTCGCTGGGCGTTTCGAGCGACCGTTTCCGGATGGCGGTTCGGTAGTCGGTATCGAAATAATCCGTCTCCTGCACGATGCTCTGAAACTCGCGGGAGACTTCGCCGTAGGTGTCGTCGGCTTTCGCCATCGCCTCCAGAATCTCCAGTTGGTTCAGTCCGCCAATCGAGAGGGCGTACATGAACGAAATCGCATCCGGCAGGAGCATGTTGATTTCACGCTTTCGCGCGCTTGCTCTGCTGTATGGAATTGCGATGATGGTTCCAAATCCGCCAGCGAATCCGAGCGTTCCGAGAACGACGCCGGTTCCGAGAATCAGTGCGGGAATTTTCAGCGCATTCAGCACGTCCGCAGTCGCACCCGTGACGGGCACGCCGAGCCAGACGCCGCCACCACCGATGAGTCCGAGCGAAACCAGCAGATAGCCGAGTAGAAGACCGACGAGCCACAGCACGAGTCCCGCGAGAGTGCCAACTGCAAGACCGCGGGAGAGATACAGCTCCGCGGTTTCCGACATTCGAGCCTCCGCGAGCTTGTCGTCCAAACTGCCGACGAAATCGTTGTTCTCCGAGAACAGTCGGTCGTACACCGGATAGAACGTGTCCGCAAGCCTGTCGGCACTCGTTCCATTTCGAGACGTGGCAGAGCCGTGACTCATTCCTCGCCCTCCCCGGTAGACTCGGGTTCTTCGTCGTCCGCGACAGTTGCTTCCTCGAACTCACCGAACGGATTGTCGTTCAGCACTGACGAGGGATGGTCGTCGTGGGAGTTATCATCGCGGTGGTCGCGGAGGTCGTCGTCGCGGCGACCGTCGCTGCGCAGGCGGTCGTCGTCTCCGGACAGACTATTTGAATCAGCGCGAACCGATTCGTTCTGAATCGGTTCGTCCGCGGATTTCGCAGCGTCGGCCAATGCGACGGCAAGGCTGTCGTCTCCGACCTGCATCTCTCGATACTGGTCGAACAGTTCGTCTTCCGCCTCCGCGAGGATGTCTTTCGACAGTTGCGCGACTTCCTCGGTTGGGTCGGGTCGCGGCACCATCTCCTCTTTTTTCGGCTCGATGTCGATGAGAACGCTCTCCATCTCGCGGAGGTCGGTGAGACTGCCTTCCAGTTCGTCGTTCGCCACCAGCGCGAGGATGGTGTCCGGGTCGTTGATAAACGCCTGAATCGTCGCTGCAACTTGCGTGTAGCCGTTCAGGCCGTTGTCGAGGAGGTAGGCGAGGATGGTTCGGCGCATGTGCAGTTCGGATTCGAGTCGCTCCTGCGTCCACCCGCGGTCGAATTTTATTTCCTCCAAGGTGTTCGAACCTGTGAGGCGTTCGTGTTCGTCCGTCTCGGCGCGCCACTGGAACACGTCCTTGACGTTGATTTCGTCGTTTTCGGTGTCGTAGTGGTTGATTTCGGTGAGCGATTTCGTCCGCCTGACTTTGCTTCCATTGACCCGGGTTTGAGTCTGCACCGAAACCAAATCGAGCGCCGTAAACAGCGTCTTCGAGACGTTGATTGGCTCCGTGGTGAACCGCTTCAACACCTCACCCACGGTGTCGGCGTGGAACGTCGTGTAGGTTGTGTGCCCCGTGGACATAACCTGAAAGAGGGTTCGCCCTTCCTCGCCCCGAATCTCGCCCATCACGATGTAGTCGGGTCGCTGGCGGAGTGCGGCCTCCAGCAGGTCGAACTCGTCCACGTCGCCCCTGTCGTCGTCGGAGAAGGAGGGGCGGGTGACGCTTGCAATCCAGTTTCGCTGTGGCAGTTCGACTTCACGGGTGTCCTCGATGGAGACGATTTTCGTGCTGCTCGGAATGAACAGCGACACCGCGTTCAGACTGGTCGTCTTTCCGGATGCGGTACCCCCGGCGAAGATGAGCGACCGGTGGTTTTCGATGGCCAACCAGAGGAAGGCCATCTCGTCCAGCGAAAACGTGTTCCAGTTGATGAGGTCGAGCGGCGTGAACGGCACGTCCTTGAACTGGCGAATCGTGTAGTTCGTCCCGTGGTCGGAGACTTCCCGCCCGAGGGTCAACTGCGCACGAGAGCCATCCGGAAGCGTGGCGTCCACCTGCGGTTGACGCTTGCTGATGCCCTTCCCCGACCGCTGTGCGAGTTTGACGACGAAGTCGTCCAACTCGCTCTCGCCGTGATGGACGTTGGTGATTATCTGTTCGTAGTCGGAGTGGTAGACGAACACCGGGGAGTTGTAGCCGTCACAGGAGATGTCTTCCACGTTGATGTCGTGTTTGACGCCGTCGATTCGCTCGTAGCCGATGAAATCCCGCTTCAGCAGGTAGAGCAGTTTTTCGACTTGGTATTCCGTGAGCGTATCGGCATCCTCGGCCAACAGCGCCGGTTCCGGCCGGGCCATGATGCCGCCGAGTTCGCCCTCCTCGTCGTCCACCTCGTGTTCCTCGATGAGTTCCTCGATTCGAGTTCTGACTCCTCGGCGCAGGTTTTCGTCGCCGACGTGTTCCGCGAGCAGGTCGTTCCAGCGGCCTTTGAGTCCGCCGAGACGCCCCGCGGAGTCGGCGTTTTCGAGCGATTCCTCGTCGGTTTTCGCCGGAAGTTCGGTTTCGGTGGTCGCGGGGAGCGTCGTTTCCGCGTCCGTCTGCGATACTTTCCCTTCACTCTCCTCGACGCTGTGTTCGTCAGACTCCGCGGAAATCGAATCCGATTCACCGGATTCGATTTCCGTTTCGGACGCTTCGTTTTCGTCGGAATCCGTCGCTTCCTTCGTCTGTTCTGTCTTCTCTTTTCGTTCCGTATGCTCTCCCTGTTCTCCCTGTTTTTCCTCTTCCTCCGGTTTCCGGAATCGTTCGAGATATGGTTCCGCCTCCTCGCGGAGACTGCGAATCGCCTCGCCGGTCTGTGCCCGCGTTTCAGCACTGTACCGATTCCACGTGTCGCGGGCGCTGTCGTACTGGGTGAGCAGTTCGGTCAGCAGTTCGGCGATTTCGTCGTCGTCGAGTTGGTACAGGTCGTAGCGCGAGAGCAGGCGGAGAGTTTCGCGCTCGATAACCGCCTCTCGGTCTTTCTCTTCTGCCTCCACGACGACGTCGTCGCTCGCGTATTTGATGGAACTGCGGAGTTTGCCGGTGAGGAACTCCCGCAGGTCGTCTTCGATTCGGGTTCGGTAGGGTTCGATGAGGTAGTATTTCGTCTCGTTTTCCTTCTCGGAGTGGAAGATGATGACGAAGGAGTTGGGTTTGTTCACCCAGTAGCGGTCTACCTCGCGGAAATGGGACTTTTTGGGGAGCGGAACCGCTTTCTCCAAATCGTACCGGTTGACCACCGTGGTGTAGCCCTCACGGGTCGAGAAGAAGGCATCCTCGTCCAACGCCTCGGGAACGTCCAGCGTTCGTTCGTCCTCGACGTCGAGGAGTTCGTTCGCCTTGGCCGCGCCCTCGGTGAGCAAATCCGTGAGGTCGTCCTCCTCGAAGCCGAGCCATTCCGATTTGTCGAACTCGATTACGTTACCGTCTTCGTCGCACGGTTTTTCGTGCGGTTTCTCCCGGTCGGGTTCGTAGTAGTATTCGTAGCGAAAATGCTCCCAGAGATATTCGCCGACCGTAACGGGCGTCGTTTCCGGGTCGAGAAACGCTTCGAAGCACTCACTTCCGCGGTTTCCGGCGAACGCGCCCCGAAAGAGTCGTTCTGGTAGTTCGGCTTCCTCGAAGCCGAGCCATTCCGATTTGTCGAACTCGATTACGTTGCCATCTTCGTCCCGCGGTTTTTCGTGCGGTTTCTCGCGGTCTGGGTCGTAGTAGTGTTCGTAGCGGAAATGCTCCCAGAGGTAGTTTCCGAGCGACACCTCTGTTTCCTCGGGGTCGAGGTACGCTTCGAAATGCGAAGCGAGCGCGTTCGCTCGCTTCGCGCCCTTCTCGATGCGCGATTCGGTTTCTTTGGGGTCAAAGCCCAGAAACTCCTCGGCGGGGAACGGACGCGCCTTTCCGCGCCAGTTCGTCGGAGGGCGGCCGTCTTCGTAGAAAAACTCCTCTTTGAAATCCTCCCACGTGTACGTACCAAGGGCGGCGCGGGGTGGTGAACCGTCAGTAAGACGGATTCCGTCAGGGCCAGCATCGGGTACCCCATTCCCGAGTGCTTCGGACTCGTCACTAGCCATTGAATATCGCCAATCACTAATCCATTAAAAACCCTTGTTAAAATTAATATACATGTGTTGAATGTCAGATTTGTAATTATCGGTTTGCAGTACAGTGGTTTTTACCCACTAGAACGGATATATATCCGATTATTGAACATTCTTTCGAGAGGGGGGAGAACCGGAATCCGACGCGGTAGTTTCTCGAAATGAGTCTTCCCGCGTGGATTCCGTGATGACTGATTTGGCTCTATGGCGATAGCTTCGAATCGAAGCCACCGCAGTTCTGGCTGTATCCCGATGAGTAATAAATCTTTCATTGGTGATCGTGATTCGAAATCGATGAAACAGCGTGGAGGAATTCGTTTCCGAAAGTTCACCTCGGGTGTTTGTGGTTCGTTTGGCGGGAGTATCGAATGCTCTCCGATTTCGATTTTTTCTCATCAACCAACAGAATGAACTCACCAGCGAAGCATCTGTCAGACGAAGTAAACGGGATTTCGCTGTAAAAGGCAGGTGGAACCAGCACCTACCTCGTTTGCTTTGGGCTTTCCCGAAGCATGTCGCCAAATAATTCCTCTCAAGAAAAGAGTATCGTTAGTGAAAACACCCGTTTCCTCTTCGAAGGAACTCCTCGAAGTGAGATTCACGACGAGTTCATTCTTGAGTTGACGGAGTCTGCAGATGAACACGGGATTGAAAGATTGGGAATTTCGGTGAGGAGGGCGTCGGATTTCGGCTCGGGATTTTTCTTTTGTCGGCAGTATTCCAGTGTTCCAATTCACTTCTGAACAGCGCGTTGATTGATTTCTTCATCGACTGTTTGTATATGCTCTGCCAGTGCTTTCGCCATCAGTGGCGGCACCGCATTTCCGATTTGATTTGCAATATCGCCGAACGAGCCGACGAACTCGAACTCATCGGGAAAACTTTGAATCCGGGCACCCTCCCGCAGTGATAGTCCACGGTTTTCGGTCGGATGCAGTTTGTCGCGTGGTTTGAAATCGGTCGTCAGTATCGTATTCGATTGGCCATCCGGGTTCAAGCGCATGTATCGCGGTCGGATTCCGGACTTCGTATTGAGGTCGTAGCCGAGGGTATCCCCATCTTCGTCCGTTCGCACCCATCCATCGGCCAACAGGTCTTGAAGCGCAGTGTACACCGTGTCGTCGTCGTGTTCCAATCCATGCGCGATTTTGGAGTCGGGAACTGCCCCAACGCCTTTATCACCCATTTTGAACGCAGAGCGGGTACGGTGTCGGGCGATGAAATGGAGACAGTCCTGTTCGGTTTCCGTGAATCTATCCGAAAGCAAATCCCAGACTTGCCGGTAGCGGTCGCCAAACCGACTCGAACGGTACATTTCGCCGGGACGAAGATTTTCGATGATTGCCCGAGTATCTGCATTATCCGCAGGTGTTTCGGCGATATGGTTGTACGTTCTTCGACCACCGTTTCTAATGTCTCGGAGGTAATCGTTATCCGGATACTCGGATAGGGGCGGCAGTTCGATGGTTCCCTCGTCGGTCGGTTCCGGTAGGTCTTCGAAGGCCTGTTCGACGGTTCTCCATCCGTTCATTTCCCTTCCGGAGAGAGAAAGTTGCCCGTCTCCGTTTTCGGTGTAGTCTCCATTCGGCAGTGTCGGCGTAATCGGCGAATCTTCTCTGACGCCAAAGTAGATGACCCGTTCTCGCGTCTGTGGCACGCCGAAGTTTGCGGCGTTCAATTTCGCCCATTCGACTTCGTACCCCACATCGCGGTATTCCCTCTCGACGGCGTCCAGAAACTCTTCCCCAATGGTCGTCATTCCAGCGACGTTCTCCATCATCACGTATTCTGGCTGGAGTTCCCCGACCCACTGAATGAACGAGAACACCAGTTGATTGCGCTCGTCGTCGAGTCGACGGCTCCCTCGGGCGTCACTGAATCCTTGGCACGGCGGACTCCCGAAGACGACATTGACATCTATCCCGCGGAGTTTCTCCGGAACTCCCTCGCTAATGTCGTGCTGTATCGATTCCCCCTCATGATTCCGGTCGAACGTTTCGAGCGCCATTTCGTTGACGTCGATACCATAGAGAACATCCATTCCGAATTGTTCGAATCCACTTCCGAAACCGCCAGCGCCACAGAACAAATCGATTCCTTTCATCTGATTACTGGCGATTAGTTCTCTCGATTAGTAATTATCCGGTTCGATTCTGTAGGCAGAAATGCCTACACAGAATATAAATTAATAATATAGAATGTACAGAAAACTGACGGGAATTCCCGCTTCCCCGGAAAAACACGTTCTTCTCTGTTCTCGTTTCTCCTACGTCAGTCACGAGAACTTTGCTCCGCGGGCGTGCGTCTTGTCTAATTAAAATCCCGCTCGTCCATTCCTCACTGCGTTCGCCATGGACTCGCCGGGACTGAGCAAACGGCGGCCTGTTTGCGAAGGTCGGCGAGTCCACTGACTGAGCGAGTGAAACGAGCGAAGGAAGTGGACTCGCCGGGATTTGAACCCGGGGCACCGCGCTCGCTCCGCTTCACGCGGTTTTAGGCCCGTGCCCAGAGGTGCCCGACCACAGGTGGTTCCTGCGTCAAGGAACCATGTTGGAACCACTCACCCCCCGACAAGCAGTACAGGACTATCTCAATGGACGAACCGACCTTACGCAGTCCTCGAAAGAGAATCACGATTACCGACTCCGTCGCTTCGTAGAATGGTGCGACGAGAACGGGATAGACAATCTGAATGAAATCAATGGTCGTCACCTACACCGATACAAGGTTTGGCGTGCCGAGGACGTGAACAACGTAACGCTGAAGAACCAGTTAGGGACAGTCAGAGTCTTTCTTCGGTTCTGCGAGAAGATGGACGCTGTCGAGGACGGAACCAGCGAAAAGCTGGAACTCCCCGAACTTGGGATGGACGAGGACGTTGACGACACGACAATCAGCTCAGAGGAAGCAGAGGCAATCCTGAGCTACTTGCAGACCTACGAATACGCTACCCTTCGACACGTCATTTTCCAGCTTTTGTGGCATACTGGAATCCGTACCAGCACGTTGTTCGCCTTCGATGTTGACGACTTCTATCCGAGAGAGGGCTACATCAAAGCGGTACACAGACCTCAGGCGGAAACTCCCCTGAAGAACAAAGAACGCGGCGAACGGGAAATCAATCTCTCCGAGGAGGTCGTCCAAGTCGTGCAGGACTACCTTGATAAACACCACCCGAAGGCAGAGGACGACCATGGACGAATCCCGCTTATCGGAACGTCAGCGGGCAGAGCGCACAAGACGACCATCAGAGAGAACATCTACAGGATTACCCGACCGTGTCACTACACCAATGAATGTCCTCACAACCGAACTCAGGACGACTGCAAGGCGGCGAGAAGCAAGCACGCCAGCAAATGCCCGTCCTCGGTCAGTCCTCACGCAATACGAAAAGGGTCAATCACGCACCACCGGAACAATGGGTGGCCTGCCAAGGCAGTCAGTGACCGGGCAAACGTGAGTCAAGAGGTGCTGGATAAGCACTACGATAAAGGAACGCCGGGGCAAAAGCGGAAACGGAGGAAAGAGTTTTTGAACAAATTATAATTTGACCTGATAAGAAACAATGCTATTGAGTATTATTTTCTGGCTCTGATTCCTTTTCTTTGTTTACTTGAGTTTCGTCTATTTGGTTGTCAAAGTCGGACTGTTGGAGTTTCTCTGTTTCCTTCCTCAGTTTGTTTATAAGTGCTACGTCTCCTTTTTTCTCCCCAAATGAAACTATTTTGGATACCAAGCTTGAAACAGCAAATATTAGGTATATAAAGGAAAATATGAAAAGATATACCTCGGCATACGAGTATTCGTACGCTTGTAGGACAATTCCAAATACAGATACAAATATGGAAAGTATAGTTGTGTACTCAAAAGTAGACATAAGATTGCTATAGATATCCTCTCTTTTTAGGAGTACTAAAAAATCAGAATCTGTAAGGGAGACTAAGATAGCAGTCCCAGTAATAATAACCGCAGTCAACGAACCTGAGAGAGACGTTGCATTTTTAATAAAAATGTCTAATTTATAAGTGGTTATACTTCTTCCAACAGTAGAAAAGAGGAGCACCGTCATTAATAGGGATACATACAAATCATATCCAGTTACCACTCGAAAAGTTCCACCATCACGAAGTCGGTGGAAAAAACCTTCATTAGCCATCTTGGTTCAGATATGAGGTAGCGTAAGTAATAAATTCTGAGGCATAAGTACGAAGACCACCAAGAGTATCTGGTTCTTCTTCTGTCCTACTCACAGGGTCTCTCTCTTTGTTGATTGTTTTAATCTGTTCGTCGCCATTTCCGTTGTCAACATAGACTATTTCATAATCGATGCCATATTCTGTTTGTGCCATCTCAACCGCTTGCTCCAGAAGGTCTTCGTCCATATTCAGACTCTTGCCTTCTTTACTCTCTGCAATAATATCTAACTCCTTTGCCAGCATTTTTTGAATGCTTTCATCTAAGTTCTCCCATTCTGGCTCTGAGGATGGGTTAGACGGCTTGAGTTCTAAATCTGCTTTCAAGACAGGTTTTTCATTCACTACATTCTCTACCGCTTCTTTGTTTCTCACATACTCTGTCTCTAATGAAACAACCCCGTTATTTTCCTTCTCAAAACCGTCTGCGAAATATTTCCGGAACTGTTGATGTCCAATTCGATTTTTTGTATTGTAAATCAGGAGATTGTTTGAGTAGTCAATAATAAACATCGAATAGTCAGCATCTTTGTTAGGTTGGACATCATCAATAAAATCGCCTTCTTCTTCGTCGTAAGTGGTCGGCTCTTCTGTGTAGACCTTCCCAAACTTTCCAAGTTCATAATCCCCGTCATCTTCTATACGACCAAAATACCACGTCCCCGATTCTCCCTCAATAATTGGCCCATCTTTCCGGATATAATCTTTCAACACTTCTCTTTCTCGCTCTTCACGGGTTTTTTGCGAGTCAAAATCAAACAAAGTAGTGAGTATTCCGTTTACTTCATATTCCGTAAAATAGAACTTGGTGTCTGACATGATTCTCTTACGTTGTGTAAGGATATCTGGTATAAAAAGCCAAGGATTGGGACTCGTTATCTCATACATTGACAATGGACTTTCTCCCCTCTTCAAAACCATAGCTACAAATTCGGAGAGATGTAAACCACTGCTCGTGCCCCCACCTTTTTCTTATGCAATTCTCCTTGCTCTCCGAGCGTTTCCAGCTTGTTGTACGCCGAAGGTCGGGAACAACCCAGCTCCTCGGCAATTTCCGTAGCAGTCAAAACCGGAATCTCTGCGTCCTCGAAGACGGATAGCACACTCTCAAGCGTCACTTGCTCAGTGTACTTCCCACCTTCGTCCCGTTCTCTTTCCATAGGATAACTGAGACAGACGACAGTATAATTCCTGTGACTACGAGGTTAGTGGCACAAGATTTAACACTAATAACTACGTAGTTACTGGTAAGAAGGTTGTCGTCCCTTGGGGCATTGTTCACTTAAAAGCCCGAGTGCTGGAACACTCGGACGGGGCCTTCTGTGGAGCAGAAAGCCATGTCAAGCAAGACCACTACGACGGAAAAACGTATCGCTGGACAACTGACGCTGTCGGTAAGCACCTCAGGTTGTGTGAACGGAGAGAAGTGGTGTCCCGGTACAGACACCGACAAACTCCCGTGCTTCGACTGCTACACGGAGGACGCCTAAATGCGAAGCACACATCTCCTTTTCGAGGGTATTCCGCAAGACGAAATTACAGGCGAGTTCTTGGGAGACCTCATGAACGTAGCTGATGACCACAACCTCTCGCTTGAAGGTATCTCTGTTCGAGGTGAGAAAGAATACTAAGGCAATACAAAGGGCTTTCCAGTAAAACGGCGGAAAGTGACACTCGGCAAATTTCCCTAATTGAAGCGAAAATAGTATATCGTTGCGAGGCGACTTACCTTATTATGACCCCCCCACTGGGGGTAGCCAATGTTCTAACCTCTGCTATCCGGGTTCTCAGCTCCTGTAAGTGGGTAACATGGCTTCTGGTTCTGGATAATATCTATAGTTATTGGGCAGGGTGCAAAGCAGGACAATAGCCAAATCCAAAGTTCACTCTATCTGGAATATGCTACTTTGAAGTCGAAAAGAGGCTTCGGTGGAGTATTACAGTGACAGCTACACGGAGTTTTCCTGCCTTGGAAAGTGTGGTGTCTCTGTACTGGCGGAAAGTGACTTCCTCCCCATGTGCTACAACTGGTTCCTGTTTTGTAGTGTCCTGGTTAATCGCTGGAAGGGGTACTCTTTTTCCTCCACCCACTTTCCGCCTTCCTTCTGGCTCTTCATTTGGCTTCCTCCCTTCTGACTCCCTCTACTAATAGTAGTATACAACGGTTTATATAGGGGGAGGGGGGTTTAAATAGGTGTATCGCCCCGTTACTGAAACAGTCGGTCGTCAAGGTCGTGTCGAAGTCGGGACATCATCGACTGAATATCGTCTTCTTCAAGTCCGATACTCTCCGCTACATTTACGAAGAGAGGGTCATTGTTCTCGTCATTCTGTTGGGGATGATAGCGTTTCCAGCCGTTACCGTGACGACGATACGGGTCGCTAAATATTCGGTCATCATTGTTGCAGACGTGTACGCAGACACAGAAGGCAACCAGTTCAACTCGTCGTCCCAATCCTCGGAAATCGAGTGAGGAATAATGTTTGCGGGCACGTTTTTTCTGAGACCTATCCATCTTTAGCTGGCCTGCAATTGCATCGAACCGGTGCAAATTCTCCATATGGCGTAGTAATTCTTGGTTGCTCCAATCTCCATGACCAATTCCGGTATTGTACCGTGCAAGTCTCCTGTATTTCTTGCGCTTCTGGTATTCATGGCGTGGAAGTTCATGATAGTGAAAATCCGTCCAATTATTCGTATCTGGCGATACTATCGGCTCTGAGTGGTTTTCATCGAACGGCATAGTAATCAGCGAGGAGCGTTACCACTAATGGGTGTTAACTCCTCGCTATAGAGAGTGGGTGGAATAAAATAAATGTTTGCATTTGATGGGTATTTGTCTGGTTCTCATAGGCTTGTCTGCTGGTTCTGAAAGTCCCGAGGTCGCTTTCCGCCAGCTTACTGGTTTCCCTTCTACTTGTCACTGTCACAGAGAGTAAGAAAATGATATGTAGTAGCTACATCAATTTTACTTTGATGATGGCAGTACCAGTGAAACAGAGGTGTCGGTGATGGGAGTTCTTGGGTTTGTCTTTCTTATCGTTGGTTTGTTCTGGATAGGGGCGACAATCGGTGTTACGTGGGACGCTCTCAACAATGACAAAGACCCCGTCCTCTGGTTCTTTGCCGTGGGATTATTCGGGATATTCGGAGTGATAGCATACAGTATGTCCTACTCGGAAGAGGCACAGCCGAGTAGCGACACCGTCATTCGAGTAAGTGCCGACGCAAAGAACACCGACACAGGCGAAGACACCAGACTGTCTATCGGAATCCGTACTGATAGCGTCGATGGGGCAATTAAGGAGTTTGAGAGTCAGTGCGACCGAGAGGGCTATCTGATTCAGGAAAAGCCGACTATCGAGCGGGAGTAGGTAATTTGTATCAGTCTCTTTCCGCCATCTTTCTGTCTTACTCTTTCTACTTGTGCATCTCTGTTAGAACAATCAGAGTCTGACAAGAAATACGAACTTGTCCAATGGTCGGGAGTTACGGTTTGTTTCGGACATTGCCGGGTGATTCATCTTTGCCTACTTTCTGATAGCTCGGAAAGGATTAGTTTCAAATTTAAAATACATTCACCCGGGTTCAGTAATTACCTTGGAAAACCTCGCGTAGAGTAACTTTCTTCCAGTAGTCTTCATCCCAAACTACTTCAGCAAACTTGTCGGCAAGATACTCCGCGTCACCCTTTGCAAGACCGTGGAGTTCTCCCCGAATATCAGAGCAGTTTGCAGTCCAAGAATCATGTTCTAAATGATTTTCAGAGCTACTTCGATGCTTCTCAACCATCTCAACGCCTTCGTCAGTAAGATAGTACCAATTCTCGCGCCCCTCGCCTGTAGTATCCATCACATAGATTGCTTGCCATCCGGGAAGGTCGTCATCATCAACGACGGCAAGGAACGGCCTTTGTTCATTTTGTGCCTCTTGGTATTCTTCGTTCTTCTCGTCGATGCTACTACACACTGGAACCGAAGACGGAATGTTCTTAGCAGACATGAATTACACGATGCATTACAATCCATAATACTATATTCTTTGTGCTATCTAAGATACAATAATTGACGACCAGTACAATTAACTCTGTAGAACCACTATCCAATATTAGGAACCACCGGACGGCTCGCACTGGTGTCACGGTCTCACTCGAAATCAAGAGTCACGGGGTTGCCGGAACCTCGCTCGAAATCTCGGCTATACGGTTGCGGATTACGGTAAAATGCGGTGCTGTATGCCGAATACCAGCCGAACGAAGTGAGGATGGACTCGCCGGGATTTGAACCCGGGGCCTCTCCCATGCCAAGGGAGTGATCTACCACTGATCTACGAGCCCGCGTCTGCACTCACTTCTTCCGGGTGGCCATTGATAAATCTCTCGAAAGTATCGTGGGCGAGGTGGACTGTAGCACGGCGGCCTGAATACCAATCTTTTAACTGCGTCCACGAATTGCTACTCACTAGGGAACGGCACAGCCGCAAATCCGACTCGTTGCGTGTGTTCGCGGGCACCTGCCCGCTCTCTTTCGGGGCATTTGCCCTCTTTGCGCAACTTGGGATTGCGGACGTGCACCGTGGCAATCGCCACGCAGGCGGAATTTCCGCCGACAACACTCTAGCGGCTCGTGCAGTTCCTATCCTCGAACAATGGCACGAATGCACACCCGACGCCGTGGGTCATCCGGTTCGGACCGACCCGTGGCAGACGAACCACCGGAGTGGAGCGACGTAGAAGCAGACGACGTGGAAGACCGCGTCGTGGAACTCGCGGAAGACGGCTACAGCCCGAGCGAAATCGGTCTGAAGCTCCGCGACGAGGGCGTGACCGGCACGCCTGTCCCGAACGTCAAGCTCGTCACTGGCAAGAAAGTGACCGAAATTCTGGAGGAAAACGACGCAGAACCCGACCTGCCCGAAGACCTCTACAACCTGATGGAGCGCGCCGTGCGCCTGCGCGAACACGTTGACGAGAATCCACAGGACAAGCACAACAAGCGCGCACTCCAGAACACCGAGTCCAAAGTTCGTCGCCTCGTGAACTACTACCGCGGCGACGAAGTAGACCAGGACTTCACCTACTCCTACGACGTGGCGAAAGAACTCCTATAAATGGCAACGTCCGGTCGAACCGCTTCCGAGGATGCCCCCACCGCGAGCGACATCGCAGCGACGCTCCGCGACGCCGACTTCGTTCGAATCGTCGCGTATCCGAGCGGCGATGCACTCGCGGCCAGTGGTATCCTCGCCCGCAGTTGCGCAACCACGGGAATCCCGTTCCAAGTGAGTGCGACGCGATTCCCCGCCCAACGCGCCGAATCCCATGACGACGAAGTCGTCATGACGGTTGGCGCGCCGGGTGGCGACGTGGCACTTCCGGAGCATCCGGAGCACCCCGCGAGTCTCTCGGCCTTCGAGGCCGGTGAGGAACTCGGCGGTGCTCCAGACCCCGTTCTCGCTCTCGCTGGCGTCGTCGCTGGCGGCACCACGCCGGGCGCGTCCGACGTGTCGGACGCGCCCGGCTGTGCCCGACTGTTGGAGGTCGCCTCCGACCGACTGACGCGCAGACCCGGCGCTTCGACGCCCACGGAAGACCTCGCGGACGGATTGGCACATTCGACGCTGATTCACGCGGGCTTCTCGGGCAATCCGGGTGCGGTGCAGGCCGAACTCGCGGAAATCGGTCTGCCCGTCGAACTCGACGATGACGCACATCGTCGAGTCGCCTCGCTCGTCGCGCTCTCGGTCACGGGGCCGGAGAGTGCGACGCCGCGAGCGGGCGAAACCGTGGAAAACGCGCTTCGACCTTACGAACTCGAAAACGGGCCGTTTGCGACCCTCGGCGGGTACGCCGACGTGCTCGACGCGGTCGCACGCGAGCAGTCCGGAATGGGCATCGCGCTGGCGCTCGGATACGACGCCCGAGCGCCCGCGCTGGATGCGTGGCGCGAGCACGCGAAGAAAGCGCACACGGTGCTCCACGAGGCGACGACGGGCCGATACGACGGTCTGTTCGTTGCGCGCACGGACGACGCACCCGTCGAAACGGCGGTTCGGTTGCTCGGCAATTTCCGCTCGCCGGAGCCGATTGCCTTGGTCGTCACGGACGACGAGGCCGCCGCAGTCGCCGTGTCCGACACCGAAGTAACCGGGTTGGATATGGCGATGGAAACCGCCGCGACCGAACTCGGTGGCGACGGGACGGGAAGCGCAAGACGCGGCTATGCACGGTTCGACGCGGACGCAAAGGAGTTCCTTTCGGCATTTCGGGAGGCACTATGAGACGAGCGACGATTCGCACGGAACTGGACGACGCCGACGTCGTCTCTGCGTCACTCAACCCAGACAACACGCCCGAAATGAAGACGAGCGTGGAAGACGGGACGATTGTAACGCATATTGAACGCAAGACGACCGGCGGACTCCAATCGACCGTGGACGATTACGTCGTCAACCTCTCGGTGGCAGTACAGGCAGTACAGATAGCGAACGATTACAACGACACGAACCATGAGTGAACGATCAGTCTCTAAGCAGTCACAGGAAAAGCGGTGGTACACCGTCCTCGCTCCCGAGCAGTTCGACCGAGAGGAGCTTGGAACGACCCCCGCAGATGAACCGGACAAGGTGCTCGGTCGCACCATCGAAACCACGCTGGGCGAACTGACGAACAACGCCAGCGAGAACAACACGAAGCTGACCTTCAAAATCAACGACGTCGGCAGCGATTCGGCGTACACCGAGTTCGTTCGACACGAACTCACCCGCGACTACCTCCGTAGTCTCGGCCGCCGCGGTGCCTCGAAAATCGAGGCCTACATCACGGTGCTGACCTCGGACGACTACCGAATCCAGATTCAGCCCGTCGCCTTCACGACGAAGAAGGCAGACCACAGCCAAGAGAAGGCTATCCGCCGAACGATGATCGACCTCGTGCAGGACGCCGCGAGCGACCGCACGTTTAAAGAGGTCATCGACAGCATCGTCGAGGGTCGCATCTCCAGTGCGATTTACGGCGAGGCGAAAACCATCTATCCACTCCGCCGGGTCGAAATCCAGAAGGCAACGCTGGAAGCCCACCCCGACGAGGTCGCCGAAGAAGAAGAAACCTCCGTGGACGTGGACGAAGAAGACGTCGAAGTCTAATCGACGTAGCTTTCGATCAATCAGCTTTCGGTCAATCAGTTCCGTTTTTTGTGCGGGCGAACGCAGCAATGCAGTGTTTCGATGAGTCGCTACTGCGCCAAAAGATTACTCCGTGACGACGATCGTGCCTGACATCCCGCCCGTTTCGTGCGGAATGCAGAAGTAGGCGTACTCGCCGGGCACTTCGAAGGTGTGTTCGAACGTCGTGTTCGGATTGATGGTTCCGTTTCCGTTCCGCCACGCATCGCGGGCCGCCTCTTCGGTGTCGAAGCCGCCGGAGGCGAAATACTCCGCGTCCTCCGGGATTCCGGCTTCGTATGCCGTCACGCTGTGGTTGCGCATGTCGGTGTTCACCCAGACGACGGTTTCCCCGACCTCGACTTCGTGTTCCTGCGGGTTGAACGAGACAGACCCCATCCCGATGTCGCCATCTGGAGTGTTCGACCCGGTGTTCAGGATGCCCGTACAGCCCGCCAGAGTGGCCGATGCAGACCCGACGACCCCGGCTAAAAACGCTCGGCGGTTCATAGTTCAGACTCAGGTCGCTCTCCGTATATGTCTCTCGAAGTTTCTACGATACTGGGAATAGGACGGAGAGGCGTTTCTTATTGGTTGTGTGGAATCAGCTGTCGGCGTAGTTGGTTCAAAAGTGTCTGCTGGAATGATTGATTCAGAGGTGGCTGCTGACGTGGTTGGATTTGAGGAGACTGCAAATCACGACTCCAATGAAACCGCCAGCGCACCGCGACAGCCACATGCCTCCCCAACCGATTCCTTCGCTCACTTCGTTCGCTCAGTCATCCCTCGCGCGGCTTTTCCTCGACGTCTCGGACGACCGTGCCCGAGACGTCTCGCCAGCGCGCGCCACATCGCTTGATTGACTAACTGCAAGGGTGCGCCAGCGCGATTCGCGCGAGGGGTACGAGGCGACACAGTCGCCTCGATTGCGAACGGCGAAGCCGTGAGCACGAACGAAGTGAGGCGCGAGCGCATTTCCGCGCTGGCGGGGAGGAGTGGGGACACTGGCGGTGGCGGTATGTGTTGTCGGGTCTATCTAGCGGCACGCTGGATGCAGTTCGAATCCCCGAAATAGCCTCTCGTCTGGTTTCTCGAAACTACACGAGCCAAAAGCAAAGAAAATCCACTTTACGCCAGTTCGTATCTAGGGCCAGTTTCCGCCTTCTTCGAACGCGTCGATGACGCGCTGGAGGGAGACGACGTAGGCCGCGGTGCGGAAGTTCGGCAGGTCGTGTTCCTCGTAGGCGTCCGTCAGGTCGTCGAACGAGGAGACGATGATGCTTTCCAGTTCGTCGTTGACGCGTTCTTCGTCCCAGTAGAATCGCTGGCGGTTCTGCACCCATTCGAAGTACGACACCGTCACGCCGCCCGCGTTGGCGAGGATGTCGGGGAAGACGTGGACATCGCGCTCGGTGAGCACGTCGTCGGCGTCCGGCGTCAGTGGGCCGTTCGCGGCCTCTACGACGATATCTGCCTGCACGTCCTGTGCGAGGTCGCCGTCGATTGCGTTCTCCAGCGCGGCGGGAACGAGCAGGTCAACGTCCAACGTGAGCAGATCTTCGTTGCTCATCTCTTCGCTCGCGCCAGCGTAGTCCGAAACACTGCCTGTCTCGTTCTTGTGGTCTTTCACGTCGATGGCGTGGAGACCGTCGTCGTTGTAGACCGCGCCGCTCGAATCCGAAACGGCGACGATTTTCGCACCGAGATTTTCGAGGAGTTTCGCAGCAATCCAGCCAGCGTTGCCGTAGCCCTGCACTGCCACAGTTGTGCCTTCCATCTCCTTGCCGAGGTAGTCGAAGGCCTCGCGGGCGGTGAGCATGGTCGAGCGACCGGTCGCTTCGACACGACCCTCACTGCCGCCGGAGTCGAGCGCCTTGCCGGTGATGACGCCCGGTGCCGTCGTGTTTTCGAGCGTCTCGTACGTGTCCTTTATCCAGTTCATCTCGCGCTGGCCGGTGTTCACGTCCGGTGCGGGGATGTCCCGGTCTTCGCCGATAATCGGTCGGAGTTCCTTCGCAAATGACCGCGTGACTCGCTCCAGTTCCGCCTCGCTGTACTCGGCGGGGTCGATGACAATGCCACCCTTGCCGCCACCGTAGGGGATGTCTACGACGGCGGTTTTGTACACCATCCACCCGGAGAGCGCTTTCACTTCGTCGCGGCTGACGTTGGGGTGGTAGCGGATACCACCTTTGTACGGGCCGCGGTCGCCGTTAAACTGCGAGCGGAACGCTTTGAACACCTCGATAGAACCGTCGTCCATCTCGACGGAGAGGTTCGTTTCGAGCACGCGCTCGGGGTGCTTGAGCCGTTCGAGAACGTCGGGAGACGCGTCGATGTATTCGGCCGCATCATCGATTTGCTCCTGCAGACTCTCGAATGGATTCGCTTGTTCGGACATGGTTTGTGACTCCCACCCACCCCCTGTTAAGCGTGGCGAAATTGGGATAAACTATTATTCTTAATATTATTTAAGGTGTTACCGAGGCAGATGCTACTCGGCAGATCCGTCAGCGTGCGCGTATTCCAGAATGCGCTCGGCCTGCGCGATGAGCGGCGCATCAATCATCTCCCCATCGACCTGAAAGACGCCGCGTCCTTCGGCGTCAGCCTCGGCCTTCGCCGACAGCACTGTTTCCGCCCACTCGACCTGTTTCGAATCGGGCGTGAACGCATCGTTGATAGGCGACACCTGCGCCGGATGAATCGCCATCTTCCCGTCGTAGCCGAGTTGGATGGCGAACTCGGTTTCCTCGGATAGGCCTTCGCTGTCCCCGAAATCGGTGTAAACTGTGTCGATGGCGTCCACACCGGTTGCGCTCGCGGCCAACACGACGTGTTCGCGGGCGTAGAGCACCTCGGTTCCCTCGTCGGTTCGGGTCGCGCCGATGTCAGCAGAAAGGTCTTCGGCACCGAACACGAGCGCGTCGGTTGCCGGTTCAGCGCCAATTTCGCCCGCGTTGAGCACACCGCGGGCGGTTTCGACCAGCGCGAGAACCGGAACGTCACAATCGTGTTCGGAGAGCAGACGGGAGAGCGTTTCCACGTCGTCCGCAGATCCCGTTTTCGGGAGCATGACCGAATCGAGCGCGTCGGCCCCTACCGCGATTCCTCGCAGGTCGTCGTCCGCGGTGACACCTGCCGGATTAACGCGGACACAGACCTCACAATCGGGATCGAAATCAGGGTCGGTAAGTACGTCACAAATCGCCTCTCGGGCCTCGTCCTTTCGCTCTGGTGCGACCGCATCTTCCAAATCGAATACGATTACGTCTGCCCCCGCGTCGGGCGCTTTGCGCATCATCTCGGGACGGTCACCCGGCGTGAACATGACGCTTCGTCGTAGCATATGCGAGGTGACGTGGAGGCGCGATTTCAACCCACCGGGAACAGTTATGTTCGGTTCCGTCAATGAGTGAGTATGGTTCGAACTGCTGATACTAACGGGAACGGCAACGACGACTCGGATAGCGAAGACGGACAAATGATGGGTGTCGGTATCGCGCTCGGTGCTGGCATCGGCACCGCACTCGGCGTTGCGATGGACAACCTTGCCCTTGGAATAGCAATTGGAATGGGAGTCGGTGTCGCAATCGGTGCCGGGTTGTCGAACCGATGACAAACGATGGACTATTCTAATTCATCGGAAACAGCTATCGTTGCCCATCGCAAGTAATGAAGTATGGTTCGAACTGCAAATACGAACAACCCCGGAACCGATGGCGAAGAGGGCGAGGACGGGACACAATCGGGTGCCGGTATGGGCCTCGGTATCGGTCTGGGCGTCGCAATCGGCGTGGCGATGGATAATCTCGCGGTCGGAGTGGCACTCGGAGTCGTGTTCGGCGTCGCATTCGAAAGCAACTTTTCGAAACGCGATTGAATCTGATTGCAAGAAGTAAACCACAATACCGTCGTTACTCTTCAGCTACACACGTTAGCCACGTGTTTTTATTCTAGACACTTCTAGAAAATTTTTATGCCATCGGTGTATAAATACGTCGGTGCATATGAACCGACGCAACCTACTCAAGAACGCGGCATCGGCGAGCGCACTGGCATTCGGAATGACAGCAACCGCCAGCGCGACTGAACGACCATCACTCGACGACGTGTCGAACGTCTCGGTACTGAACGAACAGGGCGAACGAGTCACGATGTCCGTCGAAGAAGCGGACGTGAATCCCGAAGACTGCTGTTTCGAACCGGACGGCTGTAACCGCTGTACCTGTCAGTGTTGTTACTGCTAACGCCGAGAAAATCAATTTTTTATTCGCCGACTCACCAAAAGTGATACTGCGAACGCCGCTCTATGGCCAGAGTCCGCGGACCTGATGCGCTTCCGCGATACGCGACAAGCCGACGATGTAGGCAGCGTCACGCCACGTCACGTCGCGCTCTTCGACTTCGGCACGAACGTCGTTCCACGCGTCTAGCATCTCGGATTCGAGTTCCTCGTTCACTCTTTCGAGCGACCACTGGCGTCGGTTGATGTCTTGCAACCATTCGAAGTACGACACCGTCACGCCGCCCGCGTTGGCGAGGATGTCCGGAATGACGTTGATGCCGCGCTTCTTCATGATTTCGTCTGCCGTCGTCGTCGTCGGGCCGTTCGCCCCTTCGACGACGATGTCGGCTTTGACCTCGTGGGCGTTCGACTCGGTGAGAACGTTGCCGATTGCGGCCGGAATGAGCACGTCAACGTCCAGTTCGAGGAGTTCGTCGTTCGAAACGTGTTGTGGCGCGTCGAACGTCGTGACTGCTTCCGGTTCTTCCTCGTGGGTCGGAATTTCGTCAATGTTCAATCCGTCGGGGTCGTAAATTGCGCCGTTCACGTCGGAGACGGCGACGACGTTTGCGCCCCATTCGTGGAGGGCGAGGGCGGCGTTTGCACCGACGCTCCCGAATCCTTGGATGGCGACCGACGTATCTTCGAGCGGGTAGTCGTAGTAGTCACACGCCTCGCGGGTGATGATGGCCACGGAGCGTCCGGGCGACTCTTCACGGCCGTAGGAACCGCCGACGACCGGTGGCTTGCCTGTGACGACGCCGGGTTGGGTTTCCCCCTCCTGCATCGAGTAGGCGTCCATGAACCACGCCATCGTCTGCGCGTCGGTTCCCATGTCCGGGGCAGGAATGTCGTGCATCGGGCCGATGAAGTCGCGAAGTTCCTCGGCGAACCGTCGCGTGAGGCGTTCTTTTTCTTCGCTGCTCAGTTCTTTCGGATTCACGACGATACCGCCTTTCGCGCCGCCGAACGGGAGATTCATGACGGCGCATTTCCACGTCATCCACATCGACAGACCGGTACACTCCTCCTCGGTCACGCCGGGATGGTAGCGCATGCCGCCTTTGAACGGGCCGCGCACGCTATCGTGCTGGGCGCGGTAGCCGGTGAAAACGTCCGTTTCGCCGTCGTCTCGCTCGAGCGGGACCGACACACGATGAACTTGGTCGGGGTGTTTCAATCGCTCGATGATTCCACGGTCCACATCGAGGTGTGCCGCGGCACGTTCAAGCTGTCGCCGTGCTGTCTCTGCCGCCGTCTCCGGTTCCTCTTCTTTCTGTTTCCCAGTTGATGACATGATGTTGGGACCTCTGCGGGTTCTGACCGGCAATTCTTACCCGACCGGGCAAAGACCTTGCCATCCGAGCCGGGAACGATATGCGATACCACGACATAGACCGCAGAAAAACAGAATCGGACGAACGTTCTTTTGGAATATTGACGACGCTTATTCCGGTGAATCAGAAGAAAACGAGGGTGAAATGTGGTCGGGAGTACCGATGAGAGAATCAGTCCGGGCTTACTGCGGCAGGGCGTACACCGTTCCCGCCACGTCGCCGACGTAGACGCCATCGCGTCCGATTGCTGGCGGGGCGACGAGGGCGTCCTGTGCGCTAAACTGCCAGCGAACGTGGCCGTCGGCGCGGTCGAGCGCGAACACCATCCCGTCGTCGTTTGCGACGTACACCAGTTCGTTGGTGAGAACGGGCGACCCCCAGACGCGCGCACCAGTCTGCACACGCCACCTGACGGTTCCCTCGCGGGCGTCCAGCGCGTAGACGTTTCCGTCGGCACAGCCGACGTAGACGATGCCGCTCACGGCGACTGGTGACGACCAGATTCCTGCGTTCGTTCGGAAGCGCCACTTCGTTTCGCCGGTTTCGGCGTCGAGAGCGTACACGCGGTCACCATCGACGGTTCCGACGTAGGCCGTGTCGTCCACGACTTCCGGCGCGCCAGCGACTGCGAGCGAGGGAGCAAAGCGGAACTGCTCGCTTCCGTCGGTCACGTCGTGGGCGAAGAGGCCGCCGTCGAGGCCGGTCGCGTACAGGGTATCGCGCGCGATTCGGAGCGACGTGAGCGCCCGCGCGGGGCTGCGGAACGAAAGTCGTTCTTCGCCGGTTCCGGCGTCGAGTTTGAACACCTGTCCGTCTCGGGCCGCGACGTAGAGGTCGTCGCCGAGGAGTTGCGGGGAGACTTCGAGCCCGGCGTCGGTTTCAAATCGCCATTCGCGCGCCCCGCTAGCGGAATCGAGCGCGAATAGGTTCCCACTGCGGTCGCCGACGTAGGTGAGGCCGTTTTCGACGCCGGGGGTTCCGACCGCGTTGGACGCTTGAAACAGCCAGTTGCTCACGCCGTCGCGGTGGTCGATATTGCAGACGAATCCGTTTTCGGTGCCGACGTACACCGACCCATCTCGGACGATGGGCGCGGTTTCGACCGGACCGCCGACCTGCGCGTACCAGCGGGCGCGGACGGTGTCCGCGTCGGCGTCCAATGCAGTTCGTCCCGAGAAGCTCGACGAATCTCTCGTCGGCGACTCGTTCGCGGACGAGTCGTCTGCGAGTTCCGCTCTCGTTTTCGGCTCTTCTCCGCTCTTCGGCGTCGCCGGCGCACGTCCAGTTTCGAACGAACTATCGCGGTCTTCCACACCGCCGTCGGGTGCCATCCGCCCCGCTTTCGAATTTGGTTTGGAATCCGGCCCCGAATCGAAGCCACCGTCGGAGACGAATCGCTTTACGTCCTCACGAGCGGCGGCGCGCTCGTCGTCCGTCGATTCGGATTCTGCGTCCGATTCGGAGACGTCGCCGCTCGTTTCGGAACATTCGAACGACCATTCGACGCTCCGCGAAACCGTGGTGTCCCCCCGCGTGACCACTTGGTCGAACTGGAACTCGCCGGTCGCACTCACGTCGATACCGTCCGATTCGCCCCCGTTGTTGGGGAGTGTCGCATCGAACTTGCGTCGATTCATCGGATGTCGCGTGTTTTCGTCTTTCATATATTTCTCCCGACCTGAATTTGGTCTGACTGTCTCACCATTCGGATACTATCTACTTTGTTATGGACTGCATACACTCCCTCCGCGCCGTTGCAACAGTTGAAACGGTTCGAACAATCACCGCCAGACCGATAGCATTTTTCCGGCACGCGATGCAGATTCACCCATGACTGGGCTTTACTACGAAGAGTTCGAGGTCGGAGAAACTATCACGCACGAGAAACGGCGCACCGTCAGCGAGAGTGACAACCAGCAGTTCTGTGATATGACGATGAACCAGCAACCGCTCCACTTGGACGAGGAGTTTGCGAGCGACACGCAGTTCGGCGAGCGGCTGGTCAACGGTCTGTACACGATGAGCCTCGCAGTCGGCGTCTCGATTCCGGACACCACGGAGGGAACCATCGTCGCCAACCTCTCCTACGACAACGTTTCGCACCCGAACCCGGTGTTTCACGGCGATACGATTCGCGCCCAATCCACTGTAACCGACAAACGCGAGACAAGCGACGGCGAGCGCGGCGTCGTCACCATGCACGTCGAAGTGTTTACAGTGAACGGCGAGGACGAGACGCTCGTCTGTGAATTCGACAGAACCGCGCTGTCGCTGAAGAAAGAAAACGTCGAGTAGGAGAAAATCACATCAACAACGAGAGGTTGATGAACACCGCAATCGTCCACGGGAGCGCGAGTCCCGCAGGGATGAGCGCGACGTACTCCTGCGGGACGAGGGGGCGACAGGCGAACCCGACCGCGAGCGAGAACGCCTTCAGTCCGAGAAGCGCCGCGAATCCGAACTGGGAGAGCGCGCTTCGTGCAATCGGGTTCGATTCGGTCATTCCCGCTCGTAACCCGACGTAGGTCGTCAGCAAGTCGCCGACGAGGGCGAGGAGGACGACGAACCAGAGGAGGCGCTCCGTGGTTCCGAAGTTGGGCCGTGCCACGCCGATTCGGGCGGATAACCGCTGGTGGTTCATGATGGTGTCGCGGAGTTCCCGCGTTGTACTGACCAACGACGGAAAACGGCTTTATTATACAGCGCCTTAACTGGCGAATTGACGATAATGAACCCCTTAAACGTGATTCTTCGTTGAAAAATTGGGTCGAAGATAGTCGAAAGACAGGGCCGATTCCAGTTTGCAGAATTGCTCCGTTTCCTTACAGAATCGTTCCGTGCTTTTTGTCCGGCAGACTCTTTTCCATGTCCGCGTAGAACTCGAAGCGATTGACCAGTTCCTTGCGCAGAGTGCTCGGCGGGACGATGTCGTCGATGACCATCTCGCTCGCCATCCGGTGTGCGTCGATGTCCTCTCGGTACTCCTCGCGGAGTTCCTGTTCGCGCTGGGCGCGCTCTTCTTCGTCCTCGATGGCGTTCAGCTTGTTCGCGTAGACCGCGTTGATTGCGGCTTCCGGCCCCATGATGCCGATTTCACCCGACGGGAGCGCGATGACGCTCTGTGGATCGTAGGCCGGGCCGGACATGGCGTAGATGCCCGCACCGTAGGCCTTCCGGACGACGACCGACTGCTTCGGAACCGTCGCGGAAGACGTGGCGTAAATCATCTTCTTCCCTTTCTCCAAAATCGCGTCCTTCTCGACCTGCGACCCGGCCATGAACCCCGGCGTGTCACAGAGGTAAAGCAGTGGCACCTCGAAGGCGTCACATTTCCAGATGAACTCCGCGGCCTTTTCGGCGGCGTCCGGGAAAATCGCGCCCGAGCGCTGTGCTGGTTGATTGGCCACGATGCCGACCGGCCGACCGTCGATTTTGGCGAAGGCAGTGATGATTTCCTTGCCGAAGTCGGGCCGGAGTTCGAAGTACGAATCCGCGTCCACGACGCGCTCTATCAGGTCGGTCATGTCGTAAGCCCGGTTCGGACTCTGCGGAATGACCTCGTCGATACCGTTCGGCGACAGTTTCGGGGCCTTCGGTTCGCTCCGTGGCGGTTTCTCGTGTGCCTTGTTCGGAAGGTACGTGATGAGGTCGGAGACGAGTTCGCGGGCGTGTTCCTCGTCGCGGGCGACGAGGTCGGCACTGCCCGAGTGTTCGGCGTGCATCTGCGCCCCACCGAGGTCTTGCATGCTGATGTCCTCGCCGGTTACCATCTTCACCATTCGCGGCGAGGCGATGGCCATCGCGGACATCTCTTCGACCATGATGGTGAAATCGGCGAACATCGGCGTGTACGCCGCGCCTGCGATACATGGCCCGTACAGGACACAAATCTGTGGGACGCGCCCCGAAAGCATCGAGTGGTTGTAGTAGTATTTTCCGATGCCTTCGCGGTTGGCGAAAAATCCGGTTTGTTGGTCGATTCGGCCGCCCGAAGAGTCCATCAGGTAGAGGACGGGATTGCCGCTCTGGAGTGCGCGCTGTTGCATCCGGAGGAACTTCTCGACGCCTTTCGCGGCCATGCTCCCGGCTTTGACCGTGAAGTCGTTCGCCATGAAGTGAACGTCTCGGCCTTCGAACTCCGCCGCGCCTGTGAGGAGTCCGTCCGCTGGAAGTTTGTCTTCCGCGTCGAACTCGGCAAATCGGCCGTCCTCGAACTTCAGGCCGTCGTCGCCGAACCAGAGGTCGAGTCGGTCGCGGACGAACAGTTTCCCTTTTTCGGCGAGGCGTTCTTTGTACTTCTCGGGGCCACCTGCCTCGATTTCCTCGATTTCCTTCCACAGTTCCTTCTCGCGCTCCGTCGGGCCCAAATCGTCTTCAATTGGTTCCTCGGTGTCGCTCCACGTAACGGTCGGTTCGTCTGCGTCCCCGACGTACACGTTCACCTCGCTCCCGACGTGCTGGGCGAGTGCGCTGGCGATAGCTGAGGCTTCCTCCTCGGTTGCCCCCGCGCCGATGCGGACTTTCATGGTTGCGTGTCCGTGGGGTGATTTCAAACCATTTTCCCTTTCGCACGCGGCAAAAATTTCGACGGGCGGAAAAACGGTCGCAAAGAGCGAGGGAAAGGCGGAAAGGGAGGTCTTGAGAAGCGTCTTTGGGGTCGATGCGGGACGGAACGCGATAAACGATTACCGCTCTGGTAGTTCCATTGCGGCGACGTGTTCCGCGTACTCTTCGAGGACGGGTTGTCCCCAGTAGCGGACGGATTCGCTCCGCGCATCGTAGTCGATGATGTTTGCGTCATCGAGTTTCGGCAGATGTGTGTGATGAAGCGATGCTTCGACGCGTTTTCGGTAATCGTCCGGAACGTCGCCGACCGACGTTTCGGTTTCCCACGCGGCGACCTGTTCGACGAGGTCGGAAAGCGTTGCCACGCCCTCCGGTGTCGTCGAAAGGTGGTGAATGGCGTATCGCCGTCGCTTCTCCGACAACAGTTTGAAGATGTCGTCGAACGACGGCCTGCTCACTGCCGGTTCAGCACGAAGTACGTGGGGTGGGTCTGTAGACGGTCGTTTCCCCGAGTCGTCCCGGTATGGTGACTCATTGCTCATGCGACGCTCATCTCCAGTTGATGACCCTGCATAAAGAATGGTGAATCTAGACACCTAGAAAGCTGGCAGTCGAACTGAAATCATCGTCGCGTCTACTTTTGTTTCTAATAACTGTATCACCGAATATATTTGGGTGGAGGAAATCTCGTCCGAACGTAACCATCGAAACGACGATTACCTCACGGTTCGGTTCGGTTGCCAATGATGTCCGAAGAAAACCGCCACGTGTACTGTCGGCAACGGGCCGATGGGTTCCGAGAACGGAATTAACGGTGTCGAAGATTAAAATTGGAATCTACCGTCAGTCACGTGATTATGAGGCGATTTACGCAAACGACACTCGTGTTCGTTTTCGTCCTGACGCTCTCGACTACTGGTTTCGTTTCCGTGGTTCCCTCGGCACAGTCGCCAACTGGAGCGACTGAATCGGTCAACGAGCGGCCGACGGTGAACGGGCCGACCGTGTTACCGCTGGAAACACGGACAACTAGCCGAGCGGACAGTTCCGTTCCCGAGAACGCCGTTCAGCGAGCAGACGTCCAGCAACGACAGCTCTCAGACCGCGAGCAGGCCGCCGCTCGCGGCGCGTTGCAGGGTGCCTCGGTAGCACAGAGACAAGGGGTTTCGGTTAATCAGCAACAGCGACAGGCAGTCGCACAGGGTGCCGTGCAAGCTGTTTCCCAGCGCCAGCAAGCAAGCGTTTCGCAGGTGCAGGCCGCCGCCCGCGGTGCGGCGCACGGAACCCTGCTTCAGAGCCAAACCACCTCTATTAGGCAAATTCAGGTTGCGACCACCGGAGCAACCGCTGGGACGATAACACAGGCACAGCAAGCGGACGCGACGCAAATACAAGCCGCCGCGTTCGGTGCCGGACACGGTGCGGTGGCGCAGAGTCAGCGAGCGACCGTCGAACAGCTACAAATCGCAGCGCGAGGGGCCGGAACAGGTGCCGTGAGGGGTGCAGTACAAAATCAGCAGGTGAGCATTTCACAGATTCAGGAGGCCGCACAGGGCGCGGCCTTCGGCGCGCTCGACCAGCGCCAGCGAATCGAAATCAGACAGATGCAGTTCGCCGCGCAAGGTGCCGCGACGGGCGCATTACAGACCCAACGCGCGAACGTGAAACAAGTGCAAGTCGCCGCGCTGGGTGCGGCCAAAGGCGGGGTGACGCAGATTCAGCGCGTCGATATTCGACAGATACAGGCCGCGACGCGCGGTGCCGCGGCGGGGGCGATTTCCCAATTCCAGCAAGCTAGCATTCTCCAGATTCAGACCGCAGCACATGGCGCGGCGAAAGGCGGAATCACGCAGATTCAGCAGGCAACCGTGAGACAGGTGCAGTCGGCCTGTCGAGGCGCGGCGGCGGGCGCGCTGAGTATCGTCCAGATTCAAACCGTAAACATCGTCCAAATTCAGGTCGTCGCGCAGGGGTCGGCACAGGGGGCCGTTCAGGGTGCCGTCCAGAAGCAGATTGTCGAGGGACGACAGATTCAGGCCGCCGCGAGGGGTGCCGCGAGCGGTGGTATCACGCAAGTTCAAACAGTGCGAATCCGTCAGATTCAGTTCGCGTGCGTCGGTGCGGCGGCGGGAGCGGTAACCCAGAGCCAACAGGCGAGCATTACGCAAGTCCAAGCTGCCGCACGAGGCTCCGCGACGGGCGGCGTTTCGGCGAGCCAGCGCCAGCAAGCCGACGTTCGGCAGGTACAAGCTGCAACGCGGGGCGGTGCGAACGGCGCGATTTCTCAAAGCCAGCGGGCGAATCTCGTGCAAATTCGATCCGCCGCGCTGGGTTCGGCAAGCGGCGGAATCACGCAAATTCAGGACGCAACCGTCGAACAGGTGCAGGCCGCTTCCGCGGGTGCCGCATCCGGGGCGGCACGGGCCGCCGCCCAGCAGAACGTGAACGACACGAGCCAGATTCGACAGGCCGCAATCGAGGGAACCGAACGGGCGAGCGAGCGAATCGCCACAGGAGAGAACGTGCAACCGCAGACGGTTCGCTCGCTCGCACAGAACAAAGCGAGTCGGATTTCGGCAGTTACGACGACACCGGAATCGGAAACGACAACACTGCCGCCAATTGCGACGACCACGCAGAACACCACGACCACGCAATCGCCGCAGACGACACCGAACGCGACGACGCCGGGGACGACTCCGGTGACTCCGCCGACTACCACTCCCGCGACACGGACACCTAACGCCACAGCGACTGACACCGTGACCACCACACCGAACGTTACAACTACCACGGATATCACGACGACACCCGCAGTCACGACGACTACGACACCAACCCCGCCCGCCGAACCGCTCGAAGCGAATTTGAACTGCACCGAAGTCACGGTAAACACGACGCAACCGCGGGACTTGCAACTGGTCGCGCTGTTAATCGATAGTTCGAATCCAGAAGTGGGTGCACAGGTCACACAAAACGTCTCGGCGAACGACTTCGAACAAACGCCGGACGGGAACTACACCTGGACGAACACGACCACAGATTTCGGCGCGGAGGGTTTCGTCTTCCTCAACGCGACACTGTTCGACGCGAACGGACAGGTTGTCGCGTCGGTCGAACAGGACGACGTGCAAGCGTGTATCGAACAGGAGCGTGGTGTGCAAACGACCGTTCCGAGAACGCCCGGTGCGACGACTGCGGGGACGACGCAACCGGGAACAGAACAGACGGCACAGACCATAACGGCGCAGCAAACAGCCAATCAGACGATTGTACGACAACCAGGTACGACAGTACAGCAACCGACGACGACCACGGCGGCATAGTCGAGTCGGAAAAAGAATCGTTCGGTCGAAGCCGAAGCTGGTTACAGCGTCGATTCGAGTCGCTCGATGAGTTCCTCGTTACCGAGGTGCACCGGCACTCGTTGGTGAAGTTCGTCCGGTTCGATGTCCAACAGCGACCGGTCGCCGTCGGACGACCGCCCGCCTGCGGATTCGATGATGTATCCGATTGGATTCCCTTCGAACTGCAGTCGGAGTTTCCCTTCGGGGCGCGATTGCAGGCCGGGATAAGCGAACACGCCGCCGTAGGTCATCACCTGATTCATATCGCCTATCATCGACCCGCCGTAGCGAAGTTTGAGTTCGCTCTCGATTTCGCGCGCGTAGTCGGCGAACTCATCGAACCAGTCCGGGACGCGCCCGCCGAAACCGTAGACGACCGGTTCTGCGGGAAGCGTCAGGTCTTCTTTGACCGATCTGCGGTCGCCGTCCTCGATGACGTACTCCGTCACGGTTCCCTCGCGGGCGACCATCATCGTCGTAATCGGCCCGAACAGGACGTAGGCCGCCATGACGAGGTTTCGGCCCGACGCTGGTAGGGGGGCGTCGTAAACGCCAACGATGGTTCCCATCGAGTTGTTCGATTTGATGTTCGACGAACCATCGAGCGGGTCGATTGCGACCGAGAGGCCGTCACCGCAGTCGATGACGCCCTCGCGCTCCTCGCTGGCGAATTCGCCGACGCCGTCGATAGCCGTCAGTTCGGCTTCGAGGTACTCGTCGGCCCACACGTCCGCCGCCATCTGAGTTTCGCCGCTGGGGTTTTCCTCGTCGGCTTTCCGGCGACGTCCAGCGAGTCCACCACGGATGACGGGCGCAGAGGTCGAAACGGCCTCGATGATTGTGTCGAGTGTCTCCATTAGTCGAGTGCTTCGTCAGCAGTCGCGTCCTCGAAGATGACCTTTTCGAGCGCGTCGAGAATGCCCTCTGGGTCGTCGCGCTGCCAGACGTTGCGACCGACTGCGAGTCCCGAACCGCCCGCGTCCATTACGGCTTCGACGCTGGAGAGGAAATCGTAGTCGCTGGTTTTCGAGCCACCGCTCATGACGACGGGCATGTCGGCGGCGGATTTAACGGCCCATTCCATGGCCTCGCGGGAACCGGGGTACTTGACCTTCGCCATGTCTGCACCGATTTCGAGCGCGATTCGAGTCGCGTAGGCGATAGTACTTTCCTTGGTGTCGTTTTTGAGTCCCTGTCCGCGCGGGTACGACCACATGACGACGGGCATGTCGTATTCGCGGTGTGCTCGCTCCTGCACGTCGCGGAAGTCCTCGTACATCTTCGTCTCGTGGTTCGAACCGGAGTAGACGGTGTAGCCGACCGCGTCCGCGCCGAGTTCGGCAGCGTAATCGACCGTCCAGTTTTTCGGCGAGTACGGTTCGCCCATCCAGAGGTTGCTCGTGCCGTTGAGTTTGGCGAGCAGATTCACGTCGTCGTCGTAGGAGGGGTAGTACGTCTCTGCAACACCTTTCTGCACTGCGAGGCAGGTAACAGCGTCGTGGGTCGCAGTTTCGAAGATTTTCTCGGGGTGGAGCGTGTCCGGAACGGAGCTAAAGTCGGCCGAAGGGCCGTGTTCCAGACCGTGATCCATCGCCAGAATAAGTGCTTTGCCGTCTCGCGTGACTTGCGAGTCAGTCAGCGGAATCATCGTTCCGAACTGCACCGACGAACCATATGAGTCTACTGGTCGCGCGCGCGCCGAAACCCGCGTTTTCATAGCGCTCGATATGTCTATAGTCCGTTCTGAGAACTACGATTGTAGTAAATTTATAGCGAATGTCGTGGAGGTCACAGCAAGGTGCGAGCAGCGTCGCGCCACCGATTCACTCGTTCGAAATCGAACGAAAGCGAGTCGGCAACCCGTTCCGGGTCGGCGATGGCCATACTTCGAACCGACGTAATGCCTGCTTCCGCGAGTTCGTTTGCGAGGCGATTGTCTATTTCCGGCACGTCGGTCACCGGGTCGGGACTGCTCCGGTCGCGCCACGCCGCTTCCTCCGCTTCGGCATTGCCACTCCCGTCGGTCGTGGCGGTTTCGGTCGATTGCTGTTCCCAATCGCCGGAACTGGCGGCAATCCACGCGCGTTCGTCGTCCTTCAGGCCGCGAATCTTGTTCGACCTGTCCGTGAGGTCGTTGCCGGATTCGAACGACCACGAGAGGGAATGTTCCTTGCGCAGACGGCCAGCAACTCCCGGATTGACGCCTGCCTCGCGTAACATCTCGTACGAGACGGTTCGGTTCTGAATCGCTCCAACTTCGAAGTCGGCATCCTCGATGACCGTCGCCGTCGCTGGCCCGACGAACGCTATGTCCGTCGGATGAACGGTTTCGGCCTCTCTCCCAGTAATGTCGTTTTCGGTCACAACCCTCACCGATTCGTTTTGCCCTCCCACTCACCCAACTTGAATGTTTCGCCACAAGACCTATTTATTCAATTACTATCCTCGAAAATCGGTAATTTATCAATATCTACAAATACTGCGGATGCGCATTTCGCTATCCTTACAACCGTTCCCAAAGCATTCTCGGTCATGCGTTCGCTTTCCGACATCGACAGTATCGGCGTCATCGGCGCAGGCACCATGGGTAGCGGCATCGCGCAAGTGGCCGCCACGAGCGGCTACGACGTGGTCATGCGCGACATCAAAGAGGAATTCGTAGAGAACGGCTTCGACACCATCGAAAACAGCCTCGACCGCTTCGTCAGCAAGGACAAAATAAGCGACGGCGAGGCCGACGAAGCAGTCAGCCGAATCACGGGTACGACCGACTTAGAAGACCTCGCGGACTGCGATTTGGTCGTCGAGGCCGCCGTCGAAAACATGGACATCAAGCAGGATATCTTCGCGGAACTGGACGAAGTTCTCCCCGAAGATGTCGTGCTCGCCACGAACACCAGCACGCTCTCGATTACGACCATCGCCAGCGTGACCGACCGCGAGGAACTCGTGGTCGGTCTGCACTTCATGAACCCGGTTCCAATCATGAAGGGCGTCGAACTCGTCGTCGGCGAGAAAACCGACGACGAAGTCGTGACGCTCGCTCACAACCTTGCGGAAGACCTCGACAAGGAGACGTGGGAGTCCGACGACAAACCCGGTTTCGTCACCAATCGCATCCTCATGCCGTGGATTAACGAGGGTATTCGGGCCTACGACGAAGGTGTCGCCAGCAAGGAAGACATTGACAAAGGCATGACCCTCGGAACGAACGTCCCGATGGGGCCGCTCACGCTCGCCGACCACATCGGACTGGACATCTGTCTCGACGCCAGCGAAACCCTGTTCACCGAATTGGGCGACCGATACAAACCGGCCTACCTGCTGAAGCGCAAGGTTGACGCGGGCGATTTGGGCAAGAAGACCGGCAAAGGCTTCTACGAGTACTGAAACCCGACTTCTGTCCGTTTACCGTTTTGCGACCATTTCGTCGATGCCGATAGCTCCGACACAAAATTGTATAAATATTGAAACCATACGAGAACGAATATTAACCAATGGCCCTCCCCAAACTCCGCGCACTTCGTCCCAGTCGAAGTCTCGCGTTCCCGTTCGCCGCGACCCTCTATCCACAGCTCTGGTTCGTGTTTCGGGATACCGGTTTCAGCGCCGTGAGCCATCCGACAACTGCCGAACTGCTGACGATGCTTCCGCGAATCCTCGCGCTAACTGCCGGAGCAATCGCGGTAAGCTATCTCGTCGCGTTCCTCGTGGTTCGTGTTTTAAATCCGGATTCTAGGGACGATTCCTTGTCGGGATGGAAGCGCCTCCTGTTTCGGCCGTCGAACACGGCGCTTGTCGCGTTCGCGCTCATCTCGATTGCGCTCGGAACGTACCTCGTGACTGCGTCAACACTCGTATTTCCGCAAGAAGTCGAAACGCTCGTTCGACTCCTCGGCGTCGTCATCGGGTGGCCGCTCCTCGTTGTCTATGGTGGAATGGTCATCCTCAGCAACGCATTCGTCGGCGAACCGACGTTCCTCGTCCAAGCAGTCGTCGTCGGAATCGGTGTCGCTCTCTCTACGACGTGGCTGTTCTTCCTGTCGGGGTGGTTTGCGAACTTTGTTGATTCTGCACCCGGGAGTTCAACACCGCCGACCCAATAACTACTGACAAATCGGGGTTCTTATCAGCTCTCCATCTAATCCCGACGTATGGTTTCCGACCCGAAACGAGTCCTCCTCCTCGTCGCCATCGTCGGCATCGTCATCGTCGGGGGCAGTCCGAACGGGGTCAACGCGCTCCCGCTGTTTTCAGACCACACCGGCCCGACGGAGATGACGGTCACGGAGTTCGAGCGATTGGACTCCGGTTGTGTTGACGAGATGCGCAAGTATGCGAGTTCCTCGACGGGTGGCGGCAAAATGTCTAAAACGACGACAATACGGACGAACAGCGCCGACGCCAACATCTCGATTTGGACGGAGCGAACGTCTCCCCCCGGGGCCGACATGAGCACGTTCCGGGTTCACCTCGATTCGGAGTCCGACGGGTCGTCGGACGACGCCTGCCAGACGGCCGTCCGGTACCGGCTAACGCTCGAACTTTCGGGAGGGTCACCGGAGGGAATCCTGCCTGATGCACACGGATATCGTGTTCTCTGGCTGGAAAACGGGAACTACTCCGGCTGTTCCGCTTCGGTTACGAGTCCACTCAGGTCGGAGTGTGACCGTTTTACACCGAATGCTCAGCCGGAACGAACGTGGGCGAACGCGACGGTGTCCAGTCCTTCGACGTAAAACCAGTTCAGTTAGGCCCGATGGAAGGGCCGCTCCGCAATCGTCCGGCGCAGTTCGCCGAGCATGTCGCGGTCAACGCCGCCCGAGAGCGAACCGATGAGCGCGTGCACTTCCTCCCGCGACACCTTGATTCCGGCGCGCCGAAGGGCGTCTTCGGGACGTTTTTTCACCTCGCGGAGGGTACCGACCGCGAGGAGGTACGGAATCGTCCACGCGACGAGGCGATTGCCCTGCGTCTGTGGCATGCTCTCCAAGTAGGTTTGGGCGTCGTCGGCGAAGCCATCTGCGTGCTCCGCGGTGCGGGCGACGACACCCGCGACGTCGTCGTGATGTTCCGGGTCGCAGAGGGCGTCCTGCGGGACGCCCTCGTCGTCCAGCCACGTCGCCGGGAGGTAGACGTTGTTCTCGTCGTGGTAATCCACGTACACGTCCTTCGAGACGTTCACCAGTTGGAGGAGGAGGGCGAACGACTCCGAATTTTCCCGCAGTCGGTCGGCTTGGTCGTCGTCCGCGCCGCGACAGACGAGGTTCGTGATGAGTTCGCCGACCGTTCCCGCGACGTAGTAACAGTACTCTTCGAGTTCCGGAAGCGTGCGGATGCGGAGGCCACCGGTGTCGTCGTAGCGCTCCACGAACATCGCCATCCCGCCGACGAGTTCCCGAACCGGCGGTCTGACTGCTTGCCGGACTGATTCCGGGCAGGTTGCGAACGTATCCACCACTCGGGGGGCGTGTTCGACGACAGCCCAGTCGTCGCCCCCGTCGTCCGGAATCCACTGCTCCGCGCTGGCGTGAAACTCGTCTACCGTTGTCGGTTCGTCGGGGTCGAGTACGTCGTTGTACTGCTGGAGGAGACGCGTCTGTTCGTCCGGTGGGATGTGTCCTGCGTCCTCAATCGTATCCGCGACGCGACAGAGTAGATAACCGACGCAGATGGCATCCGCCATCGGCTCTTCGAGTAAGTCGATTGTGATGGCGAACGTGCGGGAAACCCCTTGCACCGCCTCGTGACACCAATCGAGGTCGGCGCGGGTTGACTGGTCGGAACTCGCGGGAGTCGGTGGGTGGCTGTCCATTCTGTTACTGAACCTTTTCGGCCCTTAGTTTCGAAGCGGCAAAACCCCTTGGGCTTACGTGTCCTGTTCGGTCCGAAAGGCAAATCCCTTCCGAATCGAGCGAGCAGGCAGAGAAAAAATAATCGCGGAGAGTCGCAAGCACCAAGTCTCACGCTGTCCGACAGTCGAACGATGTACGAAAGCGTCCACGCCGTTCCGGACGGGGACAGCACCGTCGCGCGCTTTGCGGCCACGGCCGCAGAGTACGGATTCGACGGTATCGTCGTCCGGAACCACGGCGATTCGCGGGGGGAGTTCGACGCCGAGAAGGTAAGCGACGAATACGACGTGGACGTAGTTGACGGCCTCGAAATCCGCGCGGACAACCCCTCACAGGCCAGCGGGCACGTCGGAAACTTCCGACCGAAATCGACGATTCTCCTGTTTCACGGCGGCACGTCGAAACTCAACCGCTTCGCCGTTGAGGAAGAGCGAATCGACGTGCTCGCCCATCCCATGGAGAATCGCGGCGATTTCAATCACGTGCTGGCAAAAGCCGCGAAAGAACACGGCGTCAGGGTCGAGTTCAACTTCTCGCGCGTCCTCCGCGCCGACGGCGGAAGGCGGGTGCAGGCCATCAAAGACCTACGGAAACTACGCGAAATCGTCACGAAATACGACACGCCGTTCGTCGTCAGCGCGGACGCACACTCCCATCTGCAACTGCGCGCCCCCCGCGAACTGGTGGCCGTCGGCGAGACGATTGGATTTTCCGCCGAGCAGGTCGAGACGGGGCTTCGGGAGTGGAAGAAACTGGCCGAGCGAAACCGAACGATTCGCTCCGACGATTTCATAGCCCCCGGCGTGAAACGTGGGCGGTATGAAGAAGACGATTGAAGAACACGCAAACCGCTTTTCAAAAATCGCTGGCGACTACGACGACTCACAGGACAGCGACGAGTACCGCGCCTGCGTTAGCCTCGTGGTCGAACACGCCAACCCGAGCGGAGAAGACACCGTCCTCGATTTGGGAACCGGAACCGGTGCCATCGCACTCGCGCTGGCACCCGACGCGAAGCGAGTCGTCGCCCGCGACATCAGCGAGGGGATGATGGACGAAGGCCGGAAGAAGGCCGAGGTAAACGCACTCGAAAACGTCGAGTTCGGAGCGGGTCGATTTCGGGAGCCGAATGTCGAAGGGGAGGACATCGACGTCGTCGTCTCCAACTTCGCCATGCACCACCTCTCGGAGGAGGAAAAGCGCGAAGCAATCGAAGTGATTGCTGGACTCGCACCGGAGAAATTCGTGTTGGGCGACGTGATGTTCTTCGGCACGCCAGACCCCGAAGAGCCGTTTTACAGCCCCGAAGTCGATGACCCTTCGACGGTCGGCCATCTCGCAGACGTGCTGACGGACAACGGATTTTCGCTGACTGCCGTCGAGCGCGTTCACGAGCAAGTCGGCGTGCTGGTTGCAGAGCGATACGGGGAATAATCGCAGTTAGGGGGTATGGTGTCGATTGTTCCCGCTTTAGGGTTGTTCTGTATAGTTGGCGATTTGTGACTCCACTAAAACTCTCATGAGAACCAGTGGCGCGCGATGTGAACTCGGTTCCGTCTTTGGGAAGCAAGTCACGACAACACATGATCGCCACGACAACGAAATCTGCGAGATGACACCGAGAGTGGTGGAGTTTTATCGGCAACAAGTCCCGACTCCAAACGACCGCCTCCACGCCGCAAAGGCCACACGCCCCCCCAACCAATTCCCTCGTTTCACTCGGTCATCCCTCGCACGCTGGCAGCAAGACTTCTCGGAGGTAACTCCTCGAAGCCTCGCCAGCGCGCGCCACATCGCTTGCTTACTCAGCCACATGGTTGCGCCAGCGCGTTCGCATGAGTGACGAACGACAGTGAGGCACGAATGCACCTCTGCGCTGGCGGGGAGGAGTGGAGACACTGGCGGTGCGGTGGCAGTTTCATTGTTGCCTGCAATACCTAGCGACCCATCCGTCCCGTTTTCTTTTGTTGCTTACTTCGGTTCCACTTTGCATACTTCTCCAATTCCAATTGCCTAAAACTCGCCAAACTCACCACATCATCGCCGCGAGAACACACGATTGAAACCCACCGACGACCAACCCACAAACCAGAACCCCGAAATGAAACACTTGCCCAAACACCTTCGCCCGCACTGGCGCTACCTCGCGGTCGGCCTCGAAGGCTGGCCCGACGCGGACATCGACCGCAGAGCGTTCCAGCGAAACCTCTGGTTCGCCGCGCAGAACCTGCTCGGTGACGCCGGAAGCGCGGACGCAGACCTCACGGTGTACAACTTCGAGTTCGAAGACGGCGAAGGCGAGGCGCTCGTCCGAGTTCGCCGCGGGCACACTGACCAAGCACGGGCGGCGCTGGCCTGCATCGACGAGGTGCATGGCAACCCCGTCGGCGTTTTCGTCCGCGGTATAAGCGGGACGGTGCGGGGTTGTGAAGAAAAGTATTTAGGTTGCCGCAGGGAAGTTTCGGGGGAGAGAAGCGTCGTGTTTGCGGACGCGAAACGGCCGGCCGTCGTTCGGGGCGGAATGTTGGACGTACAGGTCGATAGCGCGTTCGTCGGCGCGACGGAACTCGATTTCGAGTGATACTATGCAAGGACAAGCCCAACAGCAGGCGTACGACCGCGGGATTACCATTTTCTCCCCGGACGGCCGCCTCTACCAAGTCGAATACGCACGCGAGGCCGTCAAACGAGGAAGCGCAAGCATCGGCGTTCGAACCGAGGGCGGCGTCGTCCTCGCCGTCGATAAACGCACGCGGTCGCCGCTCATGGAGCGCACGAGCGTCGAAAAACTTCACAAGTCCGACGACCACATCGGCATCGCCAGCGCGGGCCACGTCGCGGACGCTCGCCAACTCATCGACTTCGCGCGACGACAGACGCAAATCAACCGCCTCCGCTACGGCGAACCAATCGGCGTCGAGACGTTGACCAAGGAAGTCACCGACCACATCCAGCAGTACACGCAGGTCGGCGGCGCGCGCCCGTTCGGTGTCGCGCTCATTATCGGCGGCATCGAGAACGGCGAACCACGCCTGTACGAGACTGACCCCTCGGGCACGCCATACGAGTGGAAAGCGCTCGCAGTCGGCGCAGACCGCGGCGAGATTCAGGACTACCTCGAAACGAACTACAGTGAGGGCATGGACTTGGATGGCGGCATCGACCTCGCACTTTCGGCCCTCGGTACAGTCAACGACGACCAACTCTCGCCGACGAGCGTCGGCCTCGCCACGGTTGACGTGGAGAGCGAACAGTTCCGAATGCTGGACGACGACGAAGTCGAGGGCTACCTCGACGAACTCGACATCCTCGAAGACGAGGACGAAGACGAGTCGGAAGAGTAAATTCGACGTTTTCTTCGGGAAACATCTTTTAGGTACGCGCGTTTACCTCCGGGTATGATATCACTCGAAGAGGCAGTGACGGCGCGTCTGGAATCACACGGCGCGCGGTTCGAAGTGTTGGTAGACCCCGACGCGGCACTCGCCATCAAACGCGGCGAGTTCGACGGCGACATCGAGGACGTCATCGCCGCAGAAGACGTGTTCGAGAACGCGAGTCGGGGCGACCGACCCGCCGAGGAGGATTTAGAGGAAGTCTTCGAGACGACCGACCCGCTGGAAATCATTCCCGAGGTAATCGAACGCGGGGAAATTCAGATTACGGCGGAACAGCGCAAAGAGATGCAAGAACAGAAGCACAAGCAGTTGGTCAACCGCATCACGCGCAACGCGGTCAACCCGCAGATGGACAACGCGCCGCATCCGCCGGAACGCATCGAGAACGCGCTGGACGAAGCAGGATTTACCATCGACCCGATGGAACCGGTTGGCCAGCAGGTTGACGACGCGCTAGAGGCGCTTCGTCCGGTGATTCCGATTCGATTCGACGAGGTGACCATCGCGGTACAAGTGCCCGCGGACTACGCCGGAAGCGCGCAGGCACGGATTCGGCAGTTTGGCGATTTGGAACGCGAAGAGTGGCAAAACGACGGCTCGTGGGTCGGCGTCATGACGTTCCCGGCAGGAATGCAAAACGAGTTCTACGACCTCGTGAACGAGCACACGAGCGGCGAGGCCGAGACGCAAATCATCAAGGACGAAGACGACCTGAAAACCCGGTAGTCGAAATCGAACGAACCGATTCGCCCGACTTATTCGGCTTCTTCTTTCGGCGGGACGAACGGCCCGACCGAAACCGTGTAGCGCGCAATCGTCGCAACGCGGAGGATGTAGGAGATGAGCACCGCGAGCGGGCTAACGATAATTCCGAACCCGAGGATAACGACGATTGAGAGGTCGGGTTGACCGATGTACGCGCCCGAACTCGATTTGTACAGGAGGGTGAGACAGATGGTGGTGACGAACGCCGCAAGACCGGAGTATGCCACGAACCGCGAGAGTCGGGCGAGGTCTTGTTGAATGGCCAGCGTTTTGAAATACTGCCGGGCGATGGCGATGGATTTGAGCAGTTCGAAGATGTCTTCCAGTCCCGACTGTTCAGATTCCGAAAGTTCGTCGTCGAACTCGTTTCGAACGTACCGAGTCGCGGCCATGAACTCGGCGTACTCCGTGCCGACGATTTCCGAGAGGACGCCCACCATGTTGTCTTGGTTCTGCACTCGCTCGCCGATGGTCTCTGCGTAGGAGGCGAATGTAGACTGATACTCGCCCGCTTCGTCGTCTATCGAGGAGAGGTCGAGGTTCGCCGTTCGGTCGTGAATCGTCTCGAAGACGAGGGCGAGAAAATCCGTCGGGTCGGTCGGACTGGACGACCGCCCGGCGATTTTCTCGACGGTTCGACGAAATTCGAGCGTCCCATCGAGTCTGTCCGTGAGTTCGTTGGGCGACCCGAACACCCGCGAGAGGATGAGTTGGTTGATAGATAGCGCAACTGTGATGAGCGTGAGCAAGCCGGAGGCGATGCCGCTCGACAGGAGACTTCGAACGGAACTTTTGAACCCCACCGAGATGGCCCCGACTGCGGTCAACACTGAGAGAATTGCGACGACCGCGATACAAATTGCGGCAGTGAGAACGAACCGATTTCCCGAGAGCAACACCCACTCCCCGACTCCCCCATCGTCGTCCGGATTAGCGACGGATTCGTCTAACATCTTTCCCTACTACTGTTCACCCGGTAAAAAAGCGAATGGCCGGGGAAATGGTACTATCATCAGACCACGCAAGCAGAAATTTTTGTTGGAAGGTCGTTGGCACACCTACAATGCAACTTCCCGAAACTCGGTCACGAGTCGGTTGGTGGGTTCTCGCACTCGTTCTTCTAGCGAGTCTCCTTTTCGTCGCCTACTCGATTGTTGGCACGCTCGTCCTCGGCCTGTTCATCTACTACGGGTCACGCCCCGTGTATCGACGCGTGTCGGAGTACGCGCCATCTCGAAGCATTTCAGCGGGAGCGACGCTTCTGTTGGTGTCACTGCCTGCGCTGCTGTTAGTCGCGTACACCGTCGCAGTCGGAATACGGGAACTCAGCGCGTTCACCGGTACGGGCATCGAAACCTACTACGCACAACTCGTTCCGGGTTCCAACAACGTCCCCGACGTGCTCTCCAATCCTCGCCAACTGCTCGGGTCGAACCTCGGCCAGTTCCGCGGCGAACTCACGACCGCGATTCAGTCGCTCGGAGCGGTCGCTCGCGGCCTCCTCCATTTCTTCTTGGCCATCACGCTCGCGTTCTTCGCACTTCGAGACGACGACCGCCTTGCGGACTGGTTCCGCGACGAAGTAGGCGAAGATAGCGCACTCGTCGCGTACCTCTCTGCGGTCGATAGCGACCTCGCCACGGTGTATTTCGGTAACGTTCTCACCGTTCTACTCGTGGGCGTTGTAGCGACGGTCGTGTACAACGGATTCGCGTCGGTAGCCCCCTCGGGAATATCGTTCCCCATTCCGACCCTTCTGGCGCTGTTGACGGGGCTCGCAACCTTCGTCCCCATCGTCGTCGGCAAACTGGTCTACGTTCCCGTGACGGCGTATCTGGGCTGGCAGGTGTTCCAGACCACCCCGCGACTGTTCTGGTTTCCGCTGGCCTTCTTCCTCGTCTCGCTCGTCGTCCTCGATTTGCTCCCCCAGATGGTCGTCCGACCCTACATCTCGGGTCGGACGACGCACACCGGACTGGTGATGTTCGCCTACGTTCTCGGCGGTATCCTCTTCGGCTGGTACGGTATCTTCCTCGGGCCGTTGGTGCTCGTTCTCGTCACGCAGTTCGCCGGACTCGCGTTCGGAGATTTGGTTCGCGGGGAGCAAGTGACGGCACAGTCGTCACTTGCGATAGGTTCCGATCCGTCGAAAAAACAGTAGTGCAGTTGCGTCTTCCGCGTAATCGCGCCAGACGGTGTGACAACCGAGTTACGTGAATTGGAGCCTCGGGTGAGAGCCTACTGGCTCAAGCGAACTTCGTCGTCCGTAATGGAGTCCACCATCTCTTCTTGCAGTGGGTAGGTGTCTTCGCCCGTGTCTCCCCACCCGAGTTTCGATTTCACTTTGTCAGTGATGCCCGGACTTGGATTGATGTGTGCCGTTCCGTGCCGGACTTCCTCGACGATGCCAACGTCGTCGCCAGTTTGGTCTACTACCTTCTTCCCCTCGTCGTCGTCCGTGATTTGGGTTGTTGCCATCGCAGTCGTGATTGCGCTATCGCTATCAGTAGTCGCCATGGTTGCCAGTGCAGGTTGCTTATACGGCGAAAAATCGCAACCGGAATCCGTGTTAGTCCTTCCCGGGAAGTAGTGGATGGTCGTCGGGTGCCTCGGCGAGTTTGCGCTGTACCGCATCCCACTCCTCGAAGTAGCCGTAGTCGGTCATCGTGGACATCCCAGCGATTGCGGCGCGGAGGCTCAGGCCGACTAACGGAATATCCGCAACCGTGATGACCACGTCCGCTTGGATGATGGCCCCATCCCGAAGGAGCACATCAAGCAAATCCACGACGGCGTGGTCGTCTTTCGTCGGGTTCATGCCTCTAACTCCGGCGCGAACGAGTAGGGCGGCCACGGCCCGGTAAACCGCACTTCGACACCCGGGTCTGCCGCGATGTCGTCCAGCATCTCCCCGATGTCGGTTTCGCGTTCCTCGTGCGCGAGGAACGCGACCTGTACCACTTCGTCGGACGCGCCATCGCCGAGAACGCCACTGTTCGAATCCAACACGTCGAACTCCCGAACCAGCGGTTCGAGGCTCTCACGAAGGCGGTTCGTTAGCGACTCCTTGCGCGCCTGTCGAAGGTCACGGATTCGGGTGTCGTACTGCTTTTCGAGCAGGAAGGCGGTTCCTTCCTCCGAATCGTCGATTCGTTCGCGCAGGTCGGCCAGTTCCTCGTCCTCGGATTCGAGTTCGTCCCGAACCCGTTCTTCGTCCCACGCCACGCCGACGCGATACTCCCAGTGGCCTTCGAACTCGGCAAGATGACTTTCGAGCGTGTCCTGCTGGTCGGCTATCCACGTCCGAACGCGCTCGTCGTCGCCTTTGAGAATCGTGTCGAAACGGAACGGAAGCGGCGTTCCGAAAGTCTGTCCCGCGGTGTCCACGACCTCCTGATGGGTCAGCAACCAGTCGCGTACCGTCTCCAAGTCGTCCGTGTCGTAGGGCGACTCGCACTCCTGCACGACTGCCCCGACGCCGTTTTCGGTGAGGACGGTTACGGGTTCGCCGTCAATTCCCGACATGGAAAACGAATCGTCCGAGCCGTTTTCGCCTACCGCGACCACGCAGTAGAGGTAGCGCCCGACTTCGAACTCTTCAACTTGCTCAGTCACCGAATCCCTCCAGTCCGGGTTCGCGGTTGGCGACATCGACCAGCGCGTCCGTCAGCAGGTCGTCCAAATCGCCCCGAAGGTTTTCGACGTCGCGCTCGATTCCTTCGGACTCTTTGAGGCGTTCGAGTTCGTCCTCCAACGCCATCAACTGCGACCCGAGACGTTCGATTTCTTCCGGAGAAAGGTCGTCGTACTCCATTCGCCGAACCGCCTCACGCTCCAACGCATCGACCAGCAGTTCGACTACCGTGATGACGAGCGAGATGAGTCCTTTTCCCGCGTCGTCCTCGTCGATCTCAATCGCCGTCATTCTCCGCCTCCGCGGTCTGCGTGGCTTCTTCCTCGGCTTCTGTCTCGTCAGCGTCTTCCTCGCTGTCTGTCGATTCTTCCTCGGAGTCGTCACTGCTCGCTTCGACGGGGACGGTTTCCGTCTCGGCGAGTTCTTCCACGCCTGCGGCCTCGTTGACGCGTTCCATGTCGGTTCCCTCCGGGAATTCGAGTCCGTACTGCGCGGCCGTCTCGAACGACGCGATGGCGGCCCGGAGTTTCACGCCGAGCAGTTCGGTTTCCCCGACCGTCACGACGATGTCGGCGTTGATGACGACCCCCTTGTCCAGCAGTAGTTCGAGCATTTCCGCGAGGTCGGACTGACTACGCGTCGGCCCGGTTTCACGCATCGTCTTCCTCCTCGAATCGCCTGCCGTAGATTCGTTTCGAGTTCGGGGCCGAGGAGTATCGCGTCTCCGTCGGAACGGTCGAGAAGTGCGTCGATTTCCCCATGTCCGGGCGCGACCCTGCCATCGTGGAGTACGCAGTCGGGTTGCGCGAGTTTGGCTGGCCGATGTTCCCCTTCGACTCGTTTTCCTTCTTGATTTGCGCGAGTTTGTTGCGGGTTTCGAGCAGTTTTCCGCGGAAGGATTCGACGCTGTCGTGCAGTTCCGACTGTATCTTCGACTGGTACAGTTCCGAATCCATCTCGGTGTCGATGCCGGGGCCGTCCATCCCGACATCCATGTCGGTGCCCATCCCCGACAGCATTCCGTCACTGCCGTCGCTGTCTCCCTCCGAATCGCCTGTGAAATCGGTGACGGCGTCCTCGAACTCGCGGGCCTCCCGCCAGAGTTCCCGCATATCCGTCGAATTCCACAGTTCGCGGAGTTCGATTGCTCTCACGAGTCCTATCGTGTCGATGGCCTCTTTCGGGTCACCCTCCGAAATCGCATCTGGTAGGTCTTCTACGTCGATAGCCTCCGGCACGTCCCCCGCATCGACGATGTCCGGTAGGTCGGTCAGGTCGAGTTCGTCCAGTACGTCCTCGCCTTCGTCCAGTAGTTCCCATAGTTTCGTCGCTTCGGCCGACACGTCTTCGAACGAATCCGACGAATCGAAGGCCGCTTCGAGACGGCTGATTCCGGACTGGACGTTCTTCGTAAATGATTCGAGTCGGTCGCTATCCATCCTGCGTGTCCCCCCCGATTCGTAGTTCGAGTATCTGGTTGTTGTACGTCGCTTTCTCGATGACGACGTCCTCCCACCGAAGTCCGAGCCGTTTTATCGGCCGTTCTTCCTCCCGGATTTCTACTATGTTCGTCTCGTCGTCGAACGTGACCGAAAGGTCGTCCTCCGACACTCCCGGAAGGTCGATTGCAACGACGAGGTCGTCTTTTTCTTTCCGAACGTCGGTCAGATATTTCGGGCGGTACGTTCGCTGGCGGGGGCGCTCCGACTCGGCGGGGCCGAGCGACACAGCATAGCTGATTCGCCCGCCGGTACCACCGATTTCGCCGGTGTGTGTTCTGGTCGTGCTGTCTTCTGCCAGCGCGTTCGCCAATCGAGCCAGTCGGTTGATGAGTCCCATTATCGTTTTACCTCGACTTTCCCGCTCCGCAATCGTTCGTGAGCGTCTTCCGCGATTTCGAGCCGCTCTTCGAGCGTCGCCTTCTTCCGTTCGTACTCCTCGTGCGACAACTCGCCGATTTCGTACAACAGGTGCGTCTCCTTGAGTTCGTCCTGTACTCCTTCGACGTCGTACATTTCGTCCACTGCCAGCGAGTGGAGCACGTCCGCGATGGACACGAGCGGCCTGAACAGCAAATCGTCCACGAGAATCATCGCTGTGCCCCGATGTGGATGTCCACGAAGTTGTACGGTGCCCACGGGCCAGTGTACTGGACGGTGAGGTCGTCGTACTCCTCGCGCACGTCGGCGACTACGTCATCGAACGCTTCTCGGTCGTCCATCGCGACGAGATACGAGCGATTCAGGACGAGGCGATCGCTGAAGAGGTCGTCTTCCGTTTCGCTCTCTGCGAGCGCCGAGAGGCGTTCTCCTACGTCCTCACGGATGCTGTCCCGCGAGTAATCCGCGTCTTCGTCGGCGACGAGTTTGACGCCGAGTTCGACGTGGCCGTCCACTTCGCGGAGGGCTTTTCTGAACGCTCGCATCGCGCTTCGGAGGACACTTTTCAGCGTGCGGTTGTCCTTGAACGCCATGCCGAACTGCATCGGGACGACAGCGCCGACGTCGTCGTGTTCGAGCACTTGCCGAAGCACCTCGTCGTGGGCTTTGCTGTCCTCGTCGGTTCGTTCGGGGTCGGTGGTGTCGATGTCGGAGACGACCGCGGAAAGCGACCGGTAGTCCACGGTATACACTCGGTCTGCGCCAGCAACCGCATCGGCATCAAACTCGAAGTCGGCCTTTTCGACAACTCCGTAGACGTATCGGTTCGAACTCATCGTTAGTAGTAGGGCGTCCGCTTTCCCTTGCTGTGACGTGACGCCGCGTGCGTTAATAAGTCGTGTGGCGGAAACTGCAAGCACGCGCCTCATTCGACGTAAATCATTGGACTCCGGAAGGCGATACATCGCCCGCAGATAGGCCTCAAAGTACACGTCAACTCGTCTCGTAGGGCGTGTGCAGGGTGGTGAACAATGACACGAGAGGAACCGAACACTTCGAACTTCGCAGAGGTACTGGACAGAATCCTCGACAAGGGAATCGTCATTGACCTGTGGGCGCGCATCGCCATCGTCGGACTCGAACTGATTACCGTCGAAGCGCGCATCGTTGTCGCGTCGATAGATACGTTTCTGCACTACTGTGCGGAAATCGGTACAATCGAGAGCGGCGAAATCGCCGCCGAAGATGTGCCGAGCGATGTCCCACGGCGAGAGGCAGTTCCCGCCTAGCGTCCGACCGCATCACTGCGCCGCTTTTCTTCGTTCGAGTTCGTCGAACAAGTCATTCGCCAACGACCGGAGGTCGTCGTCGGAGAGGTCGTTCAAATCGGGTCGTCCGCCGGACTCGTCTTCCGGCTCAGTTTCGGAGTTCTCGTTCTCGGTTTCTGGTTCGGCGTCTTCGACCGCTTCGTCGCCGCGGATGTCCGCAGCGGCGATGATTTGCTTTGCCTCCCGCTTACTCACGTCCAACGCATTTTGGACGCGCTTTCGAAGTCGTTCCTCCTGCGACGCCTCCAATTTTATCCTCTCGGGGTGGCCTTCGACCCGCATTTCAAGCGACTCCCCGAGCTTTCGTCCGACGACCAGTCCGACTCCACATCCGACAATCCCTCCGAGATGTCGCCCGAGCGAACCCCTCTTCGTTCGGTCGTCCGACGACTGGTCGTCCGACTCGACCTGCATGGCCGCTTCGAGCAGTTCCGGTATCGACTGTGTGTTTTCACCTTCGTTTTCACTCATGGTCGCCCCCATTCAGCGTTCATCGGCGGCAATCGCGTCGCGCTGGTGGTCGAAGCTCGACCGCCGGTAGCGTCCGGCGCGCCCGTATCCTTCGACGTTCCCCGTCGCGTCGAGACTGATGACGTATCTCCCGAGAATGTCCTGCGTGTCCGGAATCGAATTTCGCTCGACGACTTCGGCGACGACGCGCCAGCCTTCTTCACCGAGGTGTTCGACTTCCACGACGCCGTCAAGCGGCGAATCAGTCAACGACCCCGCGACGGTTCGCCCTACGTCCCTCGCACCACGAATGTCTAATTCGCCGCTCGGTGTGAGCCGTTCCGACTTCTCATCTCTTTTCGCGCGTTTCGAGGACTCGTCCCCCCGGGACTCCTCGACAGCGTTTTCGAGGCGAGAAAGCACGTCGTCGAACTCGTCGTTTCCTTCGTTTGCTTGTTCGCTCATCGTTTGCCCCCGCAAACGAGTCGAGACGAAGAATGATAACTCGTGTGCCTCCCGAGGAGTTCACTCGATATTTCATTCGTGAACGCTCGATATTGGATGTTTTCAGCGTTCTCCATCCACTTTCCAATTTTTACCGTCTCGCTTTCTTTAAAAAGCCCTTGCAACGGCGGCCCCAACCGTGATATATGGTTCTGCACGACTACGTATCATCGGGAGTAGACTCCCGTCGATTACCAATGGTACAAGCAGGACCTGACACCTCCAGTCTCGCGGACGTTCTAGACCGAATCCTCGACAAAGGCGTCGTCATCGACGTGTGGGCACGCATCTCCGTCGTCGGCATCGAAGTGCTGACGGTCGAAGCGCGTGTCGTCGTCGCATCTGTGGACACGTTCCTCCACTATGCGAAGGAAATGTCGAGGATAGAGCAAGCAACGGCATCCGACGATGTCAGCCTCGAAGAAGTCGAGGTCGCACCGTCATAATCACGTCGTAGCCATGTCGGAAGTAGAGCAGTGCCGGGCACTCACCGAGGACGGCGAGCGGTGCTCTCGTCCGGCACAAGACGACGGTTTTTGTCACCAGCACGATTCAAGCGACGAGACGATAGACTCTGCTGATGAAAGCGCGGAGAGCGACGATGGCCAAAACGACGATACCCAAGACGATGGTGATGCACACGAGGAAAACGACGTGAGCCAAGAAACTGAACAGAGCGACGAAGAGACGGAGTCCGACAGCACGACGGAAAACGCGGAGCAGAATGGCGAGTTCGACGTGATGGCCGTCAGGGGAACGATAGAGGACGTTGCCAGCGACCTCGTCGGCCATCCACTTGACGGAATCATCGAAATAAGCGAGGACGACGACGGTTGGCAAGTTGTGGTCGAGATGGTCGAACGAAGTTCGATTCCGGACACGCAGGACATCCTCGGTCAGTATGCGGTGTCGCTGGACGAATCTGGAAACGTAACCGGCTATCGACTGCGAGAACGATATCGGCGAGGAGACGACCGAGAACAGTAAAACTACCCTTTTCTAAAACCGAGCATGAAACCGCCGACGAATCCGGCGCTCACGGAGAGCGTCGAGAGGAGGGTCGTAACCCACGACGGCGGCGCGCCGCTCTGTGCGGCCTCGGTCGATTTGAGCATTCCAGCCGAGAGCTTGTCCCAATCGACAGACATGATTCCGCGCGATTCGAGAAACTTGAACAGGGCGAGCTCGAGGCCGACGATGACGGCGATGAGTTTGGCGACCTTCTTCGCGGCGAAACCGATGATGCCGCCGATGAAGGCACCGCCCCCGAACTCCAGTCCGAGTTGTTGTGGCTCTATCCCGAGTTGCATGTCCGATTCAGGATAGCGACACATTAAGAATTTTGTGGTTTATATATCCAGACAAGTCGGTAGTCTGGTACAGCAGTTTCAAAGTGGTACGATGAGTCGGAGCAACAAAAACACAATGATATGAAATATGTATTTATCAACGGGTAGAACAGCAACAGTTCTATTCGACCCTCGTTCCGAGTCGGCGGGAGATTGAAGAACCAGCGTGGCTTACGGGCGACTGTGTACGGAAACGTGGCACGAATCGTGGTGAAGGCCCGGCACGGCTGACGTGGTCGGCATCGACATCAGCGGCCGTCACGAGGAAGACGGCGAGTACCTGATGGTAGCCGCCGCCGTCCACGCAACCGTCGGAACGACGCGCGTTCAGAGCATTCGGGGGGTGGGGTTTTCGGTCAGTCACGAGCGACCGACGCTTTCGGCCATTACGGAACTCGTTGCAGATGCAGTCAGTGACCTCCCGGAACCGGCAGACGGCCCGGTCGTCGCCGAGCGCGGCGAGTTTTACGAAGAACCCGACTGGATGGTCGAACAGCATTTCGAACCTGAATTTAAGTACGTAGAGAGCATAGCTGAACGTGAAACCGTGCAGGCCGCACACCACGCCGCGTACGCCGCCCGCAAACTACTCCTATGAAAGCGATACTGACAAAACGAGTAGACTCAGGAACTGCCCACACGGACGAACTACGGGACTTGACCCACGCCGCTGGCTACGAAGTCGCTGGTGAACTCACACAGTCGCGTGAGGAGGACGCCGCGTTCCAGTTCGGCGAGGGAAAAGTCGCGGAACTCGTCCAGACCGTGACTGCAACGGACGCCGAGTTGGTCGTCTTCGACAACCAACTCGGCCCGTATCAGACCTACAACCTCGGGCAACGGTTACCGGATGGAACCAAAGTAATCGACCGGTTCCGACTCATCCTCGAAATCTTCGGCCAGCGCGCGCAGACGCGCAAAGCCCAGTTGCAGGTCGAGTTGGCCGAACTGCGGTACGAACTCCCGCGCGTCGAGGCGAAAACGAGTCTCGCAAAGCGCGACGAGCGACCGGGTTTCATGGGCCTCGGTGAGTACGACGAGAGTCACGAACAGGACATCAAAGACCAGATTAGCCGAATCAAAAACGAACTCGACGCCATCGCGAACAAGGAAGCAGACCGCAGGCAGAAACGGCGGGAGTCCGGGTTCGACCTCGTGGCACTCGCGGGCTACACCAACGCTGGAAAATCCACCCTTCTTCGACAGCTCTCGGAGGAGTTGGAAATCGGCGCGAACGACGACCTGCACCCAGATTTAGACCCGACCGCGGAGTCCGAAGATCGCCTGTTCACCACCCTCGGGACGACCACGCGAAAGGCGGCAATCGACCCTCGGGACGTGCTCGTCACGGACACGGTCGGGTTCATCAGCGACTTACCCCACTGGCTGGTCGAATCGTTCAAATCCACGCTGGATGCGGTGTACTACGCCGACCTCGTCCTGCTCGTCGTGGACGTGAGCGAACCGATAGACGAAATCCGCGAGAAACTCGTCACCTGTCACGACACATTATACGAGCGAAATCAGGCACCCATCGTCACGGTGCTGAACAAAATCGACGCCGTGAGCGACGAGGAACTCGAAGAAAAGCGCAAGGCGCTGTCCGCACTCGCGCCGAGTCCGGTGGCCATCAGCGGACAGGCGGGAACGAACATCGACGAACTGAAACGCCGCATCGACATCGAACTTCCCGATTGGCAGTTCGAACGGTTGGTCATGCCGATGACCGACGAAACGATGAGCGTCGTTTCGTGGGTTCACGACCACGGGCGCGTCGAAGATGTCACGTACACCGACGACGAGGTGGTCGTCGAGTTCGAGGCTCGACCATCAATTGTCCAACAATCGCGGGCAAAAGCGAGCGATTTGACGGCAGTTCCGTCGGCTTAAATCATCGAAGAAAGCGCTACAGCCCCGTTCGAGCGAATCCACGCGGTGTTTTTCTTTCGGTCGTAGATCAAGACCGCGTCGTCTTGGACTTCCAGTTCGGCGTATCGGTCGTCGTCCCGGCCGTCTCGGGAATCGTCTGCTTCGTGCTTGCTCGGGGTCATACCAGTGAGTAGCGTGTCGTTATCGACTTACCCTACGGTAGTAGGTAGCAACCAGATAGTGATAAGTGTTACCTATTGTCAAACTACGGCGGTATTCGATAGGGGGCGGTCGGATTAGAAGGTTTCGGTGGGAATCACCTTCCACATCTCCCTGCTGTCCCATTTCCGATACCCTGACGAAGTAGATTACTAGTGGTAAGTCAATTTCGAAACGTAACTTTTTGTTGCTCGGATTCCTCGATCAGTTCATGAACGACGATTCCGGGCAGTTGGAGATGTGGTGTGCGGGCGAAGACTGGTGTCCGATCACCACGACGGCGAATCTCGTCGGAAAGAAGTGGCATCCCGTTATCGTCCACCGACTGCTCGAAAACGGCCCACTCGGATTCAACGCACTCAAAGAAGAGGTGGACGGCATTTCGAGCAAAGTTCTTTCCGACAGTTTGGGCGATTTAGAACAAAAACGGCTGGTCAACCGCGACATCGTGAGCGAGAAACCGGTTCGCGTCGAATACTCGCTGACACAGATTGGAAAATCTCTGCAACCCGTCATCTTCGCTATGCGCGACTGGGGAGCAGAGTACCTCGCACCCACGGAGGACAAAAATTCCTCCGTCGCGTAACTGCCGCTTCCCGCGCTCTCTCCCCCTATCCTGAGACGGCCTTCTTTACCTTCTCTACCACTCGAACGTTCCGAATCGCGGTGTCGGGATAGTTTCCATCCGCGTTCTTTTCCGCGGCTTTTACCATATCCCAGACGACGTTCAGTCCGGTCGTGACGCCCTCCAACGCTTCCATCTCACAGCCGGTTTTTCCGGTCGTCTCGACAGCAACGGTCAGCACGACGTGGTCGTCATGGACGGCGAAATCGGTGTCCACGTTCGTAATCGGTATCTGGTGACACATCGGAATCGTCTCCCACGTGTGTTTGACCGCCTGCACAGCGCCGATTCGCGCGGTCGCCAGCACGTCGCCCTTTTTCACGTCGTTGTCCCGAATGGCTTCGATGGTCGATGGCTGAAGGTGAATCTCTCCCTCCGCGACCGCTCGGCGCGAAGTGTCCGGTTTCTCGCCCACGTTCACCATCTGCACCTCGCCAGAATCGTCGGTGTGCGTCAGGGTTTCGTCGGTCGTTTCGTCGTCTGGTGAATCCTCATTCATCGTCGTCACCCCAGATTGCGCGGGGAACCGTCTCCAACATATCGGATGCGAGCAAGCCCTCGCCGTATTCGTCGTACAGCAAATCGCCCGCCCGTCCGTTGACATAGGAACCGACGCAGGCGGAATCGAAGGCGTCGGTGGTTCCGAACAGTCCCGCGACGACTCCGGCGAGTACGTCGCCCGTTCCGCCGACTTTCATTCCCGTATTTCCAGTTCGGACGACTCGCGTCCGCCCGCCGTCCGAAATCACGTCGGTCGCACCTTTCGCCAGCACGACGTGGCCGAGGTCGTCCGCGAGCGTTTCGATTTCGTCGGTAACATCGCGCAGATTTTCGGCCTCCGGGCCGCCCAACTCCGCGAGTTCCTTGCTGTTCGGCGTGCAGACCAGCGTGGCTTCCGTATCGAGATCGGGAATCGCGGGAAGCGCGTCGGCATCGACGACCGCTCGACCCGAAAACGATTCGAGGAACTGAACCGTGGCTTCGATGGTTTCCCCCGCGTTCCCCAGTCCCGGCCCGAGGACGACCGTGTCGTCGTAGGATTCCGCCGTTTCAACCAGTCCATCGACCTGCTCGGGCGTGAGTCGGTCGCCCTCGTAGGGTTGGACGATGAGGTCTTCTGCGTACCCCTGAATTTCGCCCGCCACGGTGTCGGGTGCGGCGACGAACGAGAGGTCTGCTCCCGCCCGCAATGCAGACTGCCCCGCGAGTGCTGGTGCGCCCGTGTACGGGCCCCCGCCGATGACGAACACGCGGCCACCCACGTTGCCCCGAACGCCGTGAAGGTCACCCGGGCCGACGAACGTCTCCGCGGCGGATGGGATTCCGATGTCGGCAACTGTCACGTCGCAGTCCAAACCCGAGAGTCCGGGTTTCGTTTCGTGGAAGGTGACGACGCGGTCTGCTTTGACCGCGGTTCCCTCCGCATCTCCGGTATCCGCGTTGATTCCGGACGGCACGTCAACCGCGAGAACGGCCGCGTCGGAGTCGTTGATTTGCTCGGCGGCGGTCGCTTCCGATTCGCGGAGCGCCCCGGTAACGCCGGTTCCGAGCATGGCATCCAGGACGAGATCACAGTCGGGCAAGTCGAGGTTTTTGGAGTCGGTCACCTCCGTCGTGTCGTACTCCGACCGTTGGAGGGCTTCCCAGTTTTCGCGGGCGATGTCCGTGCCGATGGTTTCGGCGCGCCCGAGCAGGCGGACTGTCACATCGTACTCCTGCAAAAATCGAACCGCGACGAAGGCGTCTCCGCCGTTGTTGCCCCGACCTGCGACGACGACGATTTTCTCGCCGCGGTCGGCGATTTCCCGCACTTCGCGGGCGATGGCGTTGCCGCTCGACTCCATCAACTGCTTGCGCGGCACACCGAGCGCCTCGGCGTTTCGGTCAACCGCGGTCATCCTGTCTGCGGTAATCATACGCGGTTGTTCGCCCGGATTCGGGGTTAACGTTGTGGGTGTGTGGCGGATTGAACAGTCCGTTTTCGACACCGATGACAGGCCATGGCCAACACGTCAGGGGGTGACGTAAAGCCCCCACGCGTCGAAGTGAGACGTATGCGAGTACTCATCGTCGGCGGCAGTGGTTTCGTCGGAACGGCTCTCACAAAGGAACTCGACGCGCGCGGCCACGACGTGACCGTACTCGCGCGGTCGCCCGAGGAAGCCGACCTCCCCGCTGGCGTCGAGACGGTTTCGGGCGACGTAACCGACTACGACTCAATCGACGGCGTGTTCGCCGAACAGGACGCCGTGGTCAATCTCGTCGCACTCTCCCCGCTGTTTCAGCCCTCCGGGCCGGGCCACGAGGAAATCCACCTCGGTGGGACGAAACACGTCGTCCGCGCCTGCGAGGAACACGGCGTTCCGAAACTCGTCCAGATGAGCGCCCTCGGCGCAGACCCGGACGGGCAAACCGCCTACATCCGGACGAAGGGGCAAGCCGAGGAAGTCGTTCGGGATTCGTCGCTCGACTGGGTTTTCGTCCGGCCCTCCGTCGTGTTCGGCGACGGCGGCGAGTTCGTTTCGTTCACGAAAGTCCTGACCACGCCCTACGTGACCGGACTTCCCGGCGGCGGAAAAACGCGCTTCCAACCCATCTGGGTCGGCGACCTCGCGCCCATATTGGCCGACTGCGTGGAGGATGATTCACACGTCGGGCAGACGGTCGAACTCGGTGGCCCCGAAGTTCTTACCCTCGCCGACGTGACGAAACTCGCCTATCGAGCAGAGGGGAAATCGGTTACCATCCTGCCGATTCCCATGCCACTCGCCGGAATCGGGTTGCGCCTCGCTGGCCCACTCTCGTTCATTCCGATGGGGCCTGACCAGTATCGCTCCCTGAAGTTCGACAATACGGTCGCGCAGAACGACGTTTCGTCGTTCGACCGCGACCCGAACGACCTGCGAACCCTCGCGGAGTATCTCGGCGTCGAAGACCGCTCCGGCGCGAGTGCGGCAGGCGGAACGACGCCGGGAACGGCGTAACTGCCGTCTCGATTCTCGTTTCGGTCGGTTTTACCTCCGAACCCGAACTTAACAGCTGAATAATAAGATACTGAAACGGTGTATCGGCCACTGAATGAATCGAAGGATGCAAATCGGTCTTCTCAGTGGAGCACTCCCGTCGATTGCTGGCCTTTTTCGATACTTCATCATCCCTGCTCTGTCCGGTAGCTATTATTGGCATGAGTTGGGGTATCTTCCCTTCCGGACGCTCACTTCGAAGCCCTACTCGTAGCACGTTGTGGTGTTGGTGGTTCCCTCGTTCATCGGGATGTTTAGCGGAAGCCTGCTGGTACGCAAAATCGGGGAAGGATCAAAAACGACCGACGCGATTCTGTTCACCGCACACCACTCCGCTCCGGTCGTAACCGTACTCGGACTGTTCGTCATCGACATTCTACTTCCGTGGTTAGGGCTATTTCAGAACCCATCGGAGGCAGGAGGGATGGCTTTATTTCTCGTATTCTACACGCTGATGGGTTTCGTCATCGGCCTCCTCCTCGCCGCAACCGCAGTCGCCTACGTGCTGGTCGCGGTGCTCATCGGGAGCGTAAGCGGCTACGTTCTCGCGTGGGCGTTCACCCGAGGATGGGAGACGATTGAACGACGTGGGGCTAATCTGACGAATCTCTCATCACCTCCTTCGAACTGTTTTCCGTGATTCCACACACCTTTTGCCTTTCCCGGCCATCCCCTCGCACATGTACGAGGTCGAAGTGAAGGTTCGCGCCGACCACGAGGCGGTTCGCAATCGACTGAACGAACTCGGTGCGAATCTGCTCGGCAAAGTCACGCAGGAGGATTTCTACTACAATGCGCCTCACCGGGATTTCGCGGAAACCGACGAAGCCCTCAGGGTTCGTCGGGAATCGGGAGACGAAGAACCCGTGGAGGTCGTGACCTACAAAGGCCCACTGGTCGAAGAGGAGTCGAAAACGCGCAAGGAACACGAAACCGTCGTCGGCGACGGCGACACTGTGGATGCACTGCTTTCCGCGCTGGGGTTCGACGCAACCGAAACCGTCCACAAAGAGCGCGAGCGATTCGAACTGGACGGCTACGTCGTCACGCTCGATTCAGTGACGGGTCTGGGCGAGTTCGTGGAAGTCGAAGCCAAGGCGGCGGAAACGGATGTCGAATCTGTGCGGGAGGGGGCGTACGATGTCCTCACTGATTTGAATCTCGACCCGAACGACCAAGTCCGAACGTCGTACCTCGGTTTGTTGCTTGCTGATACGGGAGAGTAATACTGGCACGGCAAACCGTTTCCGCAAGTTATAGAATCCGTGACTGAGAACCTGAGATAATGACAGAGCGGAACATTCAGGTGGAGCCGATTGACCGTCGGGCAGTCGAAGACCAGGACATCGAAATCGTCGAGCGAAAGGGAATCGGCCACCCCGACTCTATCTGTGACGGTATCGCGGAGGCAGTTTCTAGCGCACTCTCGCAGGCGTATCTCGACCGCGTCGGGAAGGTACTCCACTACAACACGGACGAAACGCAACTCGTCGCGGGCAGTTCGAACCCGCAGTTCGGCGGCGGCGAAATGGTCGAACCCATCTACATCCTCCTCACCGGTCGTGCGACCAAAGAGTACGAGGGAACCAAAATCCCAACCGACACAATCGCACTGGAAGCGGCCCGCAACTATCTGAACGAGAACATTCCGGAACTCGACGTCGGCACGGACGTCATCCTCGACGTGAAACTCGGCGAAGGCAGTGGCGACCTCCAGAGCGTCTTCTCGGAGGACGGCGCGACGGTTCCGATGGCCAACGATACGAGTTTCGGCGTCGGCCACGCCCCGCTTAGCGAAACCGAGCAAATCGTCCTGAACGCGGAAGACCGACTCAACAACGAGTTCGTCGCGGAGTACCCCGCGCTCGGCCCGGACGTGAAAATCATGGGTAAGCGCGAGCGCGACACGATTGACGTGACCGTCGCCGCCGCGATGGTGGATTCCTACATCGACAACCGCGACGGGTACGACGAGATGGTCGAAAACGTTCGGGACTACGTTCACGGCGTCGCCGAGGAGTACACCGACCGCGAGGTGAACATCCACGTCAACACCGCCGACGCGGAGGACAGCATCTACCTCACCACGACTGGCACGAGCGCCGAGATGGGTGACGACGGGTCTGTCGGCCGCGGCAACCGCGCAAACGGCCTCATCACGCCAAATCGTTCCATGAGCATGGAAGCGACGAGCGGGAAGAACCCGGTCAACCACATCGGAAAGATTTACAACCTGCTAAGCACCAGCATCGCCGAAACCGTCGTTTCCGAAGTCGATGGTATCCGCGACATGCGGGTTCGCCTGCTGTCCCAAATCGGCCGCCCAATCGACGAACCGCACGTCGCGGACGCGCAGGTCGTCACGGAAGACGGCGTCACCCTCGCCGACATCGAAGACGACATCGTCGCAATCGTGGACGAGGAATTGGCGAACGTGACGACCATCACGGAACGCGCCGTCAACGGCGACGTTCGAACGTTCTAACCGGCATCGAAATCGTAACTCTCCTTCGAACCGGTACCTTCCTTCGAACCGTTACCCGTCTTCGACACTCGTTTATTATGGCCTCTGCTATGCCCGTCTATGCACCCGTCGGGAGCCGACACCGTCCTCGTTCGGCACGGGGACGTGGGCGTGAAAAGCAGGAAAGTGCAGACCGAGATGGAGCGACGGCTCCGCGACAACATGGCCGCGATTCTCGAAGACAGGAACATCGATGCGGAAGTCGAACGCCGCTGGTCGCGCCTCCTCGTTCACACGGACGAGCAATCGGTCGAGGACGCGACGACTGCCGCCGCGGACACCTTCGGCGTTCAGTCCGCCAGTCCGACAGTCGTCGTCTCGCCCGAAAAAGAACTCATTGAAGAGACGCTGGCCGACGCCGCACGAGAGCATTACGACGAAGGAACGTTCGCCGTGCGTGCCCGGCGCGCCTCGAAAGACCATCCGTTCACCAGTTCGGAACTCGAACGTGAGGGCGGCACTGCCGTCTGGGAGGCGGTCGAAAATCCGGAAGTCGATTTGGACAATCCGGACATCACGTTCTCCGTCGAAGTCCGCGAGACGGAGGCGTTCGTCTTCATCGAGAAACGCGACGGGCCGGGCGGACTGCCGCTCGGAACCCAGACGAAACTCGTCTCGCTGGTCAGCGGCGGCATCGACTCGCCCGTCTCGACGTGGGAAGTGATGAAACGCGGCAGTCCCGTGATTCCTGTCTATCTCGAACTCGGCGATTACGGTGGCGCAGACCACGAAGCCCGCGCAATCGAGACGGTTCGAAAGCTCAAACGGTACGCCCCGAATCACGACATGCGAGTTCGAAAAGTCCCCGCGGGCGAGGCGATGAATCGCCTCGCGGACGAAGTCGGCCCGGCCCGAATGCTGTCGTTCCGGCGGTTCATGTACCGTGTCGCGGAACACATTGCCCACGAGGAATCCGCCCACGGCATCGTCACGGGGGAAGCCATCGGGCAGAAGTCAAGCCAGACTGCGCGCAATCTCGGCGTGGTGAGCGCCGCGACGACCATGCCGATTCACCGGCCCCTGCTCACGATGGACAAAAGCGACATCGTCGCCCGTGCCCGGAAAATCGACACGTACACCGATTCCACGATTCCGGCGGGTTGTAACCGC